>NZ_JBKBWN010000002.1:0-400264 GCF_046314235.1 Anaerobacillus sp.
CGTCGTTCGTTTTACCTAGTTATAACATGAGTAATGCGATCCGTATTGTTCGTTTTATTTTAATTTTGCTTGCAGGGTTCCTTGGAATTTATGGAATTATGATTGGGGTGGCCTTTTTTGTAATCCACATTTCGAGCTTAACAAGTTTGAAAGCTCCATACTTAATTCCTGTATCACCTTTTTACTTTAAGGATTGGAAGGATATCTTTATTCGCGCTCCGTATTGGGGTTTGAAAGAAAGGCCAGTACAAACAAAAACTACAAACAAGGTCCATCAAAAAATGAAGCATTAAAGGATTGGATTAACTATGAATGAAAAAATACACTATACCCAGTTAGCTGTTATTGTCTATTTAATTCAATCTGGCATTGTCTTGTTTGCCTTGCCACGATTGGTAGCAGAAGCATTTGGCACAAATGGTTGGATTGGGCTTATTGGTTTATCAGCCATCGTTCTCGTCAACATTTATTTCATTATTCTTTTCTATAAAAGAGGGAATGGCAAATCGATTTTTATGATTTTAGAAGCTAGCTTGCCGAAGCTGATTTTATATCCATTATACGTGTATATGATTGTAACTTTTGGGTTACTAGGAATATTGGTCGCCAAAAATTATACATTGCTGATTCAGTTAACGATGTTTCCCGATATTAATCCGAACCTATTATTGGGCTACTTTGCCATCGTCGCTCTCTACTTCGTTAGTAAAGGGATATACAATATGGCGAAAACTTCCCTTGTCATTTTTTATCTGACGATTTGGACATTATTGCTACTATTACTTGTTGTTGATGAGTTTAGTTTCATCCGGATCACCCCATTTTTACTTCAAGATGCACTCGACCCAGTAACCACTAGCTTAGAGATCTATTCAGCTTTTTTAGGGTTTGAACTAGTGTTGTTTTTAATTCCCTATGTAAAACCAGATGGCAATTTCGGGAAAGCGATAGTCGGTGGACATTTATTTACGACGTTTGTTTATACGGCAGTTTGTTTTATGGGTATGGGTTTTTTTAGTCTCGATCAAATGCGTCAGGTTTTGTATCCTACTTATGAAATCTTAAAATATATGGAAACCCCTGTGATCGAAAGGATCGAGAATTTTGTTTTTGGTGTTTTTCTTCTGAAAATAATGGTCACGGTTGTTTTTTATCATTGGGCTGCACTTGAAGTCAGTAAGCAAATATTTAAGAAAACGAAGGAGAAAAAACTACTTATTTTACTGTTTGCTAGTACGTTTTTAGTCTCACTAATTCCAACAATTCAAAGGGAAGTCAATGAGTGGTTTAGCTTCGTCATCAATCCTTATATAGTCTTTGCTTTTTGTTTTCCTTTGTTACTGATCTTACTACTTTGGATCAATTCGAAGAAAGCAAGGAGGGAGGAAGACATTGCGTAAACTATTATTAGCCTTATTTACTGGTTCATCTCTAATTATCCTAGGAACAGGTTGTGCCCAAGAACGAATTGTTGAGCAACTC
Organism: Anaerobacillus sp.; assembly: GCF_046314235.1. Lineage (NCBI taxonomy): Bacteria > Bacillati > Bacillota > Bacilli > Caryophanales > Bacillaceae > Anaerobacillus > Anaerobacillus sp. The sequence continues at coordinate 1,483 of NZ_JBKBWN010000002.1, forward strand.
GGCTTCATTAACTCAGTCGGATATGAACTAAATGAAGCAAAAAATGCTGAAGAAGAGGGGATCCTCATAATTACGATTTCCCTCCCCCAAGTAACACCCACTGCTGTCACGGATCGTGTGACTTTAACAACTACAGCACATACGAGTAAAGAAGGGCGAACCCAGTTGGCGAGGCAAACTGAACGTGTATTAGTAAGTGGTCAATTAAGATCCGTCTTATTTGGAGACAATTTAGCAGCAAGAGGCTTTAAAGATACGATTGATACGTTAAACCGAGACCACAGCATCGGCTTAAATTTGAAAGTCATTGTTGTTAATGGAAGTCCTAAAGAGCTACTAATGGCTGACTATCAACAACACCCCAGAACGGGTCGCTATATTTACGAAATGATTGAAAAAGAAGCTAAAACTCATGTTACGATTGATACGTCATTATACCAATTCATTCGCGATTATTATGATGATGGTATTGATCCGATTGTGCCCTTAATCAAACAAGGCAAAGAAGAGATTATTTTGGATGGAATTGGGTTATTTAAAGGAGATCAGTTAGTAATAAAAGTTCATCCCAAGGATGGTCGTGTTTTTAAGATGCTCCACGGCGATTATTTAGGTGGTAACATTACCGTTGAAATGGATTTAAAAGATGAACCAAAGGAAGATGATTATTTATACCTTACCTTTAATACGTTAGAATCGACTCGCAAGGTCCATGTCAAGTCTCCCTCTGAAATCGAAATCGATTTACTTGTTAGAGGCGGAGTAGATGAATACACTGGTCATTTAGATTTGTCAGACGATGAAGTGCAAAAAGAAATTGAACAGAAACTAGCAAAGTATATTGAAGAGATTGGTCAAAAAATAATCAAAGAAATGCAAGAAAAACAAACAGACAGCCTAGGACTTGGTCAATTTGTGCGAAATAGTTCCAGTTATCAAAAATGGAAGGGGATGAACTGGAAAGAGGAGATCTATCCAGACGCAAAAATTTCTATCAATGTAAACGTGAAATTAAAAGGCTTTGGTAGTGTGAAATAACCGCAAATGAATTGCGCAGACTACGTTCGGACAGTCTGCTGTCGTGAATGGAAAAACGGTCTCTATATTAGGTTTTGTATATAAACCTCAGTTGTAAGTAGGAATCGTATAACGGAAGGTGGAGGAAACATGGATGTAAAAGAAACAGTACCCAAAAGTTTATTTGAAAAGTTAAGTGACAAAGCTCATTCTATCCTTGAAACATTGAATGACATCATTCATAAAGGAGTAACGGTACAAGAGATTGCAGAAATGGTGAAAACTCATGATAATGTACAGAAAACGAGTAAGACATTGCTCGGAATTACTTATGACTTCTACAAACTGCAAATACAAGATTTAACCTTTATATTGGAAGTCAGAAAAGGGGTTATTGAGCGTATTTTATTTTTTAAAGTATATACTTCTGATCAAGTCGTTATGACCTATCGATCGTATGAAGACGGACTAACATTGGAAGATCAAATAAGTGCAGAACATCTGCCTCAGTTGGTAAAAGATAACAAAAAAATATAAAAGCATTTCCGGTTAATTAACAGAGTTACCAAGAAAAATGATCAATAAACAAAACCGCTAGATAATGGATATCACATTCTAGCGGTTTTCGTTTAATCACTTGCTAGATGAAACTGAATTTGTTTAGCAGCATTATTAGCATATTCAAAGGCTTTTTCTTTCGTATTTGCAGCAGCAATAACATAAGCATAGCGATTGCCCATCGAATAAGGTAGAGAAAGTCTTGAGCCCCTTCGAGGTTTGACATAAACGTCGACGACTCCAGGACTGTTTGTCGCTTTCTTTTTTCCTGTCACTTTTTCTAAAATACCACTCGCGGCGAGTGTCAGGTATTTGGTAAACGTATATTTGTTTTTCGTGCGATTTAAAGAAGGTTTTATCCCTAACCAAATTTTTAGTGTTTCTTCAACATAATTGATTCCGAATGCAGCGTTTAACATTTGGTTCATAGCTCCCCCGGACATTCTCGGGTTGACCTCTATTAATTTCCATTCACCTTTGTTTGTCTGTCTTATTTCGACGTGAAGTGAACCATTTGTAAAACCGAGATCTGTGATGAGAGACTTTAATATATGTTCTAGTTCATATAATTGTTCAGTGGAAACGTCAGCTAGTACTGAATATCCGGTAACGATAAACCTTTTGTTTTTTGTAATTTCTTGTTCAATCATAGCACCAATAGTAACTTCATTATCATAGACTAAAGCTTCTATTAAAAACTGTGTCCCTTCTAAATATTCCTCTATTAAAATTGGTTCATTCGGGCACTTAATTTGTAGTTGTTTAATACGCTTTTCTAGTTCGTTTATCGTAGAAACTAAAAAGACATCCTTTGATCCTGTTGAGCACGGTGATTTAACAATAACAGGGAGATATTGCTCTTGTTGTGCGATGAGTTCAACTAAGGAATCTGTCTCATGAAAGATGACGAATTGTGGATTGTATTGATTATTACTTAAGGAAAGCCGTGTTTTCACCTTATTTTCCATAATATCAACAGCTTTTGCGGGAATTTTACTATTGCAATACTCTTCAGATAATAGAGAAGCTAGATATACATACGAATCAACGAAGCTTACAATCGCTTTAACGCGTTTTCCATCGTTCACTATTCTATCGATTGATGACCTTAAACGATCTAAGTTGGTTAGTTCATCATAGTACATTTCATGGACATCTGGATATTCTTTTCGTTGTTCTATTGTTTTTTTTCGGCTTGTAAAAAGGACAGTGAAATAGCCCATTTCCTCTGCAGCTTTTATCGCATCGCGACTTGAACCTGACTTGTTTGTTTCAATAAATACAATTGTCTGCATATTATCTTACCCACCTTATAAACACATTAGAAATTATCCTTTGTATTGTATGTAAGTTTTCTCCTTTTTGTTTTAGCTATATTGCCTATCTTTTAGCAGTGACCATTCATTATTTAGCGAATACGATAGCAAAGAGGAATTTTTATTCAAAGTTTAAAAAGTGGTTAGTTGGTAATGGGGGGCGTTATGGGAAAAAAACTCAAAGTAAAGTTAGATAAGACACTGGAGCAGCGGCAAGTGATCGTTCATCCTAGCGATATGTCTAGATTACAACTACACTTTTTGCCTAGGGTTATACTACGCTTCGGACTGCAGGTATGTGAAGTAAGTATTATTTTTTCAGAGAGTATAAATGAACAGGAAATGTTCGTTTCTAAAGAAGTCGTTGAGGAATTGATGATCCCGTTATTTGCTATTTATGAACTAAAGTATGAAGACAACGAACTCAACTTAGGACCGAATATCGGTTTAGTGGCGGCAAAAACTTTGGAGGAGTTAGACGAAAAGGTTATGAAATTAGGTCGCTATGTACGAAAATATGATGATATTGGTGGTGTCATTCTAGCGTTTTCCAATGAAGGCATTGATATAGAAAAAAGAACAATCATTGGCTATGTATTTAACCATACAGAAAAAAAGTGGATTAAAGGGGTTTATCCTTATCCGTTAGCAATTTTTCGTAGATCATCACTATCTAATGAGTGGAAGTGGCACTTTCAATCACTTTTGGGAAATAAAATTTTTAATTCAGCGAAATTCGATAAGTGGGAAATGTATAAATGGTTAAATGTTTTCCCGGAATTATCTGATTTTCTACCGGATACGGTATTGTATTCATCACCTGTTGATATTGGAGAATTTCTAGAAAAGTACCAGGCTGCTTATATCAAGCCAATCAAAGGAATGCAAGGGAAAAAAGTAACGAAAATAGAAAAGGAAACTACTATTATTAAGGTACAATCAATCGTCGATGGAGAAAAAGAAGAATATCAATTTCATAGTCAAGAAGAGGCTAATAGTTTTCTAAAAAAATCCTTTATTCCAGAAAAGTTTATTGTCCAACAACCTTTGAACCTGAAGCTAACAAATGATGTTATCGTGGATTTTCGAGTCATTGTCGTAAAGGATCAGACAGGTGAATGGAAGGTTTATGGAGTAGTTGGTAGAAATGGTGTAATCGGAAATATCGTTAGTAATCGTCACCGTGGTGGTAAGGTCGAGATCGCAAAAACTACGTTAACGAGAATTTTTGAGGACGAAAAAGTAGTAAATCACTATCTTTCAAAATTGGGTGAGGTTGCTATAAATGCTGCTGTTGCTATCGAAAGGTGCGGGATGCATTTTGGAAAACTGGGAATTGATTTAGGTATTGATAGCCAAGGAAATGTATGGCTAATAGAAATTAATCATCGAAATCCTAACGACTTTGTGGCCTCATTTGCGGGCAATAAAGGGTTAGTAAATAAAATTAGGTATGCAAACATGTTATATGCAAAAAGGCTAGCTGGTTTTCTGCCTGATTGAGCTGACAGAAAGGGAGAATGACAATGACTATGATTGGAATGCTCCATTATCGTGTGCACCCTAGTAAATTGAAAAAGGCATACGCTTGTGCTGCGATTGCAAAATTAGAAGGGTATGATTTTTTTTATTTTTCACCAGGAAAAGTCAATTTGGAGAATGAAACAATATTAGCATGGGTATACGATAGTGGCGAGTGGAAGCAGAAAGAGATGCCGTTCCCTGATGTAATATATAATGCAGGTGGCCCTAAAACGGCAATGCAAAAAAATGTTTATCGAACATTGAAGGAAAAAATTCCTTTTACTAGCTTTTCGGTAGGGACAAAAATGAATGTCTATAAAAAAATACAAGAAGGTAAAGAGTTTGCCGATTATATCATTCCTTTTAACAAAATAAAAAACTTTTCTACAATCATTCATTTCCTAAATAAATATAACAAAGTTGTCATAAAACCATTTTCAGGTAGTAAAGGAAAAAATGTGTTTTTCCTCGAAAAGCGAGAGCATCTCTATTGTTTATTTAATGGAGAAACTGAACAACTAGTAACATTGAAAAGCTTAAAAAATTTCTATAAAACGAAATTAAAGTCCAAAAAATATTTAATTCAAAAGTTTATTACATGCCAAACAATAACAGGGACTTCCTACGACTTTAGAATGCATGTCCAAAAAGATGGCGACGGTAAGTGGATAATTAATCGAATTTATCCGAGGCTTGCAGGGGGAGTAAAACCGATCAATAATATCAGTGGTGGCGGGTTTCGAGGTGTTCTTGATGCATTTTTAGTTGATGAATTTAAAGAGGAGCACTTTAATATGAAACGATATTTAGAGCAATTTGCCTTAATGTTTTCAAACCATTTTGATAGCTTATATAATAAAAGTTTTGATGAGTTAGGAATTGATATTGCAATCGATAAACAGCGGAAAATTTGGCTCTACGAAGTAAATTGGCGTCCTGGTAGTAAAACACGGGAACTAGATTTTGCCAGATATCTAATCCCTTATGCTGTATATTTAGCGGAAAATGCAAAGATAGGAAGCAGGGCTTGAAAATAAATCTTTTAATGTAGAAACAAAAACATTGATGAGTGTGAGCACTTACGCTTTTCTTAACCAATAGACGCAGAATGTCATGACACTCTGCGTCTTAAACGTATCCTTTATTTTTAATCGGAATTTTCAATTAGAAACCGCGCATAGCCAATCGGATTCCAATGTTTTGCTCGCCATTCTTCGTACCTCTTTCCTTTATATTTAACATTTCCATACCTACCACGAAAATTACTTTCAATAAAATAAAGATGTCCGTCTTCGTCTACTGCTAAATCTAAGGCAATATCGGCAATATGGTCCGTATAATGTTCTAAATGTTTAGCGATCTTTAATGAAACGACTTCGATTTCTTCATAAACTTTTTGATAAGACAAGTAAGGATGAGATTTGAAAACCCGATCAAAGCTTAATGAACGACCTCCTTGACTGATGTTGGTCACAAATCTATCTTTTTGTGTTGCGACCTTACATAAAACCCCGGCTAAAACCCAATCTCCACTGTGGTCACGTTGAACGACAACGCGCATGTCAAATGGCATTTCTTGATGTTTTGCAAGCGATATTTGCTCTTGAATTATATAGGCTTTTGCCTCAATTGTCGTTAACAGCACCTCTGGAAAAACGTTAGTAAAAGTTACTTCTTCCCATTTTCTTCTTGCAACGGGATAATGGAGCATCCAACTTTCGTCAGCCTTTTTGACGAGCTTCATAATGCCGCCACCTAAGCTGCCGTTTGCCGGCTTTAGAATTAGGCGGCTAAAACGTTCCATCATCGATTGTAACGTCGCTTTTGTGGCCTTTTCAGTAACCGGTAAATATGGCTGTAACTCTTTATTATCACTAATGATTTGATTCATCTTATATTTATTTTGACTAATCCCTTTTGTATTATAGATTTGCACATTCATTTTTGATAAATAGTTCATTTGTCGTTTACTTAAAAAGCTTCGACTGTAAATCACTTTTGGAATAGGAAAGGTTTCAAGCTTGTATCCATTTTCTCTTTTTATAAAAGCGTTTATTTCATCTCTACCTGGTTTTAAATTTTTCACGATAAAAAACAGAGGCGTTAAACCAAAGTGATCACCAGCCTCTTGATAGGCTCTAACATTTATTTGGCTTTTTCCTTGTAAAAGCACCTTGTATATCCCATCAGGTAAGATGACACCGACATATTTTTGATCCACATGAACACCACCTTATCGTTTTTTTAGCTTTTTCATAAAATCTCTGAATGATTGACGCATTGAAGTTTTCACTAAAATCATCGAATTTGGATCAGCAAGTTCAGCTACTGCCGATAAGACCTCGGATTCATTTACACAAGGAAAGATATCTTCATTCTTCATCCCCATCTTTATTGCTTCATTTGCAATCATTGAAGCTGTTTCTCCGACAGTTATCAACTTATCAATTTTTTTGGAAAAAACTTCTCGACCAATTAACCTATGTTCGTTCTCCTCTTCTGTGCCAAGTTCACTTATTTGTCCTAATATCGCGACCGTTTTCTTTTCTTTTGAAATATCTTTTAAGACCGTTAAGGCCGCTTTCACAGAGGTAGAGTTTGTATTCCAAGTGTCATCAATAATTGTTGCGCCATTTAACCCTGTAGAAACTTCTAAATGACGTCTCGGATGCTTATAAGATTTTAATCTCTCAATTGAAACTTCAATAGGGATGCCGTGAGCGTTAGTTGTTGTAATAGCCGCAAGAGCATTATAAACATTATGTTTGCCATAGCCTGGAACAAACACTTCGTATATTTTGTTTTCATTCGTCAATGTAAACTTAACCCCGTTTTCGACATAATGAAAGTTAGATGCTTTGTAGTCAGCGTCATCACTAAATCCAAAGGTATATATTTTATTGTTAATAGTTGATAAATTGACTTTTTTTGTATTTTCACAATCGGCATTTAATACGACTACGTTTTTCTCCCCTAAGCCTTTAAAGATTTTCGCTTTCTCTTGAATGTAATCTTCTTTTGACTCATATCTACTAATATGATCAGCGCCAATTGTTGTAATAACTGTAGAAAAGGGACCAAAATATTTACTGCAAAGTGATAAATGTCCTCTGTAGCCTACACCTAATTCAAATACAGCGAAATCAGTTTTTTCATCAAATCTCAACAACACAGCAGCATTTGAGCGAAATAAATTATAATTTAAGATTGTAGATTTGACGTTTCCTTGTTTTTTTAGAATATGAGTGATCATTTCTTTTGTCGTTGTTTTACCTGTAGAGCCAGTAATAGCGATAACCGGAATTTCAAAGATACTTCTGTAGTAGGAAAGAAACCTTCGGAAGGCAGCCTTTGTTCGTTTTACGGTCACTACCGTAACACCTTCTTGATCCAAATGATTGACAAGATCTACATGGTCAATAACGACAATACAAGGAGGTAAGCTTGTTTTTTTTAAGACTTCAGCTTCTTTTTTGTCTATACAAAATAACAATGAATAAGGTTTAACATGCTTTACTCTTGTAACAACTTTATTAAAATATGTTTCTTCATTTCCAGTCATGATCGTCCCTTTAAGAATAGGAAGTATTTCCTTTATGAGATTTGAATTCACGAAGAACGTCCTTTCTTTTTGATTAGTCTTAATCAATATATGTAGAAAGGATTTTGAGGTAACAATACTTTCGTAGTTTGGTTAACTGCCGTGTACATTTCGTCAAATTTGGGTTTATTTTAAGACTTTGTAACGTACCTTTTAAATCACCAAATCATATAGATGGATAAAGCGAACCAGCTTCCGCTTAAGTATTTAGTAAAGGGTGTATTTTCTTGTTTGTTAAAAGAGTCGAGAGCGATCAACATGACCGAATTTACTTTAATAGCGAGACATTAAGAAAATATCAAATGGAAGTCGAAAAGGTAACATTACAGTTAGGGATGTTAACACATGAAGTGACGATTTGTACGAATGATGAACTAGATGCTCATACTGTTGGGATACCGAAAAGGCTCTTCGCTGAGCTAACACTTCCTGAGGACTTAGAGTTTGAGTGGGAATTAAAAGACAAGCGGTTCGTACTAGGACCTTTTATCGGAATGATCCGCTACTATAATTTTGAAAAAATTAAACTGAGAAACTTGAATTTTCTGCTTCGTTGGCTAAATGATTATAAAAATATAAAGGGGTTAATTTATGTCATCCCAATCTGTGAAATCGATATAAAAAACCGTTTTGTAAATGGTTATTACTACAATCCAAATAAGCGAAAGAAAGAGCAGTGGACATATGGTACCTTTCCGTTTCCTTGCGCTGCATTTCATCGCCCTTTTTTACGTTTAGGAAAGAAGTATAAGATCTTAACCGACATCATCGGGGACACTTGTTTTAATAAGAATGAACCTGGAAAATGGGAGTTTTACAGTTGGATGACGGAAAATCCGCTAACGAAAGGTTTCGTACCATACACTGAGAACCTAGAACAAATGAAGCAAATCTACCTTTTGCTAGAAAAGTATCCGATGCTCTATTTAAAGAGAAGGTATGGTGGTCTAGGTAATGGTATTTATCAGGTGCGAAAAACAGATCAAGGATTTGAAGTCATTGATAATAAACAACAAAAACATTCGTTCATCAATCGTGTTAAGATGGAAGAACATTTAGGTAACATCCTAAAAAAACATAAGTATATTGTTCAACAAGGAGTACCTTTCCAATTCGATGGTAAAAACATTGACTTTCGAGCTTACCTACAAAAGGATGGAACAATGGAATGGAAATTTAGAGGCTGTATAGCTAGAGTTGCTAGCTCTGGAAATATTACGACAAATATAAGATTTACTGAAAAATTAATTGCAGGAAAAGAGGCACTAATGCACTTGTATGGCTATCAGGAAAACACTGCTAGCGAAAAAATAAAGAAAATCGAAGAAGCATGTATTCTTTGTGGGCGAAGTATTGATCAATTCGGCGGTCACTATGGTGATATTGCGTTAGATTTTATATTTGATCATAATGACAATATCTATTTTCTAGAAGCAAATAGTGGCTATGGTCACAAAAGTCTCGCTTTGTTAAGGGAACCTCAGTTACGACAAGAAATTATGAATTCTCCGATAAATTATGCGAAGGCTCTAGCTGGCTTTCCGAGCACCAGCAATAAAGCGTATCTCTCGAGGTAGAGGTATGCTTATTTTTGCTGCAGATCTTAACATTTGCTGAACGCTCTTCATATAGTACTGTATATGAGTTTCAGTAGGAGTTGATGAAATGGTAGAAAAATTAATAGGTGTTTTATTAAGTGATAAAATCTTCCAAGGGATTCCTAAGGGGAAAACTCGATTTGAAAATATTGAATTATATGAAGAGGCAGGGAAAATGTATGGGCTAACCCCTTGTTTTTTTCGCTTAAAAGATATTTCAAAGGGGAATACAGAAATAAATGCATTTGTAAAAATAGATGGATCGTATAAAAAAATGGCTGTACCAACACCAAAGGTGATTCATAATCGGGCCCACACTTTTTCAAAAAAAGCTAAAGTTAAACTACAAAGTTTGGTCGATGATGGGATTATTATTTTCAATCAATGCAATCGATATAGTAAGTTAAAAATTCATGAATTATTAGCAGAAAACGAGGAACTTATCCCTTATCTGCCAAGGACGTTGAAAGCGACAGAAGAAAATATCTTTTCGATGTTGGAGAACAATCATAAATTAATCATTAAGCCAAACAGCAGTAGTTTAGGTATAGGTGTAATGATGATTGAACGTCGTAATAGTGAGAATGTTCTTTCATACATTGATAAAAAAGAAAAACGTTTAAAGCAAATTTCATTTTCGAGTGATTTACCAAATGTACTGATTAAGACGATCTCCAAAAAAAATTATCTCGTCCAGGAGCGGATTCAACTAGCGACATTTCAAGGCAATCCATTTGATCTTCGTGTTTCTGTTCAACGAAATCATCAAGGAGCTTGGCAAGTAACCGGTGTTGTTGGTAAAGTTGCGAAATCTGGACATTTCGTAACAAATGTAGCTAGAGGAGGCCGTGTTTCCCAATTAGATCGTTTACTCGAAGGGAGATTAGATTTTGGGGAAACGTTTCAAAAAATTGAACAACTGTCACTTTCGATTGCAAAACAACTTGCTAAAAAATTACCAAACTTAGCTGATTTAGGATTAGATATAGGGTTAACCTCAAACGGGGATCCAATGTTTATAGGGTTTAATGGAAGAGATCTCCGGACAATGTTTAAAAATGCAAGGATGCTAGATACATGGAAAGCAACCTATTCAACTCCTATTGGCTATGGAAACTACTTATTAGATACGTTAGCATAGTTCAATTGAGTTTTTCAATGATCATGCAAAAAATCCCCAATATCGCTTCGTTTGGGGATTTTTCAAACTAATATTTTAGCATTTAGGCTCGATAATAACTTTTTTCTTTGCTAGTAATTTAATATCAAGACACTTAATTGCACAGAATTTACAAAGATCTACTTTTATCTTTATCGCTGTTCGTTCTAACCTATAGAGATCTTCTAAGTCTTCAGCTATTTCATCATCGATAGTCAAAGGCTTTAATAGTGAGATGATCGCTTGACACGATTCTGGTTTAAGTCCTTCTAGGCGAAAAAATGCTGTTGAAAATGGTTCATGATCTTTTTTTTGTTCAGCTTCTACACTAAAAGTCCCTTTAGGAGTAGCGAGCATGAAAGGTATCGTATCTGATTTTACAATCTTCGTTAGTAAGCTACTGCAACAGCATTCACCTTGGCAACCTTCTAATTGAATTTGCTGTAGTTTTATCACTCTTAATGCTTTATACACAGAGCAGCATTTTTTATGTTTTTTATCCACTATATTCCCTCCTTTTCCTTGAAAATCATAGAAACTATCGTACCGATTTTATAAGCTTTAAGAAACTCTATTTTTGTTAATGAACTTTTCGGGCTGGATTTTACAATTTTTAGGATTTGGTGTCCTTATACCGGTGCTTTGTGGACTCGATTTTACAGTTTTTAGAATTTGGTGTCCTTATACCTGCCCTTTGAGGACTGGATTTTACAGTTATTAGGAGTTACTGTCCTTATACCGGTGCTTTGCGGACTGGATTTTACAGTTTTTAGGATTTGGAGTCCTTATACCTGCCCTTTGAGGACTGGATTTTACAGTTATTAGGAGTTGCTGTCCTTATACCGGTGCTTTGCGGACTGGATTTTACAGTTATTAGGAGTTGCTGTCCTTATACCGGTGCTTTGCGGACTCAATTTTACAATTTTTAGGATTTGGTGTCCTAATTCGGGTGCTTTACGGACTGACTTTTACAGTTTTTAGGAAATGATGTCCTTAATCACTACTTTACGGTTACAGCGGCTCTAAATAAAACCGAATTTCTTTTGCGGCTAATTTAGCCATCTCTTTTGCTTGATTAGGAACTTCTGAGCTTGCTAGAACAAAGGCGTACCGATTTCCCATTGATAGAGGGGGAGTGAGAATACTACCTTTATGTGGTTTTATATAAACTTCCTTTATACAATCAAATTTACTCGCTTTCGTCTTACCAGTTACTTTCAATAATCTACCAGTGGCATCAACAGTTACAAACTGCGCAAAAACATGTTTGTTATAGGTGGGGAGTAGTGAAGGTTCTTTGCCAAGGTATAGCTTGATTGTTTCTTTAACTAGGTTAATTCCAGTCGCCTCAAGGATGAGCTGATTCATCGCGCCACCGGCCATTCGAGGATTAATCTCAATAAGCTTCCACTGACCATTTACTAGACGTAATTCTAAATGACATGTTCCGTGTTGTAAGCCGAGATCACAAACGATACTTTTTACGGCATCAATTAGTTTAGCTTGTGATTGGAACGAAAGTTGGGTTGGATATTCATATCCGGTAATAATAAATCGGTTAAAGGATGAGACTTCCTGGTCGATGATAGCGACGACTGAAATTTCGGAATGATTGACAACAACCTCGACTAAATATTGAGGTCCCTTAAGATATTCCTCGATAATGACGTGCGAATTAAGTTTTCGTCGTTGAAAATATCTTATCGCCTTGTTGAGGTCTTGTTCTGTTTCGACATGTAAAACATCTTTTGAACCACTTGATTTTGGTGATTTAATGACTAGTGGCAGTAGTTTGTGATATTTAATCATATCTACTTGGGCTTCTTCAAGGGAGCATACTGAAAAAAACGGGGTTGCTTCATTCCCTTTAAGTTTTTCACGAAAGCGCCATTTATCTTCCATAGTATATAATGCCTCAACAGAAAGAGTAACAAGTCCGAAAAAACCGGTAAGCTCTGCTGCAAGACTAACAAAAGGATCGATAAAGCTTACAACTGCTTTAACGTCTTTTCCTTTCGTATTAAGGATATTAAGTTCCTTAACAATAGTGTCTTTATCTAACAATTCCTCAATATAAATCATTTCGTGAACTTCGCTAAAAGCTTCTCTTTCGCGGAGATGCTTCTTTTTATTGGTAAAGAGGACATTGAAATATCCCATTTCTGCTGCAGTTCGGATTGCATCTCGACTTGTCCCTGACTTTTGACTTCCGAGAAAGACAATAGTTTCCATAAAGTAACATTCAGCTCCTAATAGCTATAGCCTAGCTGTACTTCTAAATTCCATCTAAGATTATATTTTATGCCGTAATCAAGAATTCTTTAATTCGGTAAAATTAGAGTGGTTTCACGAGATATCATATTCAAATGACTAGGGAAAAGTGTTGTTGTTATAGATTTTTGGGTTAGCAATAGAAAAAAGTAAAAAAATAATTGCTGACTATCGGTATTTCGCACATTTTAATTTGACTGGACCTGCAATGGTTAGTAGCTTATACTGCTAGACCTTCTTTCACATATTCTACTGTAAAGGAGGGATAGAGATGGGCTTTAAGAAATGCCGTGATTACGAAAAACGCGATAGAAAACGCTGGAAAAAGCGTCGAAATAAGCGCCGCATTAGAGGAATTGATGGTGCATTTAGCTGGCGCTGTTGTTTTGCAAGTAAGAGGTACCAACTAGATTTTTCGAATGTAAATGATCCTTGTATACCAAAGATGGTTATCCCATTTCGCCATTGTGGCTGTTAATTGATTAAGAGGGAGTTGTCACTTATGTGACAGCTTTTTCTTAATTTGAATTTAGAAAACAGCTGCTTTTTTAATCGGAGTTTTACAGTGAGAAGAGAATGGTGCAGTGATTAATAATTGGAGTTGGTGACGTGCAAAGAGAATAGAGGGACCTACAGTTTTATCTAGGTATCAGCTGCTAGCAGATAGATAGCACTTTGATATCACTTTTCTTAAAGGGTCATTTGCGTAGGATTAAGGCAGATATCACATCTATACTAATCTAAACAACTTCCCCCTTTACAAACCAAACGTACATTCTCTATAATTCACTATAGAGAGGTGTGATTTAGTTGCTAAAAAAATTATCGCTTCAGCAATTTATTGCAGAATTAAAGGACGATGAAAATGTCGTCCACTGGCATGAGTTACAAGGTCAGAAGGCGAAAACGGTTCCTTTTTCGGCAAGTTTAGATAAACGAATTATTGATGCCCTTAAAACGAGGGGCATTAATGAATTATATATCCATCAGGGCTCAGCGTATGAACTCGCGCGAGAAGGGAAAAGCTTTACGGCGATTACTCCAACGGCTTCTGGAAAGACACTATGTTATAACTTACCGGTTTTACAACAGATTTGCGAAGATCCATCGAGTAGGGCGCTTTACATTTTCCCAACAAAAGCACTTGCTCAAGATCAGCGTAGCGAATTAAATGAAATTATTGAAGCAATTGGCGCCGATATAAAAGGATTTACATATGATGGTGACACAGCACCTAACATTCGCCAAGTTGTTCGTAAGGCTGGACATATTGTCATCACAAATCCGGATATGCTTCATTCGGCGATTTTACCCCATCATACGAAGTGGGTATCGTTATTTGAAAACTTGAAATATGTTGTGATAGATGAGCTCCACATTTATCGCGGCGTTTTTGGTAGCCATGTCGCAAATGTGATTCGGCGTTTGAAGCGGATTTGTGCCTATTACGGAAGTAATCCGATTTTTATTTGTACATCAGCGACAATCGCAAACCCAAAAGAATTAAGCGAAACTTTAACTGGAACGAAAATGACAGTGATTGATAATAACGGTGCACCTCGTGGGAAAAAGCATTTTGTTTTTTACAATCCGCCAATTGTTAATCAACCATTGCAAATTAGAAAGAGTACAACAGTCGAAGTAAAAAGACTGGCGACAAAGCTACTAGCTAACAATATTAAAACGATTGTTTTTGCGAGAAGTCGTGTTCGGGTGGAAATTATTCTTAGTCACTTGCAAGACTTAGTTGCTAGAGAGCTAGGGAGAAAATCGATTAGGGGTTACCGGGGTGGCTATTTACCAAAGCAACGTCGCGAGATTGAACAAGGCTTAAGGAACGGCGATATTAAAGGTGTTGTTAGTACAAATGCTCTTGAACTAGGCGTTGATATTGGTCAGCTTCAAGCATGTGTGATGACTGGATACCCAGGTTCTATCGCTAGTGTTTGGCAGCAAGCGGGGCGAGCTGGTCGTAGACATGATGAGGCACTGATTATTATGGTCGCCAACTCTACGCCGATTGATCAATTTTTAGTGCAGCAACCTGAATACTTCTTTGAGGCAACACCGGAACATGCCCGAATTAATCCAGATAACTTAATCATTTTAGTTGACCATCTTAAATGTGCGGCTTATGAGCTACCCTTTAAGCAAGGTGACCTCTTTGACGGTGTTGAAATCGAAGATGTGCTCCATTTCTTGACGGAAGAAGCAGTGCTACATTATCAACAAAATAAATGGTTTTGGATGAACGATTCGTTTCCAGCACATAACATTAGTTTGCGATCAGCTGCCCAGGAAAACGTCATTATCATTGACCAAACGGATATTGCAAATGCCCAAGTGATTGGGGAGATGGATACGTTTAGTGCGATGACGTTACTTCACGATGAGGCTCTTTATTTACATGAAGGAACGCAATTTCAAGTTGAGAAATTAGATTGGGAAGAGAAAAAAGCGTTTGTCCGTGAAGTTGATGTCGATTATTTTACGGATGCTAATTTAGCTGTTCAATTAAAAGTGTTAGAGGTTGATAAACATAAGAAACATTCAAGCTGCTCGGTGGAATTTGGTGATGTCACTGTAAATGCAATGGCGACGATTTTTAAGAAAATAAAACTGTCGACGTTTGAAACAATTGGCTCAGGTCCAATACATTTGCCAGAACAAGAGTTGCATACAAACGCAACGTGGATTCAATTTGAAGAAAGTGTACAAGCAGAAATCGGCAAAGAAGCGCTAGAAAATGCCCTTATTGGTCTATCTCATGTGTTACAAGCGGTTTCTAGCGTCTACTGTATGTGTGACCGAAATGATCTTCGTGTCGTTCCACAAATGAAAGCAGTCCATTCGGGCAAGCCTACGATCTTTTTATATGATCGTTATCCAGGCGGTGTCGGCTTAAGTGATGATGTCTATAAACATATAAACGTCATACTAGAGCGGACAAAACAATTTATCGAAACCTGTTCTTGTGAAGCCGGTTGCCCATCTTGTGTTGGTGTTGGATCGAAGGAAAATACAAAACAGTTGTCGCTTTTGCTACTGGGACGCCTTTTAGAAGTGGGAGGTGGATAATGTCTCTTAAAAATAAGCTATCGCGGCTGAAAGGCCATATGCAATTACCTGATCGACCATTGCCAGAAACAAAAACAATAGAGTTAAAAGAAGATTGGTCTCACTTGCAAGGACAGCCCCGCTTTTTAGAGGAGCAATGGACGATTTTTCGGGAGATCGAATACCCGCTTGATTATAAGCTCGGTGCTCACCGCTTTTCTGAACTTAAAGCAGTCGTAGAGCTGTGGAATAAAGCAGGAGTAAATCATCCATTAGCAACGAACGGAGTCAGTGAGGAACAGTTAATTTTTTTTGATACAGAAACAACAGGTCTTGGAACAGGCACAGGAAATACTATTTTTTTACTTGGGTACTGTCATCTTGAAGGCGATGCTGTTAAGGTAAAGCAATTCTTTCTACCGGGCCCAGCCCATGAAGCGGCGATGTACTATCATTTTTTGGAAGATGTTAAGGATTTATCAAATCTTGTTACCTATAACGGCAAGGCGTTTGATTGGCCACAAGTTCGGACAAGGCATACATTAGTTAGGGATCAAGTACCAAAACTACCGAAGTTTGGCCACTATGACTTGCTTCATGCCTCAAGGAGACTTTGGAAAGATACGCTTCCATCGTGCCGGCTTTCGATCGTAGAAAAAGAGATTTTAAATATTAATAGAGATGGTGATACACCTGGTAGTTTAGCCCCTTTATTGTATTTTGATTATTTACGAGAAAAAGATCCGAAAATTATTGAGGGTGTCTTAAAGCACAATGAAATGGACGTTTTATCTTTAATCGTCCTTTATATTCAACTTTCGAAAAAACTATTAAGTAGAGTTCCTACTACGATAAATGAAACCTATGAGATTGCTCGTTGGTTTGAAAAAGAAAAACAAATTCAAAGAGCTACGGACCTTTATCAACAAGTTGCTAAAAGTAGTTCGAGCCGCCAAAACGATGCACTGTTAGCTTTAGGGCTACTTTTAAAAAAAGAAAAAAAACTAGAAGATGCAATGGATTGCTTTTTATTAATTGCTGAAAAAAATGGGAGTACAGCAGTTGTAGCATGTATTGAATTAGCAAAACTTTACGAGCACCAATTAAAAGATCTTGAGAGAGCACTCTACTACTCTAAAATGGCTTATCATAAACAAAAACAAATGGCGAGGCTTTTAAAAGAAAAAAAACTTCTCGATGATCTAAAGCTAAGAATGGAACGATTAACTAAAAAGCGGTAAAATCACGCATTTCATATCTCCTAATGAGGTTGGAGATGATAATGATGATTTTACCGCTTCTTCTTTCTTCTCATTTTTTCGAAAATTCGCTATAGTAGAAGAGGTAAGGATGGTGTAAACAGTGATAAAAGAAAAACAACAATTAACCCAAGAGGGGATCATCCCCTTTACAAAAGAAGAACAACAGCGGATAGCTAAGCTTGACGAGAAAAAACGAAGTGGGATGTTTGAAGTAGCTTTTTGTGGGCATTTCTCAGCGGGTAAATCAACAATTTTAAACACATTGTTAGGAGCAGATGTCCTACCAACGAGCCCAATTCCAACAAGTGCCAATATTATTGAGATAAAAAATGGGGAACAAGGCTTAACGGTTCATTCTAAAAGCGAAGCACCAAAGTTTTGGTATGGGGAAATTCCTTGGAATAAAGTACGAGAGTGGGGGATGAACGGAGGCGACATTGCCAAAATGACGATAACGGCGCCACTTGAATTCCTTGGCGATCATAGTTGTATTCTCGATACGCCAGGTGTTGATTCTACTGACGAAACCCATGAAGCAGTTACGGTAGAACAGCTTTATACGACAGATGCGATTGTCTATGTGATGGACTACAATCATGTTCAATCAGAAACGAATCTCTATTTTTTAAAGCAACTATCATTAGAAAAAAAGTTGATTTATATTGTCATTAATCAAGTAGACAAACATAACGAAGCGGAAATTCCTTTTTCAATGTTTAAAAAGTCTGTCGAAGATGTTTTTCGAAATTGGGGCATTCATTATATGGCGATGTACTTCACTTCGATGAAAAATCAACAGCATCCACTAAATCAGTTCTCGCTTCTAGAGAAACAGCTAAAAGGCTTGCTATATCAAAGTAAGCAGTTGACTGGAGGCTCTTTACTAAGATTAGAAAACGGGTTTTATCATTCTGTTAAGAATCGCCTCGAGGAGGAAAAACAAGAATCAATCCTTGAGTTGATTTCTGAGATGAAAGAGCAAGGCTATGATCTAGAACAATTAAGCGAGGAAAAACAGCTTACACAACAAGTAGCGTCATTAAAAAAATACGATGAGGAGCTTTGGGCAAAGTTTGACAATGAACTAGGGAAACTGTTTAAAAACGTCACCTTATTTCCGGCAACGACGACCGATAAAGCTCGCGATTGGATTGAGAGTTTGCAACCTGGCTTTAAGGTCGGCCTCTTTTTTACAAAAAAGAAAACGATAGAAGAACAAGAGAGACGTTTAGAAAAGCTACTAAACGAGCTACAAGACAAAGTGAAATCACAATTAGAATTTCATGTTCAAACCTTCTTTCAAAAAGTCGATCGAACCAGTCTTTCTAATGTCGAAGCTTTTGAGAAAGTTTATAGTGACTTACCTTTTTTCGTTACGAAACAATTACTATCTTCTCGTGTCTTGACAGAACATTCTAACCGGGAATATGTCTATACTTTTACTGGGGAAATCACGAGTGTCATTGTGAAAGAGTTACGTGATAAAGCAAAAACTCTTTTGCAAATGCAAATTGAAGGATTAAAACCATATATTAGTGAGCAATTAATTTTACTAAACCAAAAGCTCGCTAAATTTAAAGAAATCCGTCAATATAGTCTGAAAATGGAGCGAGTGACTGAAAATTATCTTGAACTTCAAGAAAAGGTTACGGAAAAACTGGAGCAGTTTCCTGATGATCGTCATCATAATGAGAAAATCATCGCAGCGATGCAAGGGTATTACCCTAAAGAACAAAAAGCTACGTTTACTAACGTTAGCTTTGAAAATGATAGTGTCATTGAAACGGATATTTTTATCGACAATGAAGCGAAAACGATCAGTTTCTCTGAAGAGGATACGGCTAAGTGGTTAAAAAACGTCAAAAAAACGTTATTAACCTATGAAAAGACTTCTATCTTAGCTGGAGAGCGAACGCACCTCCTCGAGAGGATCGAGCGTTATGAGAAGCAAGCATTTATTGTCTCATTATTTGGTGCCTTTAGTGCTGGAAAGTCAAGCTTTGCCAATGCGCTCTTAGGAGACGATGTGTTACCAGTATCACCGAACCCAACAACTGCTACTGTCAGTACTGTACAAAGCTCTACAGCAAAGTACCCACATGGTACGGTTGTCGTTAGCTTAAAATCAAAAGAAAGCTTAAATGAGGAAATTCAAGCTGTAGCCGAGCAATTAGATGCTAAGCTATCTGTAGATAATATTTCTTCTTGGCAGCCGGCAATGAAAGACTATATCTCTAGTTGGCAAAAAACATATGCTGAGTATTTATTAACGATCAAAGCAAGCCTAGCTTCTACTACTTGGAAAACAGGAACTGACCTAATCGTTTCGATTGGGGACCTGCAACAATTTGTTGCGGATGAAAGTAAAGCTTGTTTAATTGAGAAAGTCCATATTTATTACGACTCAGAGTTAACAAAAAAAGGGATCGTTCTCGTTGATACTCCAGGTGTAAATTCGATTCATGGTCGTCATACAAATGTCGCCTTCCAACAAATGCGTTCTTCTGATGCGATTTTTTACTTAACTTATTATAATCATGCGTTCTCAAAGGCTGATCAATATTTTTTACAACAAATGGCCAAAGTGAATGAAAGCTTTCAGCATGACAAGTTATACTTTGTCATTAACGCTGCTGACTTAGCAAGCAGTGCAGGTGAGTTAAACGGTGTTAAAAAGCACGTCTATGATCAACTTGTTAGAAATGGTCTAAGTACGCCAAGACTTTATCATCTATCAAGTAAAGAAGGATTATTAAGTAAAAAACAAGCCATAAACAAAGAAACGAGCTTTTCTCTGTTTGAGCAGGCATTTTATGATTATACCGTGCTAGAATTAAAGCAACTTAGCCTAAATATGATTACTACGGAGTTAAAGCAGTTACTAAATAAAGTAAACGACAGTATTGCGTTTATGAAGGAAGAAACGTCAACAAAGCAGAAAAAGCATGAGGAGTTAAAGCTCATTGTAAATAAGCAAATAGAAAAAATAGACGAAGCTTCATTTTCTTATGCAACCCGAGATGTTGTTGCTGAATTTGATCAATTAGTTTTATATTTACGAGAAAGAATGCGCTTTGTTCTAAATGATTACTTTGGCTCGGCAATCAATGTTTCTGTTATTACTGGTTCAAGTAAAAAGGAACTGCAAGAGCAATTGACTGCTCAAATTAAAGAATGGCGTGGCCTAGGAGAATTTTTTTTAAAACAAGAATTAGAAGCGACTGTTATTCGGATGGAAGAAGCGATTAAAGAGCGTGCTAAGAAATGGCTCTCTGATGAAAGTACGCTGCTACAAAAACAGCTTCCGTTTTTGTACATCGATGATGAAATTGAAGTAGAACCACTAAATGTTGACCTTATAGATCTACACATAAAAATAGAAACAGATCAATATTTATCTTTTATTAAATCGAAAAAAGACTTCTTTGAAAATGGTTTGGTTAAAAGCCTAAAAGAGGTACTAGTTGCTGATGGTGTCGAAGAGGCAAGCGCCGTCATTGAAGAAAGTGCCCGTCGTTATCAAACTGAGTTTAACGAGCATTTTAAATTATTAGAGAAGGTATTAAAAGGCCGTCTTAAGGAGGCGATTTATCGTGAACTGAAACGGTTTGAAGCATTATTTGATCAAAGAGAACAAGCTTCGTTGCAAGAAGAGTTTGAGAATTTACGCAAGTATTTGCTTTAAAATCTTTGGCAGTGAGGATGAGTTGTTTTGAATACAATTGACCATAAAAAGCTTCGCGATACTCCACCTTTTGATATTCTAACAAAAGAAGAATTTGATGAGATTACGAAAGAAGCAGAGTTACGACTCTTTAAGAAAAATGAGTTTTTGTTTCATGAAGACGAAGACGAAATCGAACTTTATTTTTTAGTGGCAGGTTCCGCTAAAAATATCCTTCACAAAACAAGTGGAGAGCAGTTCTCTGTGCGTTATTATTATCCTGGTGATTTAATTGGGTTAATGATTATGTTAGCTGGTGGACAAATGACGTTTTCGGTTCAAGCTCTACAAAATTGTGAAGTTATTCTCTTGAAGAAAACGGCGATGCTGCAGGCAATGACTGATAATAAAGTTTTTTCTGAGATTGTCTTAGAAGGTATTGGCGATCGAATGAAGACATTGTACGATGAAATTAAACATGAACGGAATCGGGAGGACACGGAAAATATTGCGCTTTTACGAACAAGGATCGAGACGATTATGAGTAAAGCGACATTTATCTCCCCTACGGATACGGTTATTCAAGCTGCAAGACGTCTACGATCACAAACGAGTACGGGATTAGTCGTCGTAGATGATCAAGATCAGATCCTCGGAACTGTCACACAGAGAGATTTGTTAAATGTCATCGTCGCAAATGAAACAAGTAAGCTTGTCATGGATATTATGAACAGGAAGCCTTATTTGGCTCCTGTTGATTCTTTTTCTTATGACGTCTTATCTTATTTTAAAGACGATCACGTCGATTTTATTCCAGTGATGAGACAAGAAAAGGTGGTTGGTGCTTTAACAACAGATTCGTTTTTACAGCTTCAGGAATCTAATTACGTTAGTTTATCACACGCAATCCATCATGCCACCTCTTTAGATCGATTAGCGCAGTATGCAGCAGTAAATAACCGCTTATTTATTGACTTCGTAGAAGAATTACTTGGTGGAAATACGTATGCTTACGATGTTTGTGAATTAATTTCAAACTACAACGACAAAATACATCGTCAAGTCATTAAAATTGCTTTAAAAGAAATGAAAGAAGAGGGCTATGGTACTCCACCGATTAACTATTGCTTTATCGTTATGGGAAGTCAAGGTCGCAAGGAGCAAGCGTTTAGTACAGATCAGGATAATGGCTTAATCCTTGATAACTATGAGCATTTACCTAATAAACAGGAAATTGAGCTTTTTTTTCAGACCTTGGCTGAAAAAATCAATCATGGTCTCCAAGTTTGTGGCTTTCCTCTTTGTACAGGGGGAGTTATGGCGAAAGAAGCAAAATGGCGCCGCTCTCTTCAAGGTTGGATTAACGAAGTGGAACGGTGGGTAAAGGAAGCAGATTCCGAAGAGATTAGAGATTTTACCATTTTTATTGATTATCGTCCGATCTTTGGTGATTTTACTTTGGCTAGACAGCTTCGGGAATCTACAACAGATACTGTTAAAAAGGGGAAAATCCTGCACTTGTTATTGATGAAATATACGATTAGATTTAGGGTCCCATTAAACCCATTTGGAATGATTACAACCTCGGGAAAAGATCACTTACTAAATTTTAAAAAAGCAGCGGTTATGCAAATTATTAATGGTGTCAGGATTTTTACGATTAAGAACGGAATTGCCGAAGAGAATACGATTAAAAGGCTGAATTTACTGAGAGAGATGGAGGTCTTTCATCCTCGTGATGTAAAGAACGCCAAAACATCGCTTCACATCCTGATGACAATGAGGCTACTAAACAATATTAATCAAATAAGAAGCAATAAAGCTCTTTCTAATGAACTTTCTTTGGATTGCTTGGATAAAGAGGAGAAAAAGAAACTGAAGGAAGCCTTGAGTGTCGCTAAACGTCTTCAACAAATGAGTGAGCTTAGTTTTGGTAGGAAGCGGGGAATATAATGGAACCAATCCCGTCATTACAAATTATTAAATATTTCCTTTACGATTACTTTCACATAAAAAGAGGACAACGAAAAAAATATAGTAAAGACCTGCAAGACAAGATAACGAAGGAGTTATTGACAATTCATCCAACGGTTTCTCCAAAACAGAGCTTTCAAGAAACGACCTATACTGTGTTTGATTTAGAAACGACGGGCTTTTTCCCTAGATTAGGTGATGAAATTGTATCGATTGGGGCAATAAAAATAAATGTAAATGAGATGCGGTTTCCTGAGCATTTTTATGAGGTCATTTCACCAATCGGCGAAGTACCTAATGCTATTTATTCACTTACTGGACTTGCAAAAGAACAGGTTGAAAAGGGGATATCGTTTCAAGAGGCATTTTTAAAGTTTTTGCAGTTTAGTAAAGGTACGATTCTTGTAGCGCACCCAGCTTCCTTTGATGTTCATTTTTTACAAGTGATGGCTAAACAATGGGGCTTCCCTAATTTTAAACCGTTGTTTATAGACGCATACTTTCTAGCTAATTTCCTGCAACCAAAAGTAAATAATAAACTTGATGGTTTAATTACGTATTTTAAAATTGACCAAAAAGAACGACACCATGCTCTTAATGATGCGCAAATGACAGCGGAAATTTTTATGAAGCTACTAGTAATGTTAGAAGAAAAAGGTGTTCATACTTTCGAAGATTATATAAAAATTAGAGGGAAGAAGAAGGGGAAGCTTGTTTTCGATGATTAAAGCTTTGAGGTATATCTTTTCAAAATAAAAATGGCGAAAAAAACGATGCCGCCACCAACTCCATTTTAATAGTTGTTGGATTTCCTTTCTCTTCGCTGTAAAATTCTAACGAATTTTAGAGGCTCGTTCAAGGAAATTCAGCGACATTTCTAGAAATATGGTTAGATTAAACTCAAAAATAGTTTTTAATTTTAAAAAACCATTTGTCTCCCTAAAACGTTTGGCTAGAGAGGGGACAAATGGCTAATTCCTTATTCTTCTGGTCTTGGACCAGGCTCTAGATTAGAGTTGGCTTTTGTCATCACTGGTTTTACAGTGCAATCACCAGTTACGACAACTTGACAGGATAAGCGGACATTAGCTTCGTTAAATCCTTTTGCGGCTAACGTTTGTTGCTCTTGTTCTGATTTAGGGGCAAAATCACCTTCGATAACTTCAACTCTACATGTTGTACATTTTGATTTTCCACCACAGCGGTGCAAAATATCGACACCGTTATCTTCTAAAACATTTACGAGTTTTTTTCCTTCTTCAGCTTCAAAAGATTGATAGTCAAGTACATTAATCGTTGCCAACTGTCATTCCACCTTTCAGTTTTGTCAATATAACAACCACTTTGCCCATTTTTGCAAATGTTTAAACGAGGAAATATATTTCCTGGGTAAGCGCAAAAACGGCGTTTTTTCGGGCTTTTCTGCCCTTTTTTCGTACTCTACTTGTCGGTAATTTGTAGAATTTTGTTAAAATAGCGCATTGAGAGAAATTTTTATGAAAAATACACAAAAATTTCCTATTGTCATTGTATCATTTTCTAAATAAAATATAAAAGTTAGAAGATTGAAGGATGATTTTATTTTATTGGAGAGATAAGAATGGCTGTCTATATTTTAATTATGTTTTTTGTGATGATTGGCGTTACATTTTTTGTTATGAGCGGAATTTCATGACTTATTACTATAAAATAGGTGAATACACTAGTACACATGAGTCCCCTTTTTCATAGGTTGATATTGAACCTACAAAAAAAGGAGGAAATAAAACATGTTCTTTCCAGGACGAAGACCAGCTGTACAATCACAAGTTTTACCACCGCGTATTCACCCAACTCAACAAAATGTAGTTTATAATTGCTGCGAGTATATCGTGCCAGAGGTGCACCCTGCTCATACGACAGTGGTGAACAAACACCTTTACAAACACTATCATAACTTCCCGCAAACTGTATCACAAGTTGATCAGGTTGCTAACCAGCAATTCATGTGCCCTCCAGGGCCACCGACATTTGTACCAGGACCAGGCGTTGCCCCAGGTTTTGGACCAGGTGTTGCAGGAGCAGCTGCTCCACGTCGTCGTTTCTTTTAATGACAAATAGTTAGCAATACTTTGAGAGGGTATGGCATAATGATATGCATACCCTTTCTCCATTAGAGAAATTGTTTCGTTGTTGAATTTGACTATCAGCAATGCACCTTTGAAAAGGATATTAACCAACATTATTAATCGTAGTATAGATAGAGGGTGTTTAGATGGTAAAAATAATGGCTGTAACAGGTTATAAAACGCATGAGTTAGGCATTTTTGATGAAAAGCATCAAGGGATTAAATACATAAAAAAAGTATTGGAGAAACGGCTTATTTCTTTTATCGAGGATGGATTAGAATGGGTTTTAATCTCGGGGCAATTAGGTGTTGAGTTATGGTGTGGTGAAGTTGTAATTCAATTAAAGAAGCAATATCCTCAACTTAGGCTTGCTGTATTAACGCCTTTTTATAATCAAGAAAGTAACTGGAATGAGTTAAAAAAAGAACAATACAACCAAGTTTTACTACAAGCAGATTATGTCGATAGTATTACAAAGAGAGAATATGAAAATCCGAGCCAGTTGAAATTAAAAAATCAATACATTATTGAAAAGAGCGATGGCCTTTTAGTTATATATGACGACGATAAGCCAGGATCACCAAGTTATTATTTAACGAATGCTAAACTTAAGTCCGAGAGTTCTAATTATCAAATATTTTACATATACCCAGATGAAATCGAACTTGCCTATCAAGATGATATGTTAGAGTGGTAATTATTTAATTGACAATTTAACAATGTTTTGAAAAAATATATAAAATGATGGTGTATATTAATATCGGGGATATTTTCTAATAATCATATATACATAGGCTATAAATAGGCCGAGCTATTTTTTAAAAGGAAAAATATATAAATTATAGAGGTGAAAGAACATGGTTGAAAAAAAGATTTCACAACTAACGCCAAAGGAAATTTTAGAAAAAGAATTTAAAACTAGCTTAAAAGGCTATAATCAAGATGAAGTTGATAAATTTTTAGATATTGTCATAAAAGATTATGAATTATTCCAAAAGCGAATTGATCTACTTGAAAGTGAAAATGCAAAACTTAAGTTGGAAACCGATAAGCTTTCGCAACAACAACCTCGCCAAGTGGCACCTACTGTTGGAAATACTAATTATGATATTCTTAAACGGTTATCTAACTTAGAAAAGCACGTGTTTGGTAATAAACTTTTTGATTAAGGAGTAGTTTTAGTTGATCGAAGTATATATTGATGGGGCTAGTACTGGTAATCCTGGGCTAGCTGGTGCGGGGATCTTCATTAAAGCAAATGGAGCGGTCGACCATTTTTCCTTTCCTTTAGGAGAGATGACAAGTCATGAAGCTGAGTTTGCGGCTTTAATTAAAGCACTAATCATCTGTTCTGAAAAAGGGTACAAAACGGTTTCTTTTCGAACAGATTCAAAGATCGTTGAAGATACATTGGAAAAGCGATACGCAAAACGTGAGCCATTCAAGACTCTGCTGAACGAAGCCTTAGGACATATAGACAACTTCGATCTATTTTTTATCAAATGGATTCCAAGCAAAAATAACGCGGTTGCTGATCAGCTTGCAAGAAAAGCAATTCAAATGAATCGGAAATAATTACAAGTTGGAATTATTCTGTATTAATGATATACTAATTCTTGTCGTTACTTTCGACAGCCAGTAAGCGTTCAGGTAATTGCTGCATCTTCGGATGTTGAGGAAAGTCCATGCTCGCACGGTCTGCGATGACCGTAGTGTTCGTGCCTAGCGAAGTCATAAGCTAGGGTAGTTCGGTTTCGACTGAGCTAACGGCAGGGAAAGCACCTAAGTCTGCATAGATATGGTGTTAATACCTTGAAAGTGCCACAGTGACGGAGTCTCTTCGGAAACGAAGAGAGTGGAACGAGGTAAACCCCACGAGCGAGAAACCCAAATTTGGTAGGGGAACCTTCTTAAGGGAATTGAACCGAGAGAAGGACGAGGAGCTTTGCTTCTTGTAGATAGATGATTACCACCGGAGTACGAGGTTAATAGCCGCTTGCAGTGCGAAGGAACAAAACATGGCTTATCGAACGCTTATAGGTAAACTAATTCTTTAAACTAAGGACTCCACACATCATGTGTGGAGTTTTTTGCATTTAAAATAGACAAGGTGTTTGTGAGAATTATTCTACATTTTACATTCTCAATTCTACATTCTATAATAGTAGAAGCAAATTTAACCGAGAGAGGAAATATTATGGGAACTATTAAATTAATTGCAACTGCGTCTATGGGTCTTGAAGCTGTAGTCGCTCGTGAAGTGAAGGATTTAGGATATGAAAAAGTTCAAGTTGAAAATGGAAAAGTCATTATAGAAGCTGATGAAAAGGCAATTTGCCGAACAAACTTATGGCTTAGAACGGCTGACAGAGTAAAGCTAGTTGTTGGCGAATTTAAGGCAACAACGTTTGATGAACTTTTTGAAAAAACGAAGGCACTTCCATGGGCGCAGTGGATCCCTGAAAATGGTGAGTTTCCTGTCATTGGGAAATCCGTTAAGTCAACATTGTTCAGTGTTTCTGACTGCCAAGCGATTGTAAAAAAAGCGGTTGTTGAAAGCATGAAAAAAACATATAAGCGTGCTTGGTTTGATGAAGATGGCCCGTTTTTTCGAATTGAAGTAGCCTTATTAAAAGACATTGTCACATTAACCATTGATACGAGTGGACAAGGGTTACATAAGCGTGGATATCGCTACCTACATAGTGAGGCACCACTAAAAGAAACGATGGCAGCTGCGATGCTAAAGCTTACAAATTGGCATCCGGATCGTCCGTTTTGGGATCCTTTTTGTGGGTCAGGTACTTTATCAATTGAAGCAGCAATGATTGGACAAAATATTGCCCCAGGCTTTAATCGTGATTTCGCTTCACAAGACTGGGAGTGGATCGGTAAGAATAATTGGGAAGCTGCGATGGAGGAAGCCGAGGATTTGGCGAATTATGATCAGCCGTTACAAATTATCGGAACAGATATCGATCATAAAATGGTCGAACTATCGATTAATAATGCTAAGGAAGCAGGCTTTGGTGATATGCTTCAATTCAAACAGATGCATGTAAAAGATATCTCGACAAAATTGGAATATGGCTGTATTGTTGGAAATCCACCATACGGTGAGCGGATCGGAGAAGTAGCAGAAGTTGAGCAAATGTATCGCGATATGGGTAAAGCATTTGCTAAGCTAGATACATGGTCCGTTTATATGCTAACTTCACATGAAGGCTTCGAAGAATTCTACGGGAAAAAGGCAACAAAAAAACGGAAGCTTTATAACGGTAATATTAAGACAGACTTTTACCAGTTTTTCGGTCCAAGACCACCTAGAAATTAATCGTTTAGACTAATGTAGAATGTAAACTATGAAAGTATTGCGATATAGCAAAGCGGTCATGGTTTTACATTCTACTTTTTTTATAAAATTTTTTTAGTATTACTAAATGTCTCTGGATTTCCTTGAACGAGCCTCTAAAATTCGTTAGAGTTTTACAGCGAAGAGAAAGGGAAGCCAGCGACTTTTCATTGAAGGTCGTGGCGGCATAGTTTTCGCCGCCATATTTGGTACCCGCGAAAAAATACGGTCGATTTCTTGAATGAGCCTCTTATACAGGAACTGGATAACAGCGAAGCGAAAGAAGTCGACCGAGATTTTCATAATTAGAGCGTGTAATCATGAGTGCATTATTGTTAAAAAAGTCTTACCTTTCTTGTTTTCTAAATGTTTGTTAAAATAAAAATTATACTTTAATGAATTTCATAATTCTATATTACCGCCACTTAGATACGATATTTAGTTGCGTAAAACCACTCGCAACTAAATATCGTTTGATATGGCTCATTTTGGTAATTATGAAATTCACTTACATAAGAAATAAAAAATAGGGGTGGTACTTTTGATAGAAAAACTTAGTCAAGTATGGGATTTAGATTCAATTTTTCCAGGTGGCAGTGAGTCACCAGAATTACAAGTGTTTTTAGAAACGCTAGAAACTGATCTTAAACAGCTACATAATCATATCCACGGAAATGTTGCTACGGTAAAGGAAGTCACGACATGGATACTAGAAGTTCAAGAACTTGCCAAAAGAATTAGGCAAGCAGGAGCATTCTTAGGTTGCTTAAATGCTCAAAATGTAGCAGATGTTAAGGCGAAACAGCTTCTTGGAACGATAAATCAAACAGCGACGATTTTAGAAGCAATCTTAACAAATATAGATGATCAATTACTAAAAATGTCTGAAGAAAATTGGCAAACGTTTATTAAGCAAGATGTCTTTACTGAAGTCACATATCCACTCGTAGAAAGACGCGTACGTGCAAAAGAAAAGCTTTCGCCAAGAGAAGAAACACTCATTCAAAAGTTATCTGTTGATGGCTACCATGCTTGGGGACAACTCTATGATACAATTGTTGGCCGGATGAAAATTTCTATTGAAGAAGACGGAAAGACAGAAGAATTATCGATTGGTCAAGCAGATAATAAAATGAGCAGTGGTGACCGTCAGTTGCGTGAACAAGTTTCAAAAAAATGGGAGGCCGCTTGGGCTAACGAAGCCGAGTTATGTGCCGATGCTCTAAATCATTTAGCCGGATATAGGTTGCAAGTATATGGTGAAAGAGGCTGGGACCAAGTACTGCGGGAGCCGCTAGATATTAATCGAATGTCCCAAGAGACGTTAGACGTAATGTGGAATACGATTAGTGAGAACAAACCGAAATTTGTTGAATTTCTACAACGAAAAGCTGAGATCTTAGGGATTGAGAAGTTAAGTTGGCATGATGTGTTCGCACCTTTATCAAAGGATGTTCCCCAAGTTAGCTATGATGAGGCTGCTGAAATCATCATTAATCAATTTCAACAGCTAACACCGGAAATGGCGGAATTTACGAAAGAAGCCTTCGCTAAAAATTGGATTGAAGCTGAAAGCCGTGCTGGAAAAAGACCTGGTGGTTTTTGTACGAGTTTCCCATTAAGCAATGAGTCGCGTATTTTTATGACGTATGCTGGTACAGCTTCAAATGTTTCGACATTGGCTCATGAATTAGGGCATGCCTTCCATCAACATGTGATGAATGATTTACCTTACTTGGCGCAACGTTATGCGATGAATGTTGCTGAAACTGCATCGACATTTGCAGAAATGGTTGTTGCCGATGCCACGGTGAAAAATGCGACAACGAAGGAAGAACATTTAACATTATTAGAAGATAAAGTGAGTCGTAGCATCGCTTTCTTTATGAATATACACGCCCGCTTCTTGTTTGAAACGAGATTTTACGAGGAGCGTAAGCAAGGTCTTGTTAGCGTTGCTCGCTTAAATGAACTGATGGAACAGGCACAAAAAGATGCGTTTGATGATTCATTAGGAGAGTATCATCCACACTTCTGGGCATCTAAACTACACTTTTACATTACTGGAGTACCTTTTTATAATTTTCCATACACATTTGGTTACCTATTTAGTATGGGGATCTATGCACTTGCCCAAAAAGAAGGGGATGCCTTCGAGAAAAAGTACATTAATTTACTTCGCGATACTGGAAGAATGCCTGTTGAAGAATTAGCGATGAAGCATTTAAATGTAGACTTAACGAAGCCAGATTTCTGGCAAGGCGCAATTGATTTAGCGGCAGCTGATGTTGATGAATTTTTAAATTTAACCCAAAAGTAATCGTTAAGAATAAAAAACATCAAAATTGTATAACCTAGCTAGGAATAATCTAAAGGTGGGTTGTACGATGTCTGAACCGTTTAATGATATTAGACAAGTTGAAATGGCAATTAAAGCCGCGCAAAGAATGGTTGGTCAAGCAACGATGAGTATGGATGAAGATCAGCTAAAAGCTGCTACGGATTGCCTTAACCAAGCAAAGCAGCAATACGCTGATGCTCTCTCTCATGCAACAGGAATTAGTGACGAATTTTTTGAATTTTCTTCCGAGCTGATTGAGCGACTTGATCATCAATTAACAGAGGCAAAAGAATAACAGGATAAAAAAAAAACAAGGGTGTGTCTGTTATCTAGGCACACCCTTCTTCATACTACTGAAAGTCTCAACATATTTTATATTGACAAATCATAAAAACTATACATATTATTGAATGTTAGAAAGATAAGGCTCGATGAGCTTTTCTTTCAATTTATATACTACAATGACCATTTTAGCGGGGGATATTATGCAATCGTTTGAGAAGTTACCTTTTACATATGATCGTAAAAAATCTTTTATCGACCAACTGGGAGATTGGGTTGGCGATGTTTTTTACGATATTTTACCAGAAGCAGGATTCGAAATTCGTGATGAACAAATTTTTATGGCGTTTCAACTTGAACGCGCTTTTGCTGACAAAAAAGTTATTTTTGCTGAGGCCGGGGTTGGAACTGGAAAGACGATTGCTTATTTACTTTATGCGATAAGTTATGCTAGGTATATTGGTAAGCCTGCCATTATTGCTTGCGCCGATGAAGCGTTAATTGAGCAGCTTGTAAAGCCAGAAGGAGACATCGCGAAACTATCAAAGCTGCTAAACTTAAATATTGATGTTCGCTTAGCAAAAGCCCAAGAACAGTATTTATGTGTAAGTAAGCTAGAGAGACTTCGAGAAGATGAAGAACATGCTTCTGTGTATGAGGATGTTTCGATGACGATTCCTTCATTTGTCTATAGCAATGCGCCAATGCAACAATTTCATTATTATGGGGATCGTAAAACCTATGCTGATCTTAACAACGAAACATGGAAAAAATTAAATTGGGATGCTTTTCAAGATTGTTCAGTTTGTGAGAAACGCCACCGGTGCGGAATGACATTAACGAGAGAGCATTATCGAAAAGCAAGTGACTTAATTATTTGTTCGCAAGACTTTTACATGGAGCATATTTGGACTGAGGAATCGCGAAAACGTAAAGGGCAACTACCGTTCTTACCTGAAGCGAGTAGTATCGTCTTTGACGAAGGTCATTTATTAGAATTTGCCGCACAGAAAGCATTGGCTTATCATGTCCGACATGATCTGTTAGAAGAGATTTTAGAAAGACTGCTTTCAAATGATATTCGTGAAGAAGTAGCAGTCCTTGTGGATGAAATCATCTCTCATAGTTTATCGATGTTTCAAACAATCGATAAAGAGTCAAGTTATGTAAAAGGTTCGGATCGAAATGAACTGCAAATTACCCCTCAATTAATCTTAGAGATAAAAGAATTTAAAAAACTTTTAGCAGCGTTAGAAGATGCCCTTGTTTTTGAAAGTGAGCTTTATACGATTGAAGATTACCAATTAAAAATTGTTGAAGAGCATATCGATATGCTTCAGTACTCATTGTCACTTTTAGCTGAGAAAAAGAATGTCATTACTTGGGTTACAAAGGTAGAAGAAGTAACTACGTTAGTGATCATGCCTAATCTTGTTGAAGATGTTTTGCAAGAAAAAGTATTTTCAAAAAAACTTCCGATTGTGTTTTCATCTGCTACACTATCAACGAATGGTGATTTTGGGTATATTTCAGGAAGCCTAGGTATTAAAGAGTTTCTTTCATTTACCGTTGAATCTCCATTTAATTATAAGGAACATATGCAAGTGGTCATTCCAAAAACAAGAGAAGATCGTAAGCTTAGTGCCGTCCTTGACGTTTTAAAAGAATCAGATGGTAGATCACTTCTATTATTTAATAATGATGAGGAGCTTAAAACCTTTAAGCAAGTAACACAAACAGCTCAAGAATTTTCAGCTTTCAAATTTTTATTTGAAGGTGATCAAGAGTTAAGTAGCATCGTTCATTCTTTTCAAAATGAAGAAAAAACGTCTTTATGTGCGATTCATTTATGGGAAGGATTGGACATTCCTGGTCCATCCTTATCAAGTGTAATTATTTGGTCGTTACCGTTTCCGCCAAGCGATCCAGTCTTTAACGGTAAACGTAGAAACGCTCATGAACCGTTTTTAGACGTTGACCTCCCATATATGTTGCTAAGATTACGACAAGGGATTGGTAGACTAATTAGAACAAGTTCTGATAAAGGTATAATCGCGATTGTAGATGAGCGTTTAACAACTGATGAAGCTCTGTTAAAACAAGTAACAGCGATATTGCCAGATGAGGTTGTCGTCACTAGCAGCATATAGAAAAACGACGGTGCGATAGTTACAATCATGCCATCCTATGCTATAATATAAGCTATACATTATTATGCTACTACTCTCTAGTAAAAGAGTAGTGGCATTTCTTTCAATTAGACATGTAGCACTTTTGTATGTGGCCAGCCTTCTAAATATAAAACTTTATGAAGGAATAGGGGGAATAAGAAATGGAAAAAAAGCGTTTACATGACAAATTAGGACGCCCACTTCGTGACTTAAGAATATCGGTTACAGATCGTTGTAATTTTCGGTGCAGCTATTGTATGCCTGCGGAAATTTTTGATAAAGAATTTATGTTTTTACCGAAAAACGATGTTTTATCTTTCGAAGAAATTACACGGCTAGCAACTTTATTTGTTGAAGCTGCTGGAATAGAGAAATTACGAATTACTGGCGGGGAACCATTAGTCCGTAAAGATCTCACTCAGTTAGTTGGAATGTTGTCAAAAATAAAAGGGATTAAAGATATAGCAATGACCACAAATGGTTCACTTTTGGCCAAGCAGGCTAAAGAGCTTAAAGCAGCTGGCTTACACCGAGTGACGATTAGTTTAGATAGCTTAGACGATGAGCGTTTTCGGAAAATTAACGGACGTAATATTGGCGTTGCTCAAGTTTTTGCTGGGATTGAAGCAGCCGAGGCAGCTGGTCTTGGTGTTAAGTTGAATATGGTTGTCCAACGTGGCTTGAATGAAGAAGATATCTTACCGATGGTGCGCCATTTTAAGGATACTGGCATTATTCTTCGCTTTATTGAGTTTATGGATGTAGGAAACTCAAATGGCTGGAATCTCGAACAAGTGGTTTCAAAAAAGGAAATCTTTGATCGTATTAATAAAGAAATACCAATTGAGCCAATTAAGCCTAACTATGAGGGTGAAGTTGCCACAAGGTTCCGTTTTAAAGATAACGATAACGAAATTGGAATTATCTCTTCAGTAACTGATGCTTTCTGTTCGAGTTGTTCAAGAGCAAGACTAAGTGCTGATGGAAAGTTAGTTACTTGTTTGTTTGCATCAGTTGGCCATGATTTAAGAGACCTTATGCGCTCGGGAGCTAGTGATGAGGAAGTAATCGAACGTATGGCTGAAATTTGGGGTGGTAGACATGATCGCTACTCAGAGGAACGCTTAAACAATACCGATAAAAAGCAAATACGGAAAATAGAGATGTCCCATATTGGCGGTTAAATCAATTGCATGATTTTTAAAGCATGAGGCTGTTCCATATGTGTCAGCTCACTTCGACAGACTACTTTAAATGTATGTTTTTAAGCATTTTATAAAGTAGATGAAGTGACTGACATGACATATGGAAAACCTCATGTTTTTAAAAAGATAATAAATGCTTGTCGAAGCACAGCGGGCGCTCTGCGCTTTTCTTATTATGAATTGGGGTTCTCGGTATCTTGGATATTCGGGTTTTTAAAGGTAAGGTAGTTGAGGTCTTCATCAAAATCAATTGTCATCCCGTTCAAATACCAAAAATCTTCTTCTACAACAAAAAAATTGATATCATTCACCTTTGTAACATAGGAAGTAGATGATGGTTGATCTTTCGTCACCCCAACAGAAAATCCTCCTGAGCCACAACCACCGACGCGTACATATAATCGTAATGAGTCTCCTGCTTGTAAACCCATTTCAGTTTTATATAAATCTACTGCTTTTTCACTAATTGAAAGTTTCATGGTGTCATACTCCTTTATTTCTTAATAGTAAATTTATATCACATTAACTGTCTTTTTCAAAACAATACGGGTTCATGAAATAATGTATAGTTGTAAAAAATAGTAACGTTAGGAAGGAATGAAGGTGTTTGGAGGAGAATAAGTATGTTTGGGAAAAGAAAGGAGTGTTATTTATGGACACGAACATTAAAGATATAGAGCAATCGTTTATAAACTTAGTCAAAAAGATGTCTAGCTATGGTGAAGCGATTTCCCTGATGTTTTGGGATTTACGTACAGGCGCACCGAAAAAAGGTGTTGAGCAGCGTTCAGAAACGATTGGAACACTATCCTCAGAAGTGTTTAATATGAGTGTATCTGAAGAAATGGGAGGATATTTACAAGCCTTATCAGCACCCGAAGTGCAAGATGAGCTGTCTGAGATCACAAGAAAAATGGTCGAAGTAAGCAAAAAGGAATATGACAAAAATAAAAAAATTCCCGCGGATGAATACAAGGAATTTGTTATCTTAACATCTAAAGCAGAATCTGCATGGGAAGAAGCAAAAGAAAAAGCCGACTTTGCAAATTTTGCGCCGTACTTAGAGAAAATTGTCGCTTACTTACGCAAATATGTAGAACGTATTGGGTACGAAGGTCACCCATATAATGCGCTATTAGATGATTATGAGCCTGGTGTGACTGTAGATGTCCTTGACCGTGTTTTTGGTGAACTTCGAGAAAAGCTAGTACCTCTTGTGAAGGCAGTCACTGAATCACCTGCACAGCCTAAAACAGATTTTCTATTTACGTATTTTTCAAAAGAAAAGCAAAAAGACTTTTCGGTTGATATTTTAAAGCAGTTGCAATACGATTTTCAAGCAGGCCGTTTAGATACGACTGTTCATCCTTTTGCAGCAACGATTAACCGAAATGATGTTCGGATTACAACGAAATACGATGAGAAAGACTTTCGAACGGCTATTTTTGGAACCATTCATGAGTGTGGTCATGCCCTTTATGAGCAAAATATTGCAGAAGAACTAATTGGTACCCCTCTATGTGATGGTACTTCAATGGGGATCCACGAGTCGCAATCGCTATTTTGTGAGAACTTTGTTGGCCGCAACTTTTCATTCTGGAAAAAGAATTATAGCCTATTAAGAGAATATTCGGATGGGCAATTTGATGATGTATCTTTAGAACAGTTTTACAAAGCAATCAATGTTGCCGGTCCTTCGTTAATTCGCATCGAAGCAGATGAGATGACGTATTCACTACATATTATTTTACGTTATGAAATCGAGAAAGCGCTCATTAACGGCGATATCGAAGTAAAAGATTTACCGCAAATCTGGAATGATAAAATGGAAGAATATTTAGGTGTTCGTCCTACTCATGATGGCGAAGGAGTTCTTCAAGATGTCCATTGGTCTGGTGGGGCACTAGGATATTTTCCGTCGTATGCTTTAGGTTACATTTACGCTTCACAGCTTAAAAACAAAATGAATGAAGATATTCCTAACTATGATGAGCTATTAGAAGCTGGGGACTTTACTCCAATTAAAGAATGGCTGACAAAGAATGTTCATCAGTACGGAAAAATGAAAAAGCCATTAGAAATTATTCAAGATATTACTGGCGAAGGCTTAAACCCTAGCTATTTAGTTGAGTATTTAGAGAAAAAGTACAAAGCAGTATATGAGTTATAAGACCGCGAAGGAAGTGACTATTGTTGCTTCCTTTTTCTTTTGGTTTAAATCGTTGTCACAATTTTCGCCATTCTTGATAAGCTATAGTAAGAATAAAATAATTTTTAAGTAGTGTTCAAAAAAACTCATGTTAAAGGAGTAGATTATGAATAACGACTTATTGTTTTATAATACGACAGCTGACCAAATGACATTTGAGAATGTTTTTGATCATTTAGTCGAGTTTATTGAAAGAGAGCCGACAAATTTATATCGCTTGGCGATTGGAACTGATTCGCAAGTCCATCCGACTGGAACGAAGTTTATTTCTTCAATTCATCTTCACCGTGTCGGGAAAGGCGCCTGGGGATGTTTAAAAAAGGAACTAGTTCCAAGAAGAATTACTTCACTAAAAGAGAAAATTTCCCTAGAGACCATGTATAGTCAAGAGGTGGCAGCTAAGTTCACCGAAGAGCATATTTCGAAAATGATTGAAATATTAATTCCTCATGTTGATAGTGGTGCTGATCTCGCTTTTGAAGTTCATCTAGATATCGGTAAGAAAGGGAAGACAAAGTATCTAATTGACGAAATGGCGGAAAGAATTTTGGCAATTGGTCTCAAGCCGCAAATTAAACCAAATTCATACGCAGCCTCCTCCTATGCAAACAAATTTACCAAATAACCCATTCACCAATCAATCTCCATAATAATAAAAACTGGTTAAAGCTTCATAACACGGTGAAATATATTTGATAATATGCTTATTTAAACCTGTTTATTTTTTGTCAAATCGTGTCAAAATTATGGTATATTGGTATCAATTAAAAGACTAACGTACAAAAGTATTTTTAACGGTTTAAGCAATTTTTTACTCGCCATCTATTAAAATTAAAGGGGATAGATTATGAAGAGGTTTATTATTGTCACTACATTTTTAGTTGTTAGTATTTCTTTTGTCATTGGTGTTGTTTTGATGAACCAATTTAGCAAACAAGAAGAATTTAACATTAGTTGAAGAAGAAAGCAATGAGGAGAAAGTGGTAGAAGAAGTGGAAATTATTGTCGAACCGGTCCCAGAAATTTTTCAGGCAACGATTGTCGGAGTTGGTGATATTTTAATTCATGATTCATTACATAAAGATGCGAAAAATGCGGATGGAACATATGATTTTACACCGATGTTTGAATTAGTTAAGCCTTACATCCAACAGGCAGATGTGGCATTTGCAAACCAAGAAACGATGCTAGGTGGCATTGAATTGGGGTTATCTGGCTATCCAATGTTTAACAGTCCAATCGAGGTTGGCGACGCATTAATTGATGCAGGTTTTCATGTCGTGAGCATCGCCAATAACCATACGTTAGATGCTGGTGAGAAAGGAATTTTAAACGCAATCGAGTATTATGATGCAAATCATTTACTGTACACTGGAGCCTACAAATCAGAGGAAGACCGTGCTCAAATTCGCGTTTTGGAAAAAAACGGAATTTCATTTGCTTTTTTGGCATACTCTTATGGAACGAATGGCATTCCGGTCCCAAGTGGCAAAGACTATTTGATTAATTTAATTGATGTCGATCGGATAAATGATGAAATTATTAGGGCGAAAAAAGTTTCAGATGTAGTAGTGCTAAGCCTCCATTTTGGTAACGAATATGAACCGTTACCTAATGAACTACAAAAAATGCTTGTAACTGAATTTGCAAGTACAGGCGCAGATATCATTTTCGGGCATCATCCTCATGTTCTCCAACCGCTTGAATGGATTGAGCAAGAAAATGGGAGGCGAACGTATGTTGCTTATTCGTTAGGGAATTTTCTATCTGGACAAGAAGGAATTGAAAGAGAAATTGGTGGCATTGCTCAGCTAGAGGTCATTAAAACGGTCATAGGGGAGGATGTTGCTATTGAGTTACGTGATCCGCGATTTTTACCTGTTTTTACGTATAAGAATAATTGGCGAAAATACAAGCTTTATCCGCTTCATCAAATCGATGATGTTAGCATTTTACCAGATGCACAAGGGCATCTAGAAAAAACAAAAAAACATATTTCACAATGGATGCCTGAATTAAAGTTTGATTTTGAGTAAAGAAGGTAGAGGTAAACATTAAATTTTACCTCTTTTATCGTAAACGTGTTAAAATTTTTGTTGGATTCGATCATGGGTCATTTCGATTTTTGAAGGTAGAATATATAAATACTCAATTAAACCTTCTAATAATTCAATCATTAACCGAGACATGTCCTCATCGAGGTCGCGTTCAAGATCTAAAATTCTTTGGAATTGGTTATCAGGGTGGAAGAGTTGACTAAGTGAGACGATTGGCCTCGCTAAGTCTAAACTTTTTGGCAAACTTTCTATTTGTGCAGCTAGCGGTTGTCCAATCATTTTGTCCCCTAGAAAACTTTTGACGACACTTTCTAATACACGTTTTGATAGGACTGCAGTTGCGGAATGATCCTTCAATTGTTGGACATTGACGGCAGAACGATAGACGCGGACTAAATCATTGGGTATTTTATCAACGTTTTCTATTTGAGAAAACGGAGTTTTTTTGTCATATACATAAACCTTAACTTCGTCAATCGTTTGTTCAAGTGTGTCAGGAAGCATGATCACAAATGAAGTCATAGCTTTGCATTCTGAGCAATTCCCTTTTGAAAATAAACCAATTTTATTGGCATGGGAATCAGTTTTCAATGTGAAGCGTGCATTTTTACCACATGTTGGACATTTGCATTTAACTTCTTTCGGAATTTTAAGATGCCCATACTGATTATAAGATATTATAGAACCGGGCGATATACTTCTCATTAGTTAATCCTCCTAAATAAAACAGAACGAACACGGCATAAATTTGAGGGGATATGGCTGCCTTTACTCTTATCATACCTAAAGACAAATTTCCCAATTCTAAAAAGTAAAGGTAAGTTATTCCATACGAAGTATATGTGATTTAAGAGTAAGAAAAAAGCTTGAAAACAATCTACTTGTCTTCAAGCTTTTTTTATAAGTTTACATATAGTTATTGCTGTAAAGCATTTATACTCCAGTATAATCTGAAATTGTTTCAGAAAGCGTAGTTGCGGTACTTGCAACTTCTTCACTTGCTAAGGAGATATCTGAAAGCATGTTGACTAAACTAGAGATCTCGATCTCAATCAGGTTGTTTTGTGAATTACTTTCTTTAGCTTGAGCTAAGATTTTATTTAATATTTCGTGGACAGTTTCTGTCGTTTTCACACTGTCTTTAACAATTTCGTTGATCGTTTGAATTGACGCTTCAATGGTTTGAATTTGTTCATTTGTTCTTCCACTAATTTGTGCAACTTTTGCTGATGAGCTTTTCGTTTGATCAGCAAGCTTTCGAACTTCTTCAGCCACGACTGAAAACCCTTTTCCAGCCTCACCAGCTCTTGCCGCTTCAATTGCCGCATTTAGCGCTAACAGGTTCGTTTGTTCAGCGATATCTAGAATAATTCTGACAATGCCTTGAATTTCTTTGGCATTGCTATCTAAAGTTTCCGCATTTTCAACAATTGCCTCGACACGGTCTTTAATTTCTTCAATTTGATTGCTTAATTGGTTCATTTTTTCCGTGCCATGCTGTGACTTTTCTTGTACTTCTGCTGATAGTTCCTTGCCTGTTGAAGAGGCTTCTTTAATTATTCTCGACTGATTAGACATTTCAGCAGTACTCGCATGAGTTTCTTGGGCAGTAGAAGCCAACCGTTCTGAACTTTCTCCGACACTAGTAGCTAAAGCTATTTTTGCGTTTTTGTCTGCTTCTTCGCGCAATTGTTTCTCGCGTGCTTCGTAAGCAGTTAACACTAGCTGTTGTTCGAAGTTTAAAATTTTCGTCACAGCATTTATTGCGAGCATTCTATCATCGATGTTTTCATAGTTTTCGATAATGATATTTTGCGAAACTTCGAATAACACGTTAAAAGCAGCCATATACCATTTAGGTTCTAACCCAATTCTGACATGAACGTGGGCAATCCGATCTCTTTTACTAATAAATTCTTCATTAATGACACCGTCAAACATTTCCATTAAATGAGTCCGTAATGTTTTTTGCAAGCGTTCGACACTACTACTATTGTTAATGATGGCAGTCAAATGGGGTACTTTTGTTACTCGATCATAGAAGCCAGTTGTCATTCGATCAACATTTTCTTGAATATGAGGTTGAATAAGTTTTAGGATTTTTAAATCCTTCACAGTTAAATCGATCATATTTAACTGTAAGTGAATATCCGGTGATAAAGACCGGTGAATTTCAGCATCAATATAATTAAGGTCTTGATTAAAGATAGATTGGGTTTGTTTTTTTGATTTAAATAAAAACATTTTGACCTCCAAGAAATAGATTGAATAATACCGCTATTGCGTCAATACACTTATAGGTTTATCTTACTACAGAAAAACGTTTGTGCAACATTTTTTTACATGAATCGACAATATTTACGATGATCTTTATCTTACTTCTAACACGCCTATTAAATCAATTATTAAGCTTTGGTGATTGTAATAATTCTATCAGCACCAGTAAATTAATAGTTCTCGAACCGAGTTTTCACGTTATTTTTCCAATTATGTTTTCTAGTTATTTACCGGATAATGGTAAACGGTTTAAATTCGGAAATTTCAGGTAGATTATTAGTCCACTTGATGGAATTGTGCTAAAATTATAATAATTGTATATATTTTATATTGATGCTTCAATAAGGAATTAAACGAGACTTACGAGATTGAAAGTCGAGTTAAGTTTCATGCGAAATTTTGTTAAGGGGGCGTAAGTAATGAGGGATGTAGTGATTGTAGGAGCTGCTAGAACACCGATAGGTAGTTTTGGTGGGGCATTATCTTCATTATCTGCAGTAGATCTCGGGGTAATTGCAGCTAAAGAAGCTATAAACAGAGCAGGGGTTAGTCCCAAGCTCGTTGATGACGTTTTGATTGGGAATATTCTATCAACAGGATTAGGGCAAAATCCGGCAAGACAAGTTGCTATTGGTGCTGGAATTCCAGCGACAACTACAGCAACAACGATTAATAAGCTTTGTGGTTCTGGTTTACGCACAGTTAGTATGGGTGCGCAATTTATTATGCTTGGTGATGCGGATGTTATTTTAGCGGGTGGAATTGAAAGTATGAGCAATGCACCGTACATATTAAACAATGCTCGCTTTGGCCTGCGCATGGGTGATAACCAAGTAGTGGATACAATGGTTCATGATGGCTTAACTGATGCTTTTAACAACTACCACATGGGAATTACTGCAGAAAATATTGCAGAGAAGTGGGAGATATCAAGGGAAGCTCAAGATGAATTTGCACTAAACAGTCAACTGAAAGCAGAAAAGGCACAAAATGAAGGTAGATTTGATGCTGAAATTGTTCCTGTTTCGGTTCCACAACGTAAAGGTGATGCCCTTGTTGTAAAAAAAGATGAGTATCCAAAAAGTGGTTTAACGATCGATAAATTAGCGAAGTTAAGACCTGCCTTTAAAAAAGAAGGCACAGTTACAGCAGGGAATGCATCTGGAATTAATGATGGGGCAGCAATGCTTGTCTTAATGGCAAAGGAAAAGGCAGAGGAACTCGGTTTAAGGTGGCTTGCAACAATTAAAGCTTATGGAAATGCTGCTCTTGACCCAAGCATTATGGGCTATGGTCCAGTTCCAGCGACAAAACAAGCGCTCCAAAAAGCAAGTTTAACAATCGCCGACATTGATCTAATTGAAGCAAACGAAGCTTTTGCCGCGCAAGCGCTAGCTGTTGCAAAAGATCTTGAGCTTGACGAGGAGAAGGTTAATGTCAATGGTGGTGCAATTGCTTTAGGTCATCCAATTGGAGCATCTGGGGCAAGAATTTTGGTGACACTTTTATATGAAATGGAACGCCGGAACGCAAAAACAGGTCTTGCCACACTTTGTATTGGTGGTGGCCAAGGAACAGCGTTAATAGTTGAACGATAAAAAGTAAGCGTTTACTTTATACTGTGGGTGAGTGGTCGATTTGACTGCTCTTTTTTTCGTTTTAAGAACATATGGCTAGTCAGAACTAACTGGGGATCATTTATTTCACGTACCGTACTTAATTACTTGTTTTTTTACTAAAAGATTACAATTACGGAATCTGACTTTTAAATACTCAACCTTTCCCGTATGATGTAGAAGGGAGGCGAAAACATGTCGAATTCATCTAAAGAAAAAAACAAAAAAAGGAAGATCTCGCTTTTTTTCTTTGTTGTAGTATTTAAGTTTGTAGCATTGTTTGCAATTGGAGGTATATACTATTATTTTTCTGAACAACAAAAACAAGTTTCATATTTTCATATAGAATATCCGATCGTTTTTCAAGGAGACGTTTATGAAAAGGGTGCAATTATTCAAAATGATCAATTGTACTTACCGTTTCAATTTATCTCAGCTCATTTAGATGAGGGTATTACGTATGATGAACAAACTCAATCAGTCATTATTATTTCTAATGAAAATATTCTCCGATTTCCAAAACAAAAATTAGAGAAATTTGTGAATGAACAACCGTTTGAAATTGAAGTAGAAACATTTATAAGCGAAAATCAAGAGCTTTATGTTGAAATTGAGCAATTAGAAAATGTTTATCCAATTGGATATAGATTTTTTGAAGAAACAGGTAGTGTTGTTATACGAAAAGATGGAGAAGAGCAACAAATCGGCTTTGTCATAGAGGCAGCAAAGCAAAAAGATCTTCGTATCAAAACAACGAATTCGTACTTTTCAGATTACTACGCTGCAGTTTCGCCTGGAGAAAAACTATATATAGAATTTGAAGAAGAACGATTTTATTTTGTTCGTAATGAAAAAGGGATCTCGGGCTTTATGAAAAAAAACTTAATTGAAAATATCGGGATAGAAGAAATTGTAATTTATCGTGACAAAACCTTTCGTCAATTAGAATATCCAGAAGGACCAATAAATTTAACGTGGGAAGCGGTATATTCAAAAAATCCTGATGTCGCAACTTTACCGGCGCTTCCAGGGATTAATGTAGTTTCTCCAACGTGGTTCAAGCTAAAAAACGAAGATGGTGACATCCATAGCCTTGCTTCAATGACCTAT
Organism: Anaerobacillus sp.; assembly: GCF_046314235.1. Taxonomy (NCBI): domain Bacteria; kingdom Bacillati; phylum Bacillota; class Bacilli; order Caryophanales; family Bacillaceae; genus Anaerobacillus; species Anaerobacillus sp. Next base: position 45,213 of record NZ_JBKBWN010000002.1, read on the forward strand.
GTGCATTGGGCAAAAGACCGAGGCTATCATATTTGGGGGCTATTCTCCAATGACTTTGATCCAGAAAGAACACATATCGCTTTGCAAAACTATGAAACAAGGCAAAAAATGATCCGACAACTACTACAATATAGTGAGATGTATGACTTAGATGGGATTAATGTTGATTTTGAAAATGTATATTTAAAAGATAAGGATTTGGTCACCCAATTTGTTCGTGAGTTGACCGCCCTAGCTCATCAAGCGGGATTAATTATTTCGATGGATATTACATTCATTTCTACTAGTGAAATGTGGTCGATGTTTTATGATCGGAAAGCATTAGCAGACATCGTTGATTACATGGTTGTTATGGCTTATGACGAACATTGGGGTTCATCACCATTGGCTGGTAGTGTCGCCTCTTTCCCATGGGTTGAAAAGAATTTAACGAAGCTGTTAGAGATCATTCCTAGTGAACGACTAATTCTTGGAATACCAACGTATACAAGAATTTGGAAAGAACAAGAAACGGAAGGTGGAAACATCGAAGTTTCTTCAAAAGCGTTAAGTATGCGTGCTGTCGAAGATTGGATAGAGGAACGGGATTTGACACCTGAATTTGATGATGCGAGCGGGCAAGATTATGTTGAGTTTTATGACGAAGAAGAAAAAGCAACGTTTAAAATTTGGATTGAAAACGCTGATTCGATCGCGAGAAGAGGGGAAATGGTTCATGACTATAACCTCGCTGGAGTTGCTTCATGGAATCGCTTCTTTGCCAATGATGAAAGCTGGGATGCCTTAAATTCAGTGCTAAGTCGAGAAGTTGAGTAAAAACATTTGATTGCTTTATTTTTATCCAACAAATAGGTAAAATGAAATCAATGGAAATTGTTGTTTATTCTAGTAATAAGGGGCGAGTGCATTGACAATTAAAAATCCTGATCGAAGTGAAATTAAAGAAATATTAGCAAACAATAAACGCATTGCTGTTGTGGGGTTATCGAATAACCCGGAACGAACTTCATACATGGTGTCCGAAGCTATGCTAAATGCGGGCTTTGAAATCATTCCGGTAAACCCTGTCGTTGATGAGGTTCTTGGTGTAAAAGCGGTGGCTTCACTAAAGGATATTGAAGGACAGGTGGATATCGTTAACGTCTTTAGAAGAAGTGAATTTCTTCCTGAAATTGCAAAGGAAGCTGTAGAAATTGGTGCAAATGTTTTTTGGGCTCAATTAGGTGTTGAAAATGAAGAAGCTTATCATTATTTAAAAGAACACGGCATGACGGTGATTATGGATCGTTGCATTAAAGTTGAGCACGCGTTAACTAAGTAGTTCTAGGTATGTTTATAAAAGGCTAAAGTTATATAAAAATAGGAAAATCCTCTTACTTTTTTTAAGTAATTAAGAGGATTTTTCTTTTTAATTGGAAAACAAGCTTGAAAAATAAGGATTTAAGCAGTATTGTAAATAAGGACAGTGTCGAGCGAATAGCAATTATATTTTTTATATTGATAGAAACAATTGTTCGTATTATATTTATATTTAGTAGAAACTGTTATTATATGAAAACGTTGTAATTAGAGTAAGTTTAGGAAGGGAGTCTATCTATTTGGCGACAAAAGCGAAATTCGACTATAACGATGATGCCATTCAAGTATTAGAAGGACTTGAAGCAGTAAGGAAACGCCCGGGGATGTATATTGGTAGTACTGACTCAAGAGGTTTACATCATCTCGTATATGAAATTGTAGATAATTCTGTAGATGAGGCGTTAGCTGGCTTCGGAAATGAAATTAAAGTAACTATTCATAAAGATAATAGTATTAGTGTGCAGGATGATGGGCGCGGAATGCCTACAGGAATGCACAAAATGGGGAAACCAACTCCTGAAGTAATTTTAACAGTTCTTCATGCAGGTGGTAAATTTGGACAAGGTGGATACTCTACGAGTGGAGGACTTCACGGTGTAGGTGCATCTGTAGTAAATGCACTATCAGAGTGGCTTGAAGTAACGATTAATCGAGATGGCTTTATTTTTAAACAGCGTTTTGAACAAGGTGGAAAGCCTGTTTCGACTCTAGAAAAAGTAGGGACAACAAAGAAAACGGGAACAACGATCCATTTTAAACCTGATAAAACAATTTTTAGTACGACAACCTATAATTTTGAAACGTTAACTGAACGCCTAAGAGAAGCAGCCTTTCTTTTAAAGGGCTTAAAAATAACGTTAAAAGATACAAGGGCCGGAAAAGAAGATCAGCAAGAAGTGTTTCACTATGAAAATGGTATTGAAGCATTTGTTGAGTATTTAAACGAGGATAAAGAAACATTACATCCTGTTGCCTTCTTCCAAGGGAAAAATCAAGGGATTGAAGTTGAGTTTTCATTCCAATTTAATGATGCCTACACAGAGAACGTTCTTTCATTCGTAAATAACGTCCGCACAAAAGATGGTGGGACACATGAATTAGGCGCTAAAACAGCAATGACGCGAATTTTTAATGAATATGCTCGTAAAATGGCATTGTTAAAGGAAAAAGAAAAAAATCTTGATGGCTCAGATATTCGTGAAGGTTTTACAGCGATTGTATCTGTTCGTGTCCCGGAAGAAAAGTTGCAGTTTGAAGGTCAAACGAAAGGTAAACTTGGAACTGCGGAAGCGCGCTCTGCTGTAGATGCTGTTGTCAGCGAACAACTGTCTTTTTTCTTAGAAGAAAACCCTGACATTAGCACGTTATTAGTAAAAAAAGCAATTAAAGCTTCACAAGCTCGTGAAGCTGCTAGAAAAGCTCGTGAAGATGCACGTAGTGGAAAAAAATCAAAGCGTAAAGATGCGCTTTTAAGTGGCAAACTTACACCAGCCCAGTCCAAAAATCCGAGCCGCAATGAACTTTATCTTGTAGAGGGCGACTCTGCAGGTGGTTCAGCTAAGCAAGGACGCGACCGTAAATTTCAGGCAGTGTTACCGCTTCGAGGTAAAGTAATTAATACCGAAAAAGCAAAGCTTGCAGATATTATGAAAAATGAAGAGATTAGAACGATCATTTATGCGATTGGCGCAGATGTTGGTGCTGACTTTAATGTAGAGGACATTAATTATGACAAAGTCATCATTATGACGGATGCTGATACTGATGGAGCCCATATTCAAGTATTATTACTAACATTTTTCTATCGCTATATGAGGCCGCTTATTGAAGCAGGAAAAGTGTATATTGCGCTTCCACCTTTGTATAAAGTAAGCAAAGGAACAGGGAAAAAAGAGGTAATAGAATATGCTTGGGATGAAAATGGTTTAAAAGACGCTATGAAGAAAGTTGGTAAGGGCTACACGATCCAACGTTATAAAGGACTTGGGGAAATGGATGCGGTGCAGCTTTGGGAAACGACAATGGATCCTGAAACAAGAACACTTATTCGAGTTAAGATAGAAGATGTAGCTCGTGCCGAGCGTCGTGTCTCGACATTAATGGGTGACAAAGTTGAACCACGTCGTAAGTGGATTGAAACAAACGTCGCCTTTGGATTAGACGAGGAAACGAACATCTTAGAAAATGAAAATTTGACCTTAATTGAGGAGGAATAAGTTTGTTGTTTGCCGATAAATATTTAGACCTTCCCTTAGAAGATGTAATTGGGGATCGATTTGGTCGCTATAGTAAATACATTATACAAGAACGTGCCTTACCGGATGCTCGTGATGGATTGAAGCCCGTTCAGCGCAGAATTTTATATGCGATGCATAAAGAAGGAAATACGGCAGATAAAGCGTTCCGTAAATCAGCGAAAACAGTCGGTAACGTAATTGGTAACTATCATCCTCATGGTGATACATCTGTTTACGAGGCTATGGTTCGAATGAGTCAAGATTGGAAAGTTCGTTACGGACTTATTCAAATGCACGGAAACAATGGGTCGATTGACGGTGATCCACCAGCAGCGATGCGTTATACTGAAGCACGTCTATCGGCAATTGCCCAAGAGATGCTTCGTGATATTGAAAAAGAAACGGTTGACTTTATACCGAACTTTGATGATTCGGAAACAGAGCCAGTTGTGTTACCAGCGATGTATCCGAACTTACTTGTTAATGGTTCGACTGGAATTTCAGCAGGATATGCTACCGACATTCCGCCTCATCAATTAGGTGAAGTGATTGACGCAGCGATTATGCAAATGGAAAATCCAAATGTGACCCTTGATGAATTAATGCAAGTCATTAAAGGACCTGATTTTCCAACAGGAGGCATTATTCAAGGGGCCCAGGGGATCCGAAGCGCCTATGAAACTGGTAAAGGAAAAGTCGTTGTTCGCTGTAAAGCAGAAATTGAAGCGATTCGTGGTGGGAAACAACAAATCGTGATCACCGAAATTCCTTATGAAATCGTCAAAGCAAATCTCGTTAAAAAAATCGACGAAATTCGCTTTGATAAAAAAGTCGATGGTATTGCGGAAGTTCGTGATGATACCGATCGAACTGGATTACGCATTATAATTGAATTGAAAAAAGATGCTGATGCTGCAGGGATCTTGAACTATTTATATAAAAATACAGATCTACAAATTACCTATAACTTTAATATGGTAGCGATCTTTAATAAGCGCCCAATGCTTCTTGGTTTAAAACAGCTTTTACAAGCGTATATTAACCACCAAAAAGAAGTAATTACTAGACGTTCAACGTATGAGCTTCGAAAAGCTGAGGAACGTCAGCATGTTGTTGAAGGATTAATTCGGGCGATCTCTATTTTAGACGAAGTGATTGAAACAATCCGTGCTTCAAAAGATAAGCGAAACGCTAAAGATAATTTAATAAGCAAGTTTCAGTTTACAGAAGCACAAGCAGAAGCAATTGTAACGTTACAACTTTATCGTTTAACAAATACAGATGTGACGATTCTTCAAAAGGAAAGTGACGAGTTAGCTAAGAAGATTACCCTTTTAATGGAAATTTTAAATAGTGAGAAGAAACTTGTTGCTGTTATTAAAAAAGATCTGTTAACAATTAAGAAAACATTTAATGACGAACGTCGTACTGTGATTGAAGCTGAAATTGAAGAGCTTAAGATTAATCTTGAAGTTTTAGTGCCAGCAGAAGATGTACTCGTGACTGTTACAAAAGAAGGCTATGTAAAAAGGACAAGCGTCCGTTCCTACACAGCTTCCAATGGTGAACCACCAGGGATGAAAGAGGGAGACCGTGTCATTGGGCAATTTGAAACAAATACAACAGATACGTTATTAATTTTCTCAGCAAAAGGAAATTACTTATTTGTTCCAGTTCACCAGCTACCTGACATCCGCTGGAAGGATCTTGGCCAACATGTAGCCAACATTGTCCCGCTAGAGCGTGGCGATGAGATTATTAAAGCAATGCCGATTAAAGAGTTTTCCGAAGAGCAATTCCTCGTTTTCTTTACGAAGCAAGGAATGGCAAAACGAACACCATTGTCCGAATATCAAGCACAACGTTATTCTAAACCGTTAATGGCATTAAAGTTAAAACAGGATGACACAGTCGTTGATATCCACTTAACAGATGGGACCCAAGATGTGTTTATTGGTACGGCATTTGGTTATGGGCTGTTTTTCGAAGAAGCTGAGATTAGTGTTGTTGGTCAAAGGGCAGCAGGGGTAAAAGGAATTAACTTAAAGCCTGGCGACGAAGTTATTAGTGGCTTCTTGTTAGCAAAAGAAGAAAAAACGTATTTATTTGCGGTTACTCAGCGTGGTGCCTTTAAAAAAATGAATATTACGGAGTTTGATAAAACTACGCGAGCTAAGCGTGGCTTAATTATGTTACGAGAGTTAAAGAGCAATCCGCATCGCTTAATCGCTTTAAAGAAAGCAGATAATAAATCGATTTTCTACTTGAAAACGGATAAAGGGATTGAAGATGCACTCGAAATGGCGCAAATTAGACCTAGTGACCGTTATAGCAATGGTTCATTTATTATCGATACGACCAAAGATGGCTCTATCGTTGATTTGTGGGAAGAACGAAAAGGAATAGATGGTGAACAAAAACCTGAGTAGCTAATCTGCTCAGGTTTTTCCTGAAATTGGGTGGGAGATGTGCATGGTGAAGTCGATCATATTTATTAGCGTAGGCGCTTTTTTGCAAGGATTCGCGATGTCGATATTTTTGTTTCCTCATGACATCCCTTCTGGTGGAGCTGCAGGTGTTGCCATTTTAATGAATTATTTTTTCTCGTTACCAAATGGAGTTTCGCTCTGGCTATTTAACTTCGTTCTCTTGTTAATTGCTCTTAAATGGCTAGGGAAAAGTAAAGCTTTGGCAACGATTTATGCGATCACAATTACATCGGTAACGATCACAGCCATTGAATCTATGAATGTCACTATAGGGTACCTGTTTGTAGATTTAGTGATTGGTGCTATCATTTTTGGATGTGGTGTAGGGATATTATTTAAAAATGGATTATCATCGGGAGGCATGGCGATCGTCGCTTTATTAATCGAAAAATATCGCGGGAAACGTCCAGGAAGATCGATGTTTTTCACTAACACAGCGATCTTTTTATTAATTTCATTAGTAAAGGATTGGAAAATTATATTATTAGCGATACTATGTCAGTGGATTTCGACGAAGGTGATTGATTTTGTCTATCAAAATAAAGTTGTAAAGCCCGAAGTTCAGAAGGCAAGTTAACAAAAAGCATTCAACTCTCTTAAAGAGCTGAATGCTTTTTAAAATTTGTCTAGCTTTAGTACTAGAGCCCTGTCGGTAGTAGCCTGGCTTACAAGGTGCTTCCGAATTGCTTATCTTAGTGCATCTTTTTCGATATTGACTTCCTCTATGAGTTCTTCCATATCGTCTTTACTCGTATTATGTACTCTATTCTCTAAATCGTTGAACTTTTGATCAACATTGCGTGGGTTAGCGTCAGCGCTTATCCCCATTTCCTTGCCAATGCTATCATTAATAATACTTTCTTTCTTTCCATCTGGATGGGTGCTTCGGGGTTGGTATCCTTTTTGGCCAGCCATGTCAATTTACCTCCTCAGTCAGTTTCTCTATTACCTTTTACTAAGTTCTAAAAAATATTAGTCACCTTATTAAAATACTTCTAAATTTTATCGAAATATTCAAAAAACAAAAGATTAAAGTAGAATATTACAGCAAGTCTAACCATATAGTTTACTAATTCTACTATGAAAGGAGTGTTTTAATTGAATGGTATCGCTTTAGCTCTTATTGGTATGCTTGTATTTTTCTTCGGGTATCGCTATTATTCAAAATTCATTGCAGAACGAATTTACCGACTTGATCCAAACTATGTTACACCTGCTCATCAGTTTAATGATGGCAAAGACTTTGTCCCAACGAATAAGTTTGTTTTATGGGGGCACCACTTCACATCTGTTGCAGGCGCTGCACCAATTGTTGGTCCAGCCATTGCCGTATATTGGGGTTGGGGACCAGCGTTTTTATGGGTTATTTTAGGGACCGTATTTGCTGCAGGTGTCCATGACTTTGGGGCGTTAGTATTATCAGTGCGAAATAAAGGTCAATCAGTAGGAACATTAGCACATCGCTTAATTGGAAAGCGAGCAAAACTATTATTCTTATTCATTATCTTAATTTTAGTGTTAATGGTAAATGCTGTATTTGCTTGGGTAATTTCAAATTTATTTATCCGTTTTCCAGGATCGGTACTACCAGTATTTATTCAAATTCCACTAGCTATTTGGATAGGTCACGCAGTTTATAAGAAAAAAGGAAACATGTTAATTCCTTCCTTAGTTGCGTTAGCAGTTATGTACATTACTGCTGTGATTGCCAGTCGTGTACCTGCTCTACAAATTGATTTAGTGAGCTACTTTGGAGGAGCAGAAAATACAGTAGCCTTTGGTCTAAACGGAGTGGCAATGTCGTTCTTTGTATGGATCATTATATTAATGGCATATGTCTATATTGCTTCAACACTGCCAGTTTGGAAACTACTGCAACCGCGGGATTATATTAATTCCCATCAATTAGTTGTAGGGTTACTCATTCTTTATTTAGGATTATTTTTCTCAAACCCATCCTTGACAGCGCCAATGACAACAGGTGCTTCAGATGTCCCGTGGTTCCCACTGTTATTTATTACGATTGCTTGTGGAGCGATTTCAGGCTTCCACGGTTTAGTATCATCTGGAACATCGTCAAAGCAATTAAATAAAGAGACAGACGCTCGTTTCGTCGGATATTTAGGAGCGGTAGGTGAAGGATTTCTAGCATTAATTGCGATTATTGCCGTTTCCACTTATTTTGCGACTTCAGGGGAATTTTTAGCGAAATATGAAAGCTTTGCGGCAGCTAGTGCCGGTGGATTAGGTACCTTTATCAATGGAGCAGGGCAATTAGCAACAGGTATTTTCATTCCTGCGGATATTGCTTCAACAATAGTTGCTGTTATTGTTGTCTCATTTGCAGCGACGACTTTAGATACGTCAGTTCGTTTAATGCGTTACATTATCGCAGAACTTGGAAGCGAATACAAAGTTCCAGCGCTAACAAAAACACATGTAGCGACAACGATCGCTGTTGTTTCAAGTGCTGCATTAGTGCTATTGCCTGAAGGTCCTAATGGATTTGGTTCTGGTGGGTATGTATTATGGCCGTTATTTGGTACATCAAATCAATTATTAGCAGGGATTACGTTGCTATTAATTACGATTTGGTTAAAACGTCAGGGACGAAACTTCCTTCCAACGTTAATACCGATGCTATTCCTGTTATTCATGACACTTTGGGCGATGATTCAACAAGTCGTCTTCGATTGGTCAGGTTATAGTGGAGGAAATGCCAATCTCCTTCTATTTATCTTAGGTTCAATTATTCTCGTGTTTACATTCTGGATTTTCGTAGAAGCTATTGCAGCTTTAACAGGTAAAAATAAACTAGATCATCTTGAGGATTAAAGAAAAAAAGGGATTGGACGTAAATCCGATCCCTTGTTCTTCATTTTCACTTTTAGATAGTTAGGATTAAAGTCTATGGAAAACTGTGTAACGAACCAGTTTTTCAAAAATTGGTGGGAAAAGTTATGGAAAAACTTTCATTGAAACGAATTTTTGAACTTTATGATGAAATGCTACGGGTCCCACATCGGGCTGAAATTTACCGAGAATTACAAGCTGAAGATGATTTATTCTTACTTCTTGTTTATTCGGACATGCTCGGTATTCCTAATCCTGCATTTTATTACACGCTGGAGCTTTATCCTTATATTTTAGAAAAATTCCATGATTGGCATTTACGAATGGGTATTGAAAAGTCACCTTTAGACGGGATTCGGTGCTGCTAATCTAGTTAAAGGATGTCGAAATAATGCGAGACTTATTTACGAAAAAAATCATTTTTATCGGAGGCAAAGGTGGAGTTGGGAAGTCAACAACAGCGGCATCTTTTTCACTCCTTTGTGCAAAAAAAGGTGAGAAAACATTACTTGTTTCAACCGATCCAGCCCACAACATCGGAGATATATTTCATATGAAGGTTGGTGGGAAAATTAAGAAAGTATCAACCAATTTATTCGCTTACGAAATTGACCCAGAACGAGAAACGAAAAAATATATCACAGGTGTTAAAGAAAATTTACGTGGGATGATCAAGACGAGCTTAATGGATGAGGTCCATCGTCAAATTGATACGGCGGCAGCTACACCTGGTGCTGATGAAGCCGCAATTTTTGATTGTATATCCTCGATAATTCTTGAGGAAGAAGCAAATTTTGATAAAATTATCTTTGATACAGCACCAACGGGTCACACAATTCGTTTATTATCATTACCAGAGCTTATGGGAGTTTGGATTGATGGAATGATTGAGCGTCGCAAAAAGATCAACACAAACTATAGTCAGTTACTAAATGACGGCGAACCTGTGGAGGATCCTTTATATGAAACTTTACAAAAACGAAGACAAAAGTTTGCTGACGTTCGCGAAGTATTACTAAATAGCGAGAAAACGGGCTTTGCATTTGTTCTTATCCCTGAGAGATTGCCAATCTTAGAAACTGAAAAAGCGATCGAATTGTTGTCTAAATACAATTTGAGTATTGAGACTCTGTTTTTAAATAAAGTATTGCCAACAAGTGCCTATGGAACGTTTCTATAAAAACGACGCCAAATTGAAAGCCAGTATTTAGCGTTGATAAAAAAAACATTTAAAAAACAGACAATTATTGAAATTCCTTTGTTCGAAGAAGACATAGCAAGTATTAATTCATTGCATGTTTTTGCAGATTTAATTAGTGAGGGAGTTAGAAAGTAAATAAGTTTCCTAATGTTAAGCAGTCATCCCTAGCAAAAAGGGGTGGCTTTTTTGCTAGGGATGACCACAATTGGAAGTGCAATTCAGAGTCAGTAATTAGTATTTCTGATAAATTTTAGTTGTACAATTGCGTGGTTACTGTCAAAATAAGACAATAGGGGAATTTATATTAAGGGAGAGAAATGCTAGTGAACGTAACTGACATTCAAGAAGTTGCAGAGAAAGTAAAAGCTAATATTCAAAAAGTTATCATTGGAAAAGACGAGGCGATCGACCACCTTCTTGTCGCCTTAATTTCTTCTGGACATGTTCTTTTAGAGGATGTACCCGGTACAGGAAAGACGTTATTGGCCAAATCTTTAGCTAAGTCGTTAGATTGTTCTTTTAAACGAATTCAATTTACACCGGATTTACTACCGACAGATGTGACTGGGATCAATTTTTACAATACTAAGCAAGGAGATTTTGAATTCCGCCCAGGACCTATCTTTTCAAACATCGTTTTAGCTGATGAAATAAACAGAGCCACTCCGAGAACGCAATCTAGTTTATTAGAATGTATGGAGGAAAGACAGACAACGATCGACGGTGAGACACATTCTTTAGAACGGCCCTTTATGGTCATTGCTACTCAAAATCCCGTTGAAAGTCAAGGGACCTTTCCATTACCTGAAGCTCAGCTTGATCGCTTTTTAGTAAAAGTAAATTTAGGTTACCCAAGTAAGGAAGAAGGCGTGAATATATTAAAGAGATTTAAAGAAAATAACCCACTAGAAGAAATTGAACCTGTCGCTAGTAAGCATGAGCTTATTGGTGTGCAACAGCTTTACTCAAAAGTACACGTAAGTGAAGACATGCTTCATTACATCATCGACATTATTGAGAAAACAAGGGTTTCTCCAAAAATTCAGTTAGGAATTAGCCCAAGGGGGAGTCAAGCCTTACTAAAAGCAGTCCAAGTGTATGCGATTCTTAAGGGGCGGGACTATGTCAGTCCTGATGATGTAAAAGCAATGGTAAAACCTGTATTAGGTCATCGGCTTATCATCAAACCAATGTTGATATCCAAGGGTAATGAAATTGGATCAATCCTAGACGAAATTTTAGAAGCAACCCCAGTTCCTACCGAAGCAGAGTTTATCAAGGAGTTCCAATCGTAAATGAGTATCGTTTGGTTTATTCTTACTACTTTACTGGTGATCAGCTTCCAATATTTTATTTTTAGCAAATGGGGATTAACCCGGATTGAGTATACTCGATCTTTTAATAAAGATGCTGTATTTCCGGGAGAAGATTTTGAAATGATTGATGAAATCTCAAATAATAAATTGTTACCAATCCCATGGGTACGGTTAGAAACAAGGATTGATGAGAATTTACAATTCTCCAGAAAACATAAAGAGTCAATGGATGAAAATAGCGAAGAGTATCACCGAACGTTATTCAGCTTTGGTCCTTATCAAAAAATTACGAGAAGACATAAAGTTAGCTGCAAAAAAAGAGGTTACTACCGACTGAAAACAGTTTCAATAACACTAGGGGATGTCATGGGTTTGAATAATCGATTTGAAAGTGTACAGGCAGAAGTAGCCGTGACAGTTTATCCTGAACTCATTTCCATAGAGGAAATACCACTCCCATCTCATAGCTGGCTCGGGGAAGTCTTAGTTAAAAGATGGATCATCGAAGATCCTTTTCTGAACGCTGGTGTGCGTCAATATTGCTATGGTGATCCTTTAAATTCAATAAATTGGAAAGCGACAGCTCGAACTAGTAGTCTCCAAGTTAGTAAGAAAGACTATACAGCTGACCACCATCTCATGATTTACCTTAATTTTGATGAAACTGATGATATTTGGTTGCCGATACTCAACCAAGAGTTAATTGAAAAGGGGATTTCGTGTGCAGCTTCGATAGCACAAATGGCGATCTCTAAGGGGGTAAGCACTGGCTTTGGTTGTAACTCTTACCTTAATGATCCAGACGGTTCGACGCCAACTATTAAAAAATCGGTTCGGATAAAGCCGCAAACTGGTGATTACCAACTCGCTTTTATTTATGAAACAATGGCTAGGCTAGAGATGGATCGAAGTATGAATTTCAATCGTTTTTTACAAGAAGATATTAATAAACTCATAAAAACAGATGTACTTATTATTACGTTAATTTTAACTCCAGCAATAAAGGAAACGATTGCTGCTATCGAAAATCAAGGCAATCAAGTTGAAATTATAATGCTCAATAATGAACAAGATAGGAGGTGAGGAATTGTCCAATAAAGGTCGTACCATTTTTAGAAAATGGTTAAACAATTTTATTGAGTATATTACTTTCTTACCAGTGATTCTCTTCGTTGCTATTTATTTTACAAATAAACCTCTCATATTAATTGGTTGTTTGCCGATTATAACGTTTTTGGCGATTGTCTTTAGAATATTCGTTCAAGCTAAGATAAGGGTGATCTATTTCGGTTTTACTTCTATTGTCAGCGTTAGTTTCGTAGCCTTTTTTTATGAGGGGCAATTATCTTCGTTGATCGTTTTTGCGATGTGCTGGATTGTTACCTTTCGTGCGATTATCTATGCTGAGCGTGATCTTGAGGATGAGATGACACTATCTTCATTATGGGTTGGTTTTTCGGTCTACTTTATTTCTTATTTTTTTTATCGCTATATTGAAGTACTGAATTCGTATCTTGGCTTGATAACATGGACTTGCATATTTATGGTGGTTACCGCTCTCTTTATATCGAATAGTCACTCGTTGTATTCTTCAACTCTTTCTAAGCAAAAGAAACCATTTGTATCAAAGGTAATCAAAGCTAAAAACCGAGCGTTTATCATAGCTATGTTGAGTTTAATAGCCATTATTACAAACTTAAAAATTGTCCAAATACTATTTTTAAAAATGATTGAAGTAACTAGACAAGTGTTAGTTTGGTTGCTATCTATTACCAAAAATGATCCACCTGATGAAGAAGCAATTGTCCCCCTTCCTCAAACAGAAGCCTTGCCTGTTTTTGTAGGAGATGGAACTTCGCAATTAGCGCTTATAGCAGAAAAGATTTTAATTTTTGTTTTTTATGTAGGGTTCATATTGATTACCATAACTTTGTTAGTCTTTATAGCAATAAAGTTAGGTCCTTGGTTAACAACTGGTTTTCATTGGTTCAAAAAATTTCTAACTAAAATTTTCAATTTGAAACATCGGGACGATGAGCAAGACTATCAATATGTTGATGAAAAGGAGAGTCTCTTTAATTTTGAACAATGGCGTCAAAATAAAAAAGAGCAAGCAAATAAATGGTTAAAAGATGTGTTGTTCAGGCGCAAGCCTAAGTGGGAAGACTTATCTAATCCCCAAAAGGTACGATACGTCTACCGTCAATTGGTTACCGAGCAAGTAAAACAAGGTTTTGTTTTCAAAGCATCGCATACCCCGAGTCAAATAATCGAAGCGATGACTAACCAACAACACCCGTATTTAACAGGATTACTGGATGCCTATGGTAAAGCGAGATATGGAAGACAACATTTGACAAACGAGGAGATAGCTGAAGTTTCCAAGGTTTTAAAATCACTTGAGAGAAAAGAATTGTAAAAGACTTAAAAAAAGGAGATAGTGATGGGAAATCTCTATTAAGAAGTGATCCTAAGATGAGTTTTTTACAATGAAATCTCATATCACCAGTAGTAGGGTGATATGAGATTTTTGGTGCGAGAGCCCTTTTGTAAAGGGCTCTCTTAATTAGTTATTCCTCCCCGTTATCAAGATTTTCAGCTGCACCAAGATTTCCAAGGGCACCTAGGATTCCTTGAAGGACTCCTAGCAACTGTTGAACTTGATCACCAGTTAACGTACCTGGAGAAGTTAATCTTACACATGGTAATTCTACTTGAAGTTCAATGCCTAGAAGAACAATGTCGATTGGGCACGGAATTCCAATACATAAGATTTCATCACCAGTACAACAACTGTCAGGACAAGTGTTATTGTTGTTATTTCCCATCTTCTCAACCTCCTTTCTGTTAAGCTAATTTCATCTATATGTTTCAGTTAACTTCGTGCTTGTTTATTTAACCTAAGTTGCAAGTTTCTCCACGTTAAAAAGGCGAAGTTATAGGATGCTCTGTCCACTCGATACTAAAATTTAGTACATAAACTATATTAAACATTGCAGTTGTGGAGTTACGGTTACTTGAAAGGAGGAGTAGTTCTATGGTCGATTCAACTAGAAACAATCTTGACAAAAATGGAGAAAACAAAGTGAGAGTTTGCCTGATCGGTTTATTAGTAGCAAAGTCAAATGGGCTTTTAAGAAGATCCTTGAAAAGTTTGGTGAGTCTTGCGGAACTCTGTGACAATGGACAAGTAGCTGTGTTTTCACTCAAAGGTATAGATAGAGATAAACAATTTATTCAAGGTTATTTATACTGTTCGTCGGAAAAAACATGGATACCCTCAACATTTCCGATCCCTAATGCCATCATCAATCGAATCTCGTTAAATCGTAAATGGAAAGGGTATTTTAGGAGAATTTTAGGGCGGAAAATGATCAATAATTTCACTTTTAATAAGTGGCAAATGTACCAATGGTTATCAAATAACCAAGTGCTTAGGAACTATTTACCGAAAACACAGTTACTCACAGCAGATAAAGATCTGATCAATTTCTTGGAACAAAATAAAGAAGCTTATATTAAACCGATTTTTGGAAGTTTTGGTAGGGGAATTATGAAAATTTCTAAACATGAAGAATTGTATAAAATAGACTTTAGTTTTACTAAAAATCAAAAAAAATCGTCATATTTAAATAAAAAAGAGCTAATTGCATATTTCAAAGACAAAAAAAGTAAGTATATTATTCAACAGGTCATTGACCTATATATTGGAGCGCGACCGACTGACTTTAGATTAATAGCAGTGAAAAACGAGTTAGGAAAGTGGCAGGATTTAGGTATAATAGCTAGAAAAGGTAGAAGAGGTGGGCTTGTTAGCAACACCGGCATGGTTAAGAGTGGTAACCCAGCGCTGCAAAATTTATTATCGATACCAAGGAATGAAGCGGTTGAAATTAGAAAGAAGATGACTCAAATCTCAATAGATGCAGCAAAGTTGATGGAAAAATACGGTGGCACTAATGGTAATTTGGGGAATTTAGGAATTGATTTAGCGATAGATCGAAATAGGAATTTATGGATTATTGAAATGAACCATAGAAACCCTAGGCACAAAATGGCCATAGATGCCGGTGAACTTGATGTTTATATTAGTGCAAATAAATCACTTCTCAATTATGCAGACCACTTAGCTAAATTAACCTAGGGTTTATGTAAAAAATTGTACTGATGCGAGCAAACCAATTTAACAACGATACGTTAATTATGTTAAAGACCATATGCCCCAAAAAAGAGTTATTCCCTAATTCTTTTTGGGAAAATAAACAAAGGTAGAGTCCGATTTATGGCTCTACCTTCGTTTTTGTTAGTTTAGCAGAAAACTGGTTCAATAATAGTGACATCAGCGTCTTGTGCCATAAAATTCAAAACATCAGCAAGTGTGTTTAGTGTTGCTGTTGAATAGGTAATGCCACAGGCATTAAGGACTTCTTCCGCTAAATCTAGTATTTCTTCTACTGTTACACATTGGTCAGGTGCAAATCCTAAATTTTCAGCTTGTTCCTCAGTCAAATTGACTCTATACCCCAATAATACTCCACCTACACAACTGAATCTTGTTTCAGCGGAATTACAGACGTTCAGTAAATTTGCGAGATACTGTCGCAGTATCGAGTTCAAAACTGGAGGGAAAGCAGGACCACAAACTTCTGTCAAAGCATCTTCTGCACCGCTTTCGGTTAATAACTCTCTAATGAATGCTGCACATTCTTCAAGTTCTTCAGTTTCTGGACATTCAACTAGCACTGCCGCACAGCTAGTTTCCGTCAGTAAAAGTTGATTGAAGAATTCTGAGTTAGCACTAATACATTGAATAGCGTCACAAATTTCGCTATCAGAGAACTCTTCTGTGCTAAAGAATTGTGAAAAAACCCTAGTGAGCGGGGACAAAAAGGTCTTTTTGCCATTTTCTCACTACTTATTTCTTGTTAGTAGTAGTATATTGTTAAGTTTTTTAAGAGAATGGGCAATGTTCTATATTTAGATAAATTAATTAAAAACGTAATGCTTGAATTTCAGACGCCCATCCTCTAATTCTAGACATATATACAAGAGGATAAATAATTGGAGAATATCCTATAGAAAAAACAGAAATGAGTGAGAGTAACATGAAGAGGTGTAGAAGAAAGTGGGATCAATATACCACTTTGATTGACGAGGAATTCTTAAAAGCTTATTTACCGGAGACAAAGCCATTGGATGAGTCTAGTTTTTGGGAACTTCTCGATAGAAATAAACAAATAATTGTGAAACCTAATAGAGGACGCTGGGGAAATGGAGTACTTAAAATTAAAAAAATAGAAGGAAATAAATACGAGTTCTGTTCGGAGATGAATAAACGTTGTATTCATGGAAGATTTGACACATATAAAAACGTAAAAAGGTATTTGATAAGCGATGAAAACATCGTCCAACATGCGATAAGTTTAGCTGAAATTGGTGGTGCTCCTTTTGACCTTAGAGTGATGGTACAAAGAAAAAAGAACTCACCAACATGGGCTATAACTGGAATGGTAGCAAAAGTTGCATCTAAGAGATATTTTATAACGAATACAGCAGGTAAAGTCATGAATGTAGACAAAGCATTAGAGGATTCAAATATTAAAAAAATGAACTATAATGAACTAATAAAATTAATTGAAGAAATTAGCATTGTGACAGCCGAGAAGCTGTCTAGCGTTTACCCAAAGCACCGCATATATGGGATAGATATTGGTATAGATAAGAAGGGTAAACCATGGCTTTTTGAGGCTAACTTTAATCCTAACCTTGCCTATTTTCGTATGTTAGCAGATAAAAAGACTTTAAATAAAATAAGAAATTTTAAACGAAAAAAAGCTTCAAAATAATTACCAAATTAAATACAAGACTTGACGACTGCCTTTTAGGTAGTCGTTTTTTAGATAGGATAGGTAATTTCTAGCTAGATATCAAACGCATATTAAATAAAAGTTCTTGTTGTTCATATTCTGTTCATTTTGAAATGGTAAGATTGCAAATGTGATAAAAAGTAAACAGTTTTTGCTGCGGAAATTTTTAAAAAACGGGGGTAAGAAAACATGGCTTATAAAAAGAAATTAAGTTTCGTAATTCTAGTCATCGGATTACTAGCTTTAGTAGGTTGCAATACAAATGATCAAACGATGGCGGAAGAAAAAGAAGAACCAAATCGTCACCCAGTTGAAATTGTGGAAATTCAAAAGGGCGTTCTTACTAGTGAGTTGAAGCTATCTGGGAACGTGATGGCGGGTAAACAGTTAGCTGTTGTTCCTATGCTTGCTGGTGAAGTGAAAAAAGTCCATGTAAAAAACGGAGACAACGTGAAACGCGGCGATATTCTAATCGAAATTGATGGATCCGACATTGAACTAAATGTTTCCCAAGCTCGTGCTGGTCTTGAAGCAGCTGAGGCAAATTTAAGTGGAACAAAAGCAATGAGGGATCAGAGTATACGTCAAGCTGAAATTCAAGTCGCGCAAACAAAAGAACTATATTCAATGCTTCAAGGTGCCCAAACTACTGAACAAATCGCTCTTGATGAAATTCCAGAAGAACTTCAAGAAGTGCTTAATCGTTTAGTACAAAGTAATATGCCTACAGAAGCAGATGTTAAACAAGCAAAAACAGCTGCCGAACAGGCTGAAATGGCATTAGCGCAAGCAAAGAGAACTGAACAAATTGATGCGGCAAATGCTTCGGTTAAACAAGCGAAAATTGCAGTTGAAATGGCAGAGAAACAAAAGAAAAACATCGTAGTAACAGCACCAATTGATGGTCAAATTTCAAATTTCACAACGAGTGTAGGGGCAATCGTATCGCCTCAAATGCCACTATTACAACTTGTTCAAATGGATGAGCCTGTTGTTCACCTCAATGTAAGTGAAGCGATGTTAGCAAATATTAAAGTTGACCAAGAAGTAGAGGTTCAAATTCGCTCACTAAATCAAACGTATGAGGGACGGATAACTTATATTGGCATTATGCCAGCAGAGCAATCACGTGCCTATCCAGTTGAAATAGTCTTAAAGAACCCAGATAACAATTTAAGAGTTGGGATGCTTGCAGAGGTAATTTTAAGTCCATCGATTGAAAACAAGGAAATCCTTGTCCCTGTTACAGCGGTAACAATTGAAAATGATGAGAGAGTCATCTTTGTAACTAGTGATGGGGCAACCGTTGAAAGACGTGTAATTACGATTAATGGCGAAACGACAGAGTGGTTTAGTGTGCAAAGCGGGTTAAATCAAGGTGAATACGTAGTTGTAAGGGGTACTCATCAGCTTTATGATGGAGCGTTTATTAATATTCGTAATGATGTTGGGCAGAAGTTTGATCAGCAATTAGATACTTCAAACGACGATCAATCTACTGAGGAAGAAACTAATTCTTCTTTGGACGAAGAGACTGATAATTAGGTCGAAAAAAACGGAGGAACATACATGAGTTTAATAAAACAATCTGTCAAACGCCCAGTCGGTGTCATTATCGTCGCTCTCGTCATGATTATGTTAGGAGTGGTATCGCTCACTGGATTGAAAGTAGATTTAATGCCAGATTTACAATTACCAATTGTTGCCGTTTCAACCCCTTATAATGGTGCTGCACCGCAGGAGGTTGAAAATTTAGTTACTCGACCTCTCGAGGGTGTACTAACGGCCACAGAAGGATTATCAACGCTTCAGTCAATATCGACTCAAAATCAGTCATTGATTATTTTAATGTATGATTTTAATACTGACTTGGATGCAGTTATGCTGGACCTTCGTGACCGAATCGACATCGTCCGACAAGCACTACCAGACGGTGCTGGAAATCCTACGCCAATGCGCTTTGATCCTAACCAAATGCCAATCATCCAGGTGGGTATTTCGGCTGAGACGGATTTGACAAGATTGACATATATCTCAGAAGATCTTATTATCCCTAGAATTGAACGGATTCCAGGTGTAGCTTCTGTTAATTTAACTGGAGGACAGGAACGAGAAATCATTATTGAACCTGATTTAACTTTATTACAACGTTACGGTCTAACTGTTTCGCAGCTAGCCCAGATTGTTGGTGGGGAAAACTTGAGTGCACCAGCTGGTGAAATTAAGCGTGGTGGCCAAGATATGTCGCTAAGGATTGTTGGTGAATTTCGATCAATTTCCGATATAGAGAATATTAATGTTCGTACAAGAACTGGTCAGACTATTAAGCTAACAGATATTGCAGAAGTTAAAGATACATTTCGGAAGATGTCATCGTTTGCGTATGTGAACGGAGAACCAACTCTCAGTATTGATATCTCAAAACAAACTGACGCAAATACATTAGATGTATCTAATTTAGTTTCCAAAGAACTTGAACGCCTTCAAAAAGAATTACCACAAGGTGTTACCTTAACAACTATTATGGATTCCGCTCTTTTCATTAAAGGATCTATTAGTAGTGTTGTTATGAATATGCTGCTAGGTGGAGCAATGGCGATTTTAGTTTTATTAGTTTTTTTGAGAAGCTTTCGAAGCACGTTAATAATTGGACTTTCGATTCCGATTGCAGTTATTTCAGCTTTTACGCTACTTTATTTTTCAGGTCAAACTATTAATATCATTACCCTAGGTGGACTTGCGTTAGGAATTGGTTTACTAGTTGATAGCTCGATTGTCATACTAGAAAACATCTATAAATATCGAGAAAGAGGCTATAGTAGAATTGATGCTGCGATTAAAGGTGCATCAGAAGTATCCTCTGCAGTTATAGCCTCTACGATGACAAGTATGGTTGTGTTTGTACCGATTGTTTTCACACAAGGGATTGCAGCAGAAATATTCTTGCCATTAGCACTAACAGTCGGATTTACATTAATAGCCTCATTAGTTGTTGCATTGACAATAGTTCCAATGTTATCAGGCTTATTATTACCTGATATGAAGGTAGAAGAAGACCCTAAAGGAATAAGGAAACTAATGGCAAGCATTGGTGATCTTCTTGAGAGACTAAACAATCGATATCGTCATGTCTTAAGATGGTCGATAAATCATAAAAAAACGATTGTCTTTGGAACGCTGTTTCTATTAATCGCAAGTCTTGGAACGGTTAAATTTGTGGGAATGGAATTAATTCCGTCATTTGACCAAGGAGAGATTACGGCGAGCTTTGAAGTACCTCCAGGGACAACATTGGAAGAAACGAGGGAAACAGTCAAAGAGTTAGAAGCCTTTTTACTTGATACAGGGATCACTGAAGTGGTTCAAACCACGATAGGTGGTGGAGGTATGATGGGTATGGGAGGTGGAAGCTCAAATGGAGGTAATTTTTATATTCGTCTAATACCTACTAATGATAGAGAAGTTACTACTAACCAAGTCATTGAGGAGTTCCGTAGTTTCGCAGAAACGATCCCAAATATTGATCTTACGGTTCGATCTTTTGAAAGTGATGGTATGGGTGGGAACCCGATCGATATTGAAATCAGGGGTGATGACTTAGAAACCCTTAAGTTTATTGCAGATGACTTAGCAAATATCATCAGTGAAGTCCCCGGGGCAGCAAACATTACCCATTCGATGGGAGAAACAAGACCGGAGATGCAACTACGGGTTAATCGAGATCTAGCTAATCAATACGGATTATCATACGCAGAAATTATGGATACTGTCAGAAGTAGTATTAATGGTCAAGTCGCTTCACTCATGCGAACGCAAGGTCAGGAAATTAGTATCTCAGTGATCTTACCAGAAGAATTTCGTGAAAACTTTACGCAATTGCAAAATCTGCCGTTATTAACGCCAACAGGAGATACGATACCACTATCAACAATCGCAGATTTTGTGCAGACTGACGGGCCAAATGTGATTACTCGTCAAAATCAATCGCGAGGTGTATCTATTTCTGGGGATATTATTGACCGCGACTTAGGAAGTGTCATAGCTGATATCGAAGCTGAATTAAATCAATATATTTTCCCAGAAGGTTATGATTATCATACAGGTGGAGAATATGAACAGATGATGGAGGCATTTACCGATTTAGTGCTTGCATTAGCGCTAGCAATTTTTCTAGTTTATGCAGTTATGGCCTTCCAATTTGAAAAAGTATTATATCCATTCATTGTTATGTTTAGTCTTCCAGCGACATTCATTGGAATTATGGCAGGCTTCTTATTAACGGGGCGACCGCTAAGTGCGCCAGCCTTTATTGGAATTATAATGTTAGCGGGAATTGTCGTTAATAACGCAATCATTTTGGTGGACTATATTAACAAATTAAGAGAAAAAGGGATGACAATAGAAGAAGCTATTCTAGATGCGGGTCCGACAAGACTACGTCCCATCCTGATGACAATGTTAACAACAGTTTTAGCGATGCTACCACTTGCGATTGGGCTAGGTGAAGGAGCAGAGCTTCAAGCGCCTATGGCAACTGTTATTGTCTTTGGACTAACATTCTCGACATTTATCACCTTGCTACTTGTCCCTGTCATCTACATCTATACAGACCAATTTACAAACTGGTGGAAAAACTTGTTTATGCGTGAGAAAAAGGAGAAAAGCGAAGCAATATAAACATTCAAATTGTAGTGAAGTCAAACTATCCACTAACTTCTATGGAGGTATCTTTAAAGGTGAAGACCTTTGAAGATACCTTTTTTCTGTTATGATAGTTTTTGATTTTAACAGAGTCCTATCAACTTTTTATTGGAAAAGCGCTGCTGACATAGTATTCGCTACCATTTCCCATGGGAAAATTGTGATAAATATGGTATAATTTTCTGAAAATAACAAAAAAAGAAAATGGAGGAATGTAAATGGAAAAGGTGGTAAATGCAATTCAAGATAGTTATCCGGAAGATTTTTCTTGGTGTTATGGCTGTGGACAGTTAAATAATAGTGGTCATCATTTTCGTACAGGCTGGCAAGGTGAGCAAACGATTACCAT
Source organism: Anaerobacillus sp. (assembly GCF_046314235.1). Classification (NCBI taxonomy): domain Bacteria; kingdom Bacillati; phylum Bacillota; class Bacilli; order Caryophanales; family Bacillaceae; genus Anaerobacillus; species Anaerobacillus sp. The sequence goes on from NZ_JBKBWN010000002.1 coordinate 67,585, forward strand.
TTACGAGCCGTTACCAGAGCATACAGCTATTCCTGGTTTTGTTTATGGAGGATTAATTGCATCGTTAATTGATTGCCATGGAACTGGTTCATCATCACTGGCATTGCATCAAAAAAATGGTCATGAAGTTGGAACGGGAACGCCCCCACGATTTGTGACTGCATCTTTACACGTCGACTTTCTAAAACCAACGCCACAAGGGGTTCCATTAAAAGCAATCGGGACGGTTGAGGAGATCCACCCTAAAAAGTGGAAAGTACATACAGAGGTTTATGCTCAGGACGTACTATGTGCTAAAGGAGAAGTGGTTGCAGTAGTCATGCCGAGTACATTTGCGTCCCAACAGCTGTAAACTTTTCTTCTGAATCTTAATAAAGGGTCTGTAAAAAAGCGAAACTTAGTGCCGCTGGAATTATTTTCTTAACCAAGAAATCAATTATTTTAGGCTTGACCGTTTTTTTCATCGCTTTGCCACAATCCAATACTCAAAATAGCCTCTGCTTCCGTTATTATATAACTAGGCGAAAGATTAATTACACATAATTAGGAGGCCCTCTATGAGTTGTTGCGGATGTTCAAAATTAGAAGATGGTAAGGCGATTGTTGATCATGTGATGAGCAAAGGTAAAGAAAACCAGCCACCGAAAGTAACCCACGAGATTACATGTCAATGTGGCGAAGTTTTCACATTTGGCAAGCTAGTCACAAACTGCCCAAAATGCAAAATGACTTATGCTGTGACAGGGTGTAATTCAATTGATAAAAGTAAGATACGACCTGCTGGCATCAATTATACAGGAAAAGCTTGTATTACGAACTCATAAGAATTCAAATAGATAGTTATACGAACCAAGAGTATTGTAAAGGACAGTTAAACCGGATACAAAGCAAAACGCACCGATTTTCCAAACGGAGATCTGGTGCGATTTTTTTGATTTACAAGCAAAATATTTCCTATATCAAACGAAATTCGGTAAGATGGAAAAGTGAAAATAGAATTAAAGGAGAATTAATAATGCAAGAACTTACCTTATTTCAAACATTATCAGAACGACATTCAGTTCGAAAATATGAGCCAGGTGTTGCAATTTCAAAAGAGGAGTTACATGAGCTGCTACAGTATGCTGCATTAGCACCATCTTCATGGAACTTACAGCACTGGCGTTTTCTTGTGATTGATGAGCAACAGAAAAAAGAGGAGTTGCTACCAATCACGTACAATCAAAGGCAAGTTGTTGATAGCGCGGTGACGGTGGCGATTTTAGGTGACTTAGAAGCAAATAAAGAAGCTGAAGGTATTTATGGTGCTGCGGTGGAAAAGGGATTCATGCCAGAACATGTCAAAGCTACGTTAGTTGGTCAAATTAATAAAGCTTACTCAGGTGATACGACGTTCCCACGTGATGAAGCGTTTTTAAATGGCTCTTTAGCTGCAATGCAATTAATGTTAGCAGCGAAAGCGAAGGGCTATGACACTTGTCCAATGGGGGGCTTTGATAAGGAAAAGTTTGTTCAAGTGTTTAAAGTTCCAAACAGATACGTGCCTGTCATGCTTCTGACGATAGGTAAAGCTGCAACGCCAGCTCATCAATCGGCTCGAAAACCAATCGAAGATATGATCATCTCAAATACGTTTTAATTGAATAGGATTGAAAAAAGGGTGACTCAAAATAGGGTTCAGACGCCTCAAGTACTATCTATATTTATATAGAAATTTCTTGAGGTGGCCTGACCACTCCTGGGTCACCCTGTCTTTTGTCTAATTGATTTTAGGCTCGATATAGATTGTTGTTGTACCATATATTTAACAGAGAACCAAATTTTCATTATTATCATTCCGTGTTTTTGAATAAAATGTGAGGATTGTAGAATAGCATTATATAGTAGAGGGATTTGCAGGAGGGTGAATATAGTGTCTTCAAATGACGCGGTAAGCCAAGTTTCTGAGAGTTTGCCAGAAAATAAGATTGTCCTGTTTTGGAGCTTTACTGTTTGGTTAGTAGTGATGAATACAACAATGTTTAATGTAGCTTTGCCGAATGTGCTATTTGATCTTTCGTTAACATCAGCAACTGCTGCATGGATCGTTTCGGGGTATTCTATCGTGTTTGCGATCGCGACGTTAACATACAGTCGATTGTCGGACTTCATTCCATTAGCAAGACTATTGCAGATCGGGCTTATGATCCTAGGGATAGCTTCGGTGATCGGTTTTTTTGCTAGTAATTTTTATTTGATCTTAATGGCTCGAATTTTACAAGCAGCTGGAGCTGGGGCAGTTCCAGGCTTAGGGATGGTGCTAGCTAGTCGCTATATTCCAATTTCAAGAAGAGGGAAGGCAATGGCATATATATCCTCTGGTGCGTCACTAGGCTTCGGTCTAGGACCCGTTATAGGTGGAATTATAACCCAATACTTAGGCTGGAATTATCTTTTTGTTGTTACTGGCTTTGTCTTTTTGTTAATGCCTATTTTTATGAGATTATTACCAAAAGAGGTTGTAAAGGTTGGCCAATTTGATCTAGTTGGTGCTGTGCTAACTGGATTAGCTGTGACAGGATTTCTGTTGTTTCTTTCCACGTATTCGGTTATTTTACTCGTTGTTACGGTAGGATTAGCAGGACTATTATGGAGACATCTAAAATTAATTGAGTTGCCATTTATCCAACCAAAACTATTGAAAAATAGGCAATATACGAAATTGCTTTATATCGGCTTTATCGCATTTGTGCTACATTTTACGGCACTATTTTTGATGCCAATTATTCTAACTACCGTGTTTGGTAAAGAACCGGCAGCAGTTGGTTTGATTATTTTTCCTGGAGCAATATTATCGGCGATCGCTGCTCAATTTATCGGGCGCGTCATCGATCGCTTCGGAAATATCCCTGTCATTGTCTTCGGTCAAAGCCTTTTTGTGATATCAACCGTCTTATTTGCTACGACAGCAAAGATTGGACCTGGTTTTATTCTTTTCACCTATATGTTTCTGAGTGTTGGCTTTTCTGCGCTAACGTCAAGTGTTTCTAACGAGTATTCAAGGATTTTACCAAAAGAAGAAATCGGAACGGGTATTGGATTAGCGCAATTGTTGCAATTTTTTGGCGGAGCGTTTGGGGTAACAATGACCGGGTTAATGTTAGCACAAAATATGACCTATCAATACATTTTCATCGTCTTAATCGTACTCATCTTGAGTTCATTTTCGGTATTCGGTTTATATACAAAAACTAAAAAAAGATTGATCGTGGAGGGTTGATGAAAGGATGCAATAGCTATTTATGCTAATGTGTCCTTTTTTCTTTTTACAACTGCTAGTATAATTACGGATGAGGCTCGTTTTAAGATTATTAGAAATGATGGTGAATGATGAAAATTGAGTATGAAAATAACATCATCGAGTTTGATGTTCAATATGGAAAGAGAAAAAAGCTCTCTATTCAGCTAAGTTCGACTGGTTTTATTACAGTTAAAGTCCCACGAGAGGCAACGGAAGAAATGATCAAAAGTGCTGTCAGGCAAAAAGCTAGTTGGATCTTAGAGAAATTACAGAAAATTAAGCAAGCTCAAGAAGGTCCAAAGCAAAGGCAGTATCATGATCAAGGCAAGTTTTTGTATCTTGGCAAGGAGTATTTTCTTCATGAATTAATAGAAACTAGTGAAACAGAGGAAGAGAAACTAAAACTAGTCTTAAAAAAATTTTATTTTTCTAGCTGTAAGAAGATCATTGGAGAACGGATTAAAATTTATCAGAAACAACTAGGCGTAAAGCCAAAAGTCGTTGATGTCATAGAGTCGAAAGTCAAATGGGGAAGCTGTAGTTCCGATAAGAAAATTTGCTTTAATTATCGACTTGCGATGGCACCGATCGAGGTTATCGATTATGTCATTGTCCACGAACTGTGTCATCTTCTTCATATGAACCATGATCGCTCGTTTTGGAGGCGTGTTGGCAGTATTGTTCCCGATTATAAGAAAAAAGAAGAATACCTAGCAAGGCATGGACAAAATATGACCCTATAATTTGGTGCCAGGCACCATCTGATTTCAAATTAGGTGCCTGGCACCTCTGTTATGCAAAACTATAATGAAACTTTTTATGCTATGAAGCGTTATTAATAAATAAGAAAGTTTTGGGAGGGGTAATCAATGAAGTTTTTTAAAATGATAATTGTCGGCTTATTGGTAATTAGCTTATTGATAAACGCCCGTTTATTATTAAGGTTCAGCGATTTTGAAAATCAGGTGAATTCAATTTATTATAGTCAAAATGATATTAGGAGTACTGTAGAAGATCAAGCTAGTAATTTTTACGGGATATTGGAAGAATTTAAGAGGGAGCAAAGTTGGATTAGTCCGGTAAGAATGGAAGTTGGAAATAAAAACCTAGGATCCGGACAAATGCAGTTGAATTTTAACTGGCAAATAAGAGAGTTAGTAACTAATTCTGAAGTTGTCTTTCATTACAAATTAGGTGAAGACCCAAAATATAGTTCAGCTCCTGCTGTTGAGATTGGAAAAGGGTTATTTGAAGTGAGTATTCCTTTTGATTTTCAATTGGAGCCTGAGTGGTATACAGCAGTTTCGGTGGGAAGCAGTACGAATATGGAAGCAGATGCAATTGATGAGGGATACATGAGAGACTATAATAAAAGTGAAATTTCGTATTATGTCACCGTTTCAAAAAATGATTTAGTAAAAAGTGGAGAAATCATTACAGATAATATTGGTTATTTAGGGAACCATTATTATGGCAGTCTTGAAACCTTTGTTGATATCTATGATGAGGGTTTCCATCTATCAGTTTTGACAATGCCATCTAATGGCAAAGTTTTTCTAAAAGATGCTTATTTAAATAAATATAAAAATGGGCAATTAATCGAAGAAGAAAAGTTAGATTTTAGTGAAGCTGATCATGACTCAAATTGGGATATAGAAGAGCACGGTTTTCATTATCATAAAAATTTTCCGAATTTGCCGAATGAAAAATTCGAGTATACGAGCTTAGTTTTGAAAGTTATTTATAGTGATGGTAATTCTTTTGAGAGAGAGATTTTTTCTGATTAATTGTAAAGGTGCTATGTTTATTATTGATCCTAATTAAGCAACGAGTAGACTAGAAAATAAAAAAGCGTATCCTTCATTCTTATATTCTTGAAGGATACGCTTTTTATGTTTTGTATGAATTCCCCTGACAAAAGAACTAACGTTCGTTATAATCGAATTAGCTTCACTTTAAATTAAATGAGTGGAAAATGTTACTCTACTTTCTAAAAAAAGAATAATAGGTGAATAAATGATGGACCAAAATAATTTAAGAGTTTCGGTACGAAATTTAGTCGAGTTTGTGATGATGAGTGGTAGTATCGAAATGGGTGCTGGTGGCGCTCATATTTTAGAAGAGGGCACAAAAACGCACCAACGTCTGCAGAAAGATCGGGAAGATAATTATCAAAAAGAAGTGACATTAACAGAGGAGTTTACACGAAATGGTTTCACCGTTACCGTTCATGGCAGATGTGATGGAATTATTACTGAAAAAACTGGTGTTGTCATTGAAGAAATTAAATCAACAGCAAGGACTTTAGTGAACATAAGAAAAGAGGACAATCCGACGTATTGGGCACAAGCGATGGTGTACGCTTATGTGTATGCAAAACAAAATAACCTTGAGCAAATCGATATTCATCTCATTTATGCCAGTAGACAGAACCTAGAAACTGTCACCTTTCAAGACACGTTTACCAAACAAGAACTAACCATCTTTATAGAAGAACTATTGGACGATTATCTTCATTTTCAACATATACGATTTACGCAAAGGTCCAATCGCCAAGCGAGTATTTCTGCGCTATCATTTCCTTTCAGTACTTACCGACATGGACAACGCGATCTTGTGAAGGCTGTTTATAAAACGATTACCGAACAAAAAAGGCTGTTTGCGAAGGCTTCGACTGGGATAGGGAAGACCATGTCGACGATTTTCCCAACGGTCAAAGCGGTAGGTGAAGGAAAAGCTGAACGAATTCTTTATATAACAGCAAAAACGATTACTAGACAAGTAGCAGAAGAGGCCTTTTTATTGTTGAATAAGAACGGGCTTGTTTGGTGTACGGTTACTATCACAGCGAAGGAAAAGGTTTGCTTTCAAGAGGAAGTCTATTGTTCAAAAGAGCATTGTCCCTTTGCTGAAGGCTACTACGATCGCCTTAAGGAAGGCTTAATCGATATATTAACAAAGGAACAATTAATAGACAGGACAACAATCGAGACTTATGCGAGGAAACATCAACTTTGTCCATTTGAGTTCTCACTTGATGTTGCCTTACACGCAGATGCGGTCATTTGCGATTACAACTATTTTTTCGATCCTAGGGTTAAAATGGTACGCTGGAGCGAGTACCATAAAGAAACGGTGTTGCTAATCGATGAAGCTCATAATTTGGTCGATCGGGCGAGAGCGATGTTTTCTGCAGTGCTTTCTAAATCGGCTTTTCTAGAAGCGAGTCGGATACTGAAAGGGAACGATGAACCCCTTTACCAAGCGACAAAAGCCATAAATGACCTGTTGCTACAATGGAAAAAGGAACTAATGGCGAAGGATCAGTTTGACTTTCTTGAGTTACCAGAACACGTTGTTCACTTGGTAGAGGAGTTTGTCGATCTTGGTGATCGTTGGCTATCTGATTTGGGAAATCATCTTGAAGACCACTACAATGTCGTAAAAGATCTATTTTACGTCGCGCAGGCGTTTTGTCGAGTTGCGAGTATGTATGATGACCATTATCGGACGTTGGTAACGACCTACAAAAGCGAGGTCGAAGTCAAGCTTCTATGTATTGATCCTTCTAGACTAATTCGGAGCGCAACAAAAAAAACCAAAGCGACGATCTTTTTTTCGGCAACGTTACATCCCCTCGGCTATTTTCAAACCGTATTGGGAGGTGAAGACGTTGATTATTTTCAAGATTTACCATCACCGTTTGATGAAAACAAGGTTGAGGTAATTGTAAGTCCGATATCGACGAAGTACAAAGAACGTCCTGCATCAATTGATAAAATCATCATTGATTTAAAAGAAATATTTCATCAGCGTACAGGAAATTACTTAGTTTTTTTCCCTTCCTATGAATACTTGGCACAAGTGCTAGAACAATATCAGGAAGTTGCATGTACTGAAAAAATTGAGCTACTTGTTCAAGCGCAAGCGATGTTTGAAGAAGAAAGAGAAGCTTTTTTAGCTAAGTTTCAACCTATATCTTCTGGAGTAAGAATTGGTTTTGCCGTGTTAGGCGGTATTTTTTCTGAGGGTGTAGACCTCCGCGGTGATCGTTTAAATGGGGTTTGTATTATTGGTGTAGGTCTCCCGAGAATTTCCGAGGAGCAAGATTTGATGAAGCGATATTATTCCCTACAAGGGTATCATGGCTTTGATTTTGCCTATGTTTATCCTGGGATGAATAAAGTTCATCAGGCAGGCGGAAGGCTAATTCGTTCGGAGGAGGATGAAGGAGTGATCATTCTGATGGATGACCGTTACTTGTCGACTAAATATCGAAGTTTATTACCTAGTGAGTGGCAGAATTATAGAAAGCTTTAATTCATCAACTTAGCAAGGGGTTGTCCTATAAGAAAAACTAACCCTGTTTAGGCTGGAAAACTAGCATTTATATGTTTTTAAGTGAGACTTATAAATAAAGTCGTTACAAAATAAAGGTTTTTACTAATCGCAATTACGAAACCTGACCTTTTTCGACAAAATAGCTTATTTTCCGACAATATCCCTATATTAACGAGACGAAACATATGGTATCATATTTTTACTATGTACAACTTAGATACTACTTAGGAGGTTTTGTTATGGAATTAGTTAAAAAAATGAAATTAGATGATACTACGAAAAAGAATTCAATCATGTTCTATACATATTCTTTTTCGATTTTTGTAGGCTTGTTATATGGTCTAATCTATAAAAATATCGATTTATCCATTTTTTATGGTTCCCAATTGATCGTCTTTTCTCTATTATTTTTTGTGGTAAATAAAACGTTAAAGAAAGTTACTTTATTCTCATATTTAAGTATTGTGACGATATATAGCTTCACGTTTTATTCGATGATAGCTGGAATTTCTAGTAATATGTCAGTCATTATTATTATCTTTTTCTTAAGTGTTTTCTCTGTTCTGCACTTTAACAAGATACTATTGATAATTGGTTATGGATATGGGCTTGTGATGCTGATCAGTTTTTTCTTGATTTATGATAATTATGAAGATTTATTTGTAAGTACTTTGCTTATTTATATTTTGACAGGAGTTTTGTTAGCAACAATAACAAAATTGGCTCAGGATCAATTCTCAAAACTACAGGAGTTTCTAACTGAAGCACAACACGAGGCTAGCAGGAAAGAGCAGCAAAAGCTTCATTTAGAGAAAGAAGTTGCTGTAATCGTTGAAAGTTTGATGAATGCAAATGGAAAAGTTCAAAATAGTGTCGCAGCTCAAGAAGAAATGCAATCTTCAATCAATGAAGTGTCGGTTGGAAGCCAAACGCAAAGTGAACAAATCTCGTTAATAGCTGAAACTGCTAGTGAAACGAGAGAATCTATGGATCAACTTGGTGAAGTTTCAAAAACATTACTAAAGGAATCTGAGCATGCAGCAACCGTTTCGAAAGATGGAGAACTAAAGATTAATGAACTAACTGGTGAAATGGAAGAAATGAAACTAGTTATTGAGGAATTAAATGACACATTTGCTATTTTAACGAGAAAAATAGAAGAAACGAATTCATTCACTGATAATATTAAGCAAATCTCCGAGCAAACGAATTTACTTGCGTTGAATGCTTCAATTGAGGCAGCCCGGGCTGGAGAGGCTGGACGGGGGTTCTCAGTAGTTGCATCAGAGATCCGCAATTTAGCAGAAATGACGAATCAAACGGCAGAGAAAATCACGGAAAACTTACGTGAATTAAATACTAGTAACCAAAGCGCTGTAAATAAAATGGCAAATAGTACGACGAAAATCAAAGACAGCGTAGAAACGACAAACTTAGCGAACGAGTCCTTTAAATTACTTTCGATGACGTTAGCTAAATTAAATGCCACATTTGCTCAATTTCAAAAGCTTTCTGACGATGTTAAAACAAAATCGGTATCGGTAGAATTGTCGACAAATGAGCTTGCTGCAATAATCGAAGAAACAGCTGCTAGTCTTGAAGAAATGAGCGCAACAATCGAAAGCATTAATGTTGATAGCCAGAAGATCGCCGAATACATGCAAGAAACAACAGAGCGTGCAACAAACCTAATATAAATGTAGGTACCATCATTTAGGTGCCAGGCACCAATGCAACATTGGTGCCTGGCACCTTATTAAATAATACATTTATCTATAATAGGTTATATTAACTAGGTAATTTACTTATTAGACAAATTAAGTTTACTCATATTACAACGTTTATGGTAAAATAGAAGTAGTTATTAAATGACTTTCTTGTAACACTCGAGACTAAAAGACTAGTTTTTAAAGCTGTATACTACCTAAAAGAATATTTCAATTGAAATGGCAAACTTACTGAAAGGTAAGGACGCAAAGCTTCAGACCTAATGGTTATTAAACTTAAGGTGGCTGAGTTACCAAAGGAGAATTAGCTGACAAGTTATTTCCATTGGAGATAGCTTTTTATTTTTATTTTTATTTTTTGAAAGTTAGGGGGGACGTAGGATGCTTCCAAGAAGAATAGCTGTGTGGATTCCGATTATTGTTGTACTTTTATTTTATGGATGGTGTTTTGTTTTTAAGGATGATCAAACGCTAAGAACTTTAGGTGCGAGTGGTTTTCCAATCATTGGTACAATTATTAGTTTTATATGGATTATGAGAGCTTATCGCAAAACGAATGAAGATAAACTGTTTTGGCTATTGCTTGGCTTAGGAATTATTTTTACTTTTTTAGGGAATTTCCTCTGGCTTTATTCGCTTTTGGCCGAAGCAATTAAAGAATTTTCAAATACGTCCTTCTTATTTTGGTTTCTATCATACATTTTCTATTTGCTAGGACTAACTTATAAAACGAAAAAAATTAGCGGTTCCGTAACAAATAGCCCTTATTTGTTTAACATTTTGGTGTTTATGACATCAGCGATTGTTATAAGTATACACTACTTAATCAGACCGATCTGGGAACTTTGGGATCATTCAGTTTTAGCAATGGTTTTAACAATCGCTTTCCCAATTGCGAACTTGAGCATCTTATTTATGATGACATATTTATATTATCTCTCCATACATAGTAAAGAGAGAAGAGTTATATTTTTTCTCGCAATTGCTTTCTTTTTTCAAATTGTTGCTGACTCGACTTTTTTATACTTAGCGGTCATTGGTACCTATGAGTTTGGGAGTTGGATCGATCCATTTTGGTTGATTTCAACTCTATTTATCGGGTATGCAGCATTGTTTGCAGAGAAAAATTTGACTGAAAAGGATTATAGATTAGAAAATTACGTTGAAAGTAAAGAACATCTTTTTTCATATGGTAGTGCGATTATTTTATTAGTATTTGTCTTAAATAGCTACGAGTGGAGGGGTGATGCTTTAACTGTCGGACTCATTATTATATTCTTGATGATTATTGTTCGTCAATTAGTAGTTCTAAAGAAAAATAAAACGCTAATGAGTGAGTTTAAATATTTGGCCTATCATGATTCGTTAACTGGACTCCATAACCGAGCCCGCTTTAATGAAGATTTGACTAAGATAATGGGGATGGTTAGACCAGATAGCTGTAAGGTCGGTTTACTATTAATTGACTTAGATCGCTTTAAACTTGTTAATGACACTCTTGGTCACCTCGTAGGCGATAAACTCTTAGTATGTGCTTCAGAACGACTAAAACAAACAATTGACGAAGGGCATTTCTTATATCGGATTGGTGGCGACGAATTTATTATTATCCTTCCTGGAACAACAAGGGCGCAATGTACTAGTTTAGCAAAGAAGATTATTATCGAACTTGCAAAGTCTTTCAGCATTGATAATCATGAAATTACAATAACCCCTAGTATAGGAATAAGTTTATATCCAAAACACGGTGTTACTAGCGAACAATTGTTGAAAAATGCAGATGCGGCTATGTACGTGGCAAAAGGTAAAGGGCGGAACAATTTTTGCTTTTACAATTCAGAATTAAACGAAATGCTTTCTAGAAAAATGAAGATCGAAAACGGATTACGAAAAGCTTTGAGGAAAGAGCAATTTTTGCTAAATTATCAACCGATCGTAGAGTTGCAGACGAGAAAGATTGTTGGCATGGAAGCACTATTACGTTGGCACCATCCTGAAATGGGGGCAGTTTCACCAGCAGAATTTATTCCGATCGCAGAAGAAACTGGTCAAATCATTGCAATCGGAGAATGGGTTTTAAAGACGGCATGTCAACAGAATAAAGCATGGCAAGAAGCGGGTTTTCCGGCCCTGAGTGTATCTGTTAATGTTTCGGTTCGCCAACTGCAAAGCAGTAATTTTTTCGAAACTGTGAAAAATATTTTACGAGAAACTGAACTTGAGCCGCAATTTTTAGAGCTAGAAATTACAGAGAGCATCCAAAATGTTTCTGAAACGATAATAGTATTGAAGGCGTTAAACGAACTTGGGGTCAGATCAGCGATTGATGATTTTGGCACTGGATACTCGTCATTACACATTCTTACGGAATTACCGATTAATACAATTAAAATTGATAAGTTATTTATCGATAATCTTACAGAGGCTTCTGATCACCCTTTAATAAAAACAATTATTGATATCGGTTTAAATTTAGACCTTCGTATCGTAGCTGAGGGAATCGAATCTGAGCAGCAAGTTAGCAATTTAACAAGATTTAACTGTAATTTTGGACAAGGCTTCTTATTTTCAAAACCTATAAACGCAGAACAATTTGAAAAACTATTAACAAATCAGGGTGCCAGACACCAAATGTAAAAGTTGGTGCCTGGCACCGCTCAATAAATTAGTACGAAAAAGCCAAGAAACCCCCATTAGAAGGGGGATTTTTGGCTTTTCATCTAGGTGCCAGGCACCTATTTATGGTAAAATACGATAATAGGTGTCTACTCTGTAAATTTTATCTACAGGAAAGTTCACTTTCTTCGATTGGATGGTTTGTCTCGATCATATTACATCTGGGTTGTTTGAAAGTGAACTTTCATTGGTGTCTGGCACCGACATTATATTGGAGGTTAATGTTATGGAACAAGCATTAGAAAGAATTAAAATGCAACTAGCACAAATGGACAGGGAAAATAAATGGACTGAGGTTGATCGAGATGAGGTTATTGATCTATTAATTTTTGAAGAAATTAAAGCAGCCTCGTATCAGTTCGGCTATGAAAAAGTTGGAAAGACTGTTGAATTTCTTCTAAAAGAATGCGAGCAACTAAAGTAAGAAAGAGTGTCAAAAGAAGAGTAGCACACCTTCGAATTAGAGATGTCAGAAAATTTAATATTTAAATTTAACCTATTTTATGCTAATATAACGTTAATTAGCATACTTGGAGTTGCTATACATAATCGGGACGTTTATTGTCCAAGTGGGACGCCGAATGTATCGGGTAGAGATGTTGATTATTGATAAAGTATAATTTTAAAACGGTACTGTAAATGTAGTGAAAATATAGACAGGAGGATGATTTAATGATCAATGTTACAGCAGACAACGGTTCTCTGTTACGGACCGACGTGAAAAAGCTCGGCAATATCCTTGGGGAAATTCTCGTTCATCACGGTGGTATCGAGTTACTGGAAAAAGTCGAAACAATTAGAGAGAAGACGAAGAATTTAAGGAAAAACTACAAAGAGGAACTTTATGTAAGTTTAAAAGAAGAGATTAGTAGTCTTAAGCCACCTGTACGCCAACACGTGATCCGTGCTTTTTCAATTTATTTTCATTTAGTTAATATCGCGGAGCAAAATCATCGAATCCGTCGCCAACGTCAGTACCAATTACAAGGCGAAAGTAGTGTACAACCTCTTTCAATTGAAAGTGCGGTAGCTACCTTAAAAGAAAGCAATTTTACCGAGGATACCATTCAACAGGTGTTGAATGATTTATCAATTGAACTTATTATTACAGCACATCCAACAGAGGCGACAAAAAGGACTGTACTTGAAATTCAAAAACGAATTTCACTGCTGCTTCAACAAATTGACAATCCGATGTTAAATAAAAAGCAAAGAAAAGAGTTGGATGAAAGCTTATTTAATGAAGTGACAGCACTATGGCAAACGGACGAATTACGTGACCGTAAGCCTACTGTATTAGATGAAGTAAAAAATGGTCTTTATTATTTTGATCAAACATTATTTGAGGTATTACCTGGAATCCATCAGGAAATAGAAAACCAATTACAGGGGTATTATCCAGGGCACACGTGGAAAGTACCGAATTTCCTTTTCTTTGGTTCTTGGATTGGTGGCGATCGTGATGGGAATCCAAATGTTACGCCAGAAGTTACATGGGAAACATTAAAACTACAGCGCAGGTTAGTATTAAAGAAATATAAAAAAGCAGTAACTGATTTAATGAAACGTTTTAGTCAATCAACAACTCGAGTTTCGTTCAGTGAGGAGCTTATTCAATCTGTCGAAGAAGATGAAAAGCAATATTTAGAACCAGGAGAGGCATGGACCGTTGAAGGAGAGATTTATCGCCGTAAATTCGCGGTAATACTGAAGCGTCTCCGCAGTGTAGGTGAAAATGAATTTGGCTATCGTCGAGCTGAAGAGTTACTGAAGGACCTAGTTCTCATCAAGGAAAGCGCAGAACAACATCAACCGGCGACGAATAAGCTAAAAACCATTCGAAAACTCGTTCGTCAAGTAGAGTTGTTTGGTTTCCATTTAGCGACGCTTGATATTCGTAATCATAGTGGCGAACATGAAACCGCAGTTACAGAAATTTTAAGAGCAGTTAATATTACTGAAAACTATGCCTCGCTACCTGAGGAAGAAAAGGTAGCTATTCTTGAGAGAGTCTTGAATGAGCCAAGACCGCTCTTGCTTTTACAAGAGGATTACTCAAAAGAGACGCAAGGTGTATTAAACGTCTTTCAAATGATAAAGAAAGCCCACGCGGAATTTGGAAGTCGCTCGATTGAAGTTTATCTTGTCAGTATGACGCAATCAGCTAGTGATTTACTTGAAGTTCTCGTCCTCGCAAAGGAAGCTGGGATATATCGTTTACATGCCAATGGTAGGATAGATAGTCACTTGCATGTTGCACCACTCCTTGAAACTGTCGATGATTTAATCGCAGGTCCAGGAATTATGAAGAAATTATTTCAAATGGATGTGTACCGAAATCACATTAGTGAACGTGGCAACCATCAGGAAATCATGCTTGGATACTCAGATGGAAGTAAAGATGGTGGAACTTTAACAGCCAATTGGAAGCTATTTAAAGCACAAAAAGAAATTCACGATATGGCTAAGGAATTCAATATTCGCTTGAAATTTTTCCATGGTCGTGGTGGTTCGTTAGGGAGAGGTGGCGGTCCATTACATCGCAGCATTTTATCGCAGCCAGCAGAAACGTTAGGCGATGGCGTAAAAATAACCGAGCAAGGTGAAGTACTATCATCACGTTATTTACTTGAAGATATTGCTTATCGGAACTTGGAACAAGCGGCATCTGTTTTACTTGAAGCTTCGGCAAATGCTTCGAAAAACTTACTGCAAGGCTATGTTCGGGAGACATCTTGGGAAGAGGCGATGGAGGATATTTCAAAGGATGCCTTAACGAAATACCAATCACTTGTTTTTGGTGACCCAGACTTTTTAACTTACTTTAAACAGGCAACACCATTACGTGAATTAGGCGCCTTAAATATTGGTTCAAGACCAATGAGTCGAAAGGGCAGTGAACGCTTTGAAGATTTACGTGCTATTCCATGGGTATTTGCGTGGACACAGTCACGACAAATGATCCCCGCTTGGTATGCAGCGGGTACTGGCTTACAATCGTTTGCAGCGAAAAGTGAAGCAAATTTACAATTGCTCCAAAAGATGTATGTAAGTTGGCCTTTCTTCCAATCAACGATTAACAATTTACAAATGGCACTTATGAAAGCTGACTTGCAGACAGCTAAAGAGTATATCCATTTAGTTAAGGATCAAACTATTGCTGAGAGAATTTTTAAAGATATCTCAACTGAATACAAGGTAACAAAAGATATTCTGTTACAGATCACTGGAAATCGGGAGCTTTTAGATCATACACCGAACATTCAGGAATCAATTTACAAACGTAATCCATACGTGGATCCACTTAACTTTTTACAAGTACATTTAATTCAAAACATGCGTAATACAGCTGAACCTTCTGATGAATTACTGACGGAAGTGTTATTAACAATTAGTGGTGTTGCTGCAGGGTTAGTTAATACGGGCTGATAACGAGGTTAACATTAAGTTGGTAAAGTGTTGTTTCTTAAAATACTTACCCAATTATAAAAAAACATAAAGTTTCAGCGATATTTTTAGAGGATTCTAGTCTATTATAATAGATCTAGATCCTCTATTTTATTTTTGCGGTGTTTTTCGAAGGGAGATTGCCAGTTATCTGTCCAAAACTCGTATTTATCTATCGCAAAATTAATTTTACTATCCAAACTCAACATGTTACTGTCCAAAAGCAGACTCTTTTTATCCAAACGATCTTTTTCATAATCATTAATAAACCTATTAGTAATTACATATGTATTAATGTTCCTAAATTTTGGGATCTATTTAAAAGTGAAGGAGATTACATATGAAAAGAGCTAGATTAATCACGTTAGGATGTTTGCTGTTATTTGCCATTGTCGCTTGTTCAAATGCTGAAAAAACAGTTGAAGAGCCAGTAGCAGCTGAAGTACAGACTGAAGAGCAAAACATTGATGAAGAAGAAACGACTGAAGAAAACGAGGAAGAGGCAGAAAAGTTAGATGCTGAAATTGAGGAAGCAGAGGGTATTCACCATCATGATGATATCCCTTATGAATGGGCAGCAACATACAAACTCAAAGAAGGGACCTACTCACTTGTTTTTCATCAAAATGAATTTGGTGATGAAAGTATATTATTAGCGTTTATCCTTGAAAATAAAAATATAACCGATTTCGAACATCATGCTGCTCATCTATTTGAGGCAGATGCCCAAGAAGTAAAACAAACGGAAGTATTTCATGCTAAGCATGAATATGTTTATAACTTACTTTTGAATAAAGACCGTACAGACTTTACGTTTACAATTGTCGAAGGAGGAAGCTATCGAATTTTTGCTGAACACCATCCAGAGGAATTTAAAATGACGATTACGGATATTGATGGCAATGAGGTTGAAGCAGAAAATCCAATTGAGTATGAAGGCCATGAACATGGTCATAGTCATTAAAATCGGATAAGGGAGATGGTAGCATGAAGAAGTTGTCTTTTTTGATTGCTTTCCTATTGTTATTTCTGACACTTCAGCCATCACCATCTTTTGCGCACAGATTAGTTATAGAACCAAAAGAGACTGGTTTAATCAAAGTTGTCTACGAAGATGGTAGTTTTTCTACTCGAACAGTGGTTATTGTATATGATCGTCAAGGTAATGAAATTGAGCGAGGGACCCTTAATTCAGATGGCTACTATTTCTATGACGAGTCAGTTGCCCATTTTTTTGTGGCTGACGATAGTATTGGCCATCGAACCGAGTGGACGGTTGGAGAAGAAGTTGTTTATAAAACAGATCCACATCGCTGGATCACAGCAGGGGTCGTTAGTTTAATCCTAATTAGTATTGCTGTGTTTTTTTCATATCGAAGTAGACGTCGACCTAAGTGACTATTTATTGATAATTAGCGTTCCAAAAGCCGACGCCTTGTATGCCTTGTTTTTATAGAAACAGTAGTAGATGAAAGCCTACCAGTAAATAACTGGTGGGCTTTATCTATGTACTAGAAAAGCCTATTAAAATAGTCTACCCACTATTTTAAGGACAAACTAGTTATTAGCAATACGAAAATAATTAAGAGTATGAGTTGCTTTGAATTTTCTGAAGTTATCATACTTTTGCATAAAATCCTAAAAGTGGTATATTTACCCAAAATATAAAAGTCTAAACAGGTTAAAAAATTTGTCGAATTAACCGATATTATTGTAGAAAGGATAATTAATGTTTGATAGAAATTGTGCATGAGCGTCAAAATCAGGGCGTTCAAAGCTTATTATTCTATCCCAAACCTGTGTCATGTAGGTTATTACAATAATAATAGTTCCGTTGAAAGGGAGTATGTAATCGGTGATTTCAATTACTGAAATTAGGAGAAATGATGTAAAAAATAAAAATTTAATTTTATTATCGTTATTTTCTGTGACTATGCTATTAGGAATGCTTGAGGCATTTTTTACTTCGAATATTAAGAACGTTTTTATGTATGGCATCGAATGGACTGTTTTAGTTGCCGGATATTTTATACTTAAAAAAGTAGGGAAAGAACTCTTTTATAGTTATTTTTTCATTTTTATTGTTTACGCAGTATTGTTTTACTCAATGCTATCTAATTCAGGTGGCATTAGTGTTGTCTTTGTTGTTTTCTTTTTAACACTATTGTCGGCGTTACATTTTAATGTAGTGTTATTTAGTGGAAGTTTCGTCGTTGGTATGAGTAGTTTGATTATCAATCTAAATCTATCAGCTACTCCACAGCCTTTAGTAGAGGTTGCTTCTTTCTTAATATTAGTTTATACGCTTTTTGCGGCAGCATTGGCTTTGTTGATCCTAATGAATAAAAAACAAGCAAAACAACTAGAGTTATTTTTAGTGAAATCTGAGGAAGAAAAGCAAGCAAAGGAAGCGCAAAGAATACATTTAGAAAAAAATGTCGCTAGTATTGCCGACAAGATTGCAAACGTTAATCAACAAATTCAGGATAACTATCAGTCACAGCATGAAATGAAAGCAGCAATTGATGAAGTATCGTCAGCTAGTCAAACGCAAACAGATCAAATTCAAGATATTGCTGAAAACTCATCTGAAACGAAGTTATTGATGGTGAAATTGCACCAATCAATGACAGAACTTCAAACAGAGGCTGATGTTGCCCAAGGAGCTTCAGTGGAAGGTATGAAAAATGCCCGAGAATTATCGACGAACATGGACCAGTTACAGAAACTAGTCGAAAAGCTAAATCATACGTTTACGACATTAAGTACGAAAATTGAGGAAACGAATTCCTTTGCTAGTGTGATCGGTGATATAACGACTCAAACAAATTTACTAGCGTTAAACGCTTCAATTGAAGCAGCTCGTGCTGGCGAAGCAGGCAAAGGGTTCTCGGTCGTTGCTGAAGAAATTCGAAAACTTGCAGAAGTGACGAGTGGAACAACGGTAAAGATTACCAATAACTTAATTGAATTAAATACTCAAAGTGCAGCTGCTCTTTCAGAAATGACGACAAGTCAAAAGCAATTCGTTACGAGTAGAAATTCAACAACGCAAATGCTTGAATATTTTGAGCAGTTAAGTCAATTATTAAAAGATATTAGCTTTAAGTTTAAGAACGTCGACCAATTAACAAATGATGTAGAAACGAAAACAACCGTCATCGAGCAGGCGACGATAGAGTTAGCAGCGATTATTGAAGAAGAGGCTGCAAGTCTCGAAGAAATGAGCGCAACTATTGAAACGTTGAATGAAGATAATCGATTGATTTCGGAAAAAATGCAGCAAACGGCTCACGAAACGAAGTTGTTAAGAAGTTAAGCGAGCCATCTTTAGATATCTAAATATTTTCTAGCTGTCCCGTAAGTGCCAGCTCATCTTGGTGACGTTTATTTTAGTCGCGTGGTTGCCGAGATGACTGATACTTTCTGATAGGGACAGCTTTTTGAATTGGAAAATTCCAAAGGAAAAATAAAACCAATATAATGACCCGCCATTTACATGAGAGGGAACATTTTTTACAGACATTCAATAAATTTCATTCCTAGAAAACTTATCGACAACATATCCAGTCATTGTTCCAATTAAAGCACTTCCAGCGATATCAGTTGGATAATGATGTCCAACCCAAATTCGTGAAAACCCCATCAACGCGGATAATATGAACATCATTGCTCCAAGGATGCGATCCCGAAGGTAAATTGATGTGGCAATCGCAAAGGCTAGGGTCGTATGTTTACTTGGAAACGATGAATTCACTTTTGACGGTATAAGGATCCCAACTCTACGTTTCATAAACGGACGTGGCCTGTAAAAAAATAAGTTAACCACAAATCCGATAAACAACAAAACAATTATTGATCGTGCAGCATTAGTTGCACTTTTTCTGTCATAAAAATTCCGAAAGTAACTAACTACCATCGCTAAACCAAATAGATAGCGAAGCTTATTAGAAGCGAATATCATCAAGTTGTCTAGTAGATAAGAACGCCCCGATAGCCGATTAATAACTCTAAATAAATAATAATCCATGACACAAAACTCCTTACCTCATTGATATAGCTAATATTCCCAAGAAGAATGGAAAACATGTGATGCAGTAGCTGATTGACGTTTATTACAGGGAACTAGCTCATAACAGTTTGTGCTCATGTCGCCGTAATGGCGTTGCTATGTAAGCACGGGTACACAACAGAAAATTTGCCTACAGGACAAATTATCGCAGTATGCAATCTCGAAAATTGCTTGAAGGTGATTGAAAATCATCAAACATGGGCAATTCTTGAGGATGGGCGAGAAGTATCGGGGAATGATTACTTTCTGGGAGATTATAAGGTTGGCAACTATGCTTGGCTCGTTTCCGAAATGAAGATGCTAGAAACATTTATTCCAGCGAAAGGTCAACTTGGCTTATGGGAATATGAAGTGGAGAGGTAGGAAATTGTCAAGTTTCCTTTAACTAGTTTCGATTTATTTAGTTTACATAATATGATTATAGTAACGTGTAATTTCATTTTTATTACACTTTGTGATTTTCAAAGAAACAAGAAAAAGGGAACCTCCTAGCCCGACCAACTTAACGATTATTTTTTTTATAAATACAGTAAAACAATACCACTATTACCAATGATTGAAAATAGAGTTTTGTCGTAAAATGTAAAAATAAGTGAAAATATGGATAGATTTCAAAAATATGCAGTTTAAGATTCGAGAGAAAACCGTTTAGAATAGTTTAAAAAGCAATAAAAGGCTCAAAAATCCATCTATCTTGATGGATTTTGCGCTTTTTTTGTTTTTTAAAACGAAAATTCCATCTAGGTTTTATCTATAAATTAGCTTTGGAATCTCGTTACTATCCAAAACTCGTCCCTTTCTATCGAAAACTGTAATTTACTATCCAAAATCAATCCGTTTCTATCCGAAAACACTGATTTACTATCCAAACGAATTTTCCGTGGTGTAATCACCATTAATAGTTACAGTCCAAGTGCAAATGTCGTCAGCATACATAATCAAAATTAAACTTGCCCCTACTTCAAGGCATGATTTGTCCACCTGCTGAATAGTTTTAATTAATAGCAGTGAATTGACAAGCTGCTGAAATCTCGGGTCAATAATAATTTGTTTATTAATTGACTCCTTTTAGGAGGAAGTGCGATGGTAGAAGCTATTTTAAAATTGTTTATGACTGAACAGCAAGCACAGTCGATTTTGTCGAGTCCATTGATTGAATTTATTTTCATGGTGTTATTTGTAACCTTTGCGATAGCGGTTTTTGTCCATTTGATCATGTTTAGTCGATTGCGGAGAATCCGTAATTACTTAAATACATCAAATTCACTGGATATCGACCCATTAAACCGATTTCAAGCTGAATTTGAAATAAAAAATAAACAGGAATCGTTGAAAGTTGAAACATTTATTCAAAAGAAATTCTCGAGCTGGCGAATGTTTAATGTCCCAGTTGTTAGTCTCATAAAAATCATTCAGATGACGGTTTCAGTTTTTATATTAGTAGGTGTGTTAGGAACATTCATTGGCTTAACGATGTCACTAGGGAGTATTGATTCAACAGGCGATCAACTAGTGGAAAATGTTGCTTTGGTACTTGCGGGGATTGATGTAGCGTTTTATACAAGTATTGCCGGGATGAGCTTATCGTTACTTATGTCTGTCATTACACGAGTGGCCAATACTGAGTATTTGTTGACAGATATTATGTTGAAAACAGAGGGGTATTTAGAGGAGAATGAACCAGATGCGATGGCCCGTCTGATTAAAGTATCAGAAACGATTAATTCCTCGATTGTTCAGCTGCGGGAAACGAATGAAGAATCGTTACAAAGCATCGTCCAATCGTTCAAAGGTTTTCAAGATTATACAGTTGGCTTGCAGCAATCGGCCAAGGATCTAGCAAAGTTTAATGAAGGTCTATCACAAAACTTAAAGGATTTCACAGTTCTTTTTACTAGTATAAAAGAAGTAACAACAGGTTTTGAAAGTGGCGTGACGAAGTTAAATAAAAATTTCAGTCAATTATTCACGTATTTTAACAGCATGGATAAACGAAATGAGCTTCTGACAACTACATTTACAGAAACCTATAAAAAGATTAAAGAGTTGTCAACCTCACAAACCGATACGATGACTCAATTCCAAGCGGCTGTTGAGGATTGGAAAAACTATATATCTACGATTGCAGAAAGACAGGATTCAATTCATGCTTCGTTTGAGAGAATGATTGGCCAAAGTGATAATCTTGTGAAACTGATGAAGGAAAACAATCAGCAGTTTAAAGGAATATTTGGAAACGATTTAAGCTCAAAGCTAGCTGGGATCTCTACGTATTTAAAAGAACTTAAGAGTGACTTTGACAAACTTGGGAATTCGATTGTTCGACTTCCAGATGCGTTAGAGACGATCAACGTAGCTCAAGGTGAATATAAAAATCTCCTATCAGATCGGTTTGACGAACTGAAGGAATTTAATCGAGACTTTGGCAATCATTTAAAAACACATGCTGCTGACTCTCAAGCATTTGATAGGCAATTAAACGATGCAACAAGGTCTTATGAGCAAATCAGTATGAAAAATAACCAGTTACTAAGTGAAGTAAATCGAACAATCTCACAAATGAAAGATTCGTTTAACCACCGAGAAAGTCAAATTGAAGCGAGTGTTGGTATCCTAAAAGATACACTCTCAAGATATGTCAGTAATTTAGAAGGAAGCCTCGGTGATCGCTTAGATAAGGTTAGTAGAAACATTGGTGATTATGTCGTTGATATGAATGACACAATCAAAAAAGAATTTAAGCAAATAGGCGAAATTACCGAAGATAACCAACAAAGAAGTGCTCGCCATCTGCAGCAAGCGATTAATGAGCTTGGTCAAGAATTTCAAAATTTAAATCGCCTACTTCAGTCCCTGTCCCAAGAGGCAACAAGACAAAACTACCGAGTAAGGGTTGGTAGCAATGATTAATAAATATAAAAAATTGTTTAAAGGTGAACAGGAGGAAGGTCATTTTTGGCCCTCATTTACCGATTTATTAACGGCGATTTTACTTTGTTTTATCCTCATCTTTATTATTATGATGGTGATAAAATCCTTCCAAATTGAAGAGATGAAACGCACGATTGACCAAATTATGGGTGTTCGCGTTGATTTAATTAATGATTTAAATGAAGAATTTAACGACTCCACACTTGGAATTGAAATTGATGAAAAAACAGGCGCATTGATCTTTAATACAGATATTTTGTTTGAATTCGATGAAGCTGTTTTAAAACCTGTGGCTTTCGAGTTTTTAGATGAGTTTGTTCCTGCATACTTAGATGTGCTCCTAGAAAGAGGATATGAAACCTACATCTCTGAAATTATTATTGAAGGTCATGCAGACCGGACAGGGAGTTATTTGTATAACTTAGAGCTATCCCAACAACGGGCCTTTAGTGTCGCTGAGTATATTTTAAGTGATGCCTTTCCATACAAAAACATTCAAGAACATTTGCAGGAAAAATTAACAGTAAACGGAAAGTCCTATACCGATGGGCGGACCGATGCAAATGGTAAGTACAGCCATAAAGATTCTCGCCGTGTCGAATTCAAATTCCGACTAAAAGATCAAGAGATCTTAGAGAAAACACGTGAGCTGCTAGGGAAATAGGTTTGGAAAAAGCGAACAACTAGTTAGTTAAGGAAAGTTGCTAAGGCAGTTAAGTTTCGGGAAAATATAGAGATATTTTTATAATATAGCATTTAACATTGTCTAGGGGCATTTCTTCAAGAAGGAGAAATGTTCTTTTTGTCTAATGTTATATGGTAGACTTGGAATTTTTCTAGACAAGTTCTCGCTCAGAACGCGCGAAAGAAGGTGCCTAACTTTTACATTCTGTTTTAATTGATGTTTTTAGTCTTTGTTACTTGACTTACGTTTGTGGAGGTTAAGACGTTTTTTGATGGAGTAAGGCAACTAGAAACTTTTATTTATAAATGACGTCTTATTATAAAAAGGTTAGGAGTGCTAATCTATGAATATAGTAAGAATTACAATTCTGCTACTGTGCATAATGATTTCTATGCTTGGCTGTCAGGTAACTCCAAAAAGTAGCCCAATAATTCCAGATAGCAATGGAAAGTTAGTGAAGAGCTTGGAATTTGAAGCTCAGTATATTCGTACAGATGGATATATTGACGCAATTAGCTATCCAGTCATTTCAATTATTCATTCAACTGATGAACTAAATGAGTATTACCTCAAAAATAAGGACATTTATTATCTTGATAAGAGGTCAGAGGTTATAGGTAATTCAACGATTGGTTTCTTGGGTGCCGTTGAAAAATATGACAATGCTTATTTTAACGACAGTGTTCTTGTGCTCTTGTTGTTGGAGGAAGGCAGCGGTTCGATTCGACATCAGATTACAGACATCAAACGGAACGAAGGTTTTGTTGAAATCTCTATCAACAAATTGGTTCCGAATTACGGAACAGATGATATTGCACAGTGGCATATTATCGTTGAACTTCAGAAAGGCACAATCAGTGATTCTGAAATTAAAGTCGTCATTAAATAAGTAGACCTAGGGCGGGCTCTGCTTTATCTCTTTAGAAATATCTGCTCGAATTAATATTAAAGGTTGTGTTTTATGGAGTGTTTAGGATGTAAATTAGTTAATAAAGAAGAACCAGTTTATGTTGTCTATGAAGATGATTATGTTTGTTGTATTTTAGACCACGCCCCATTTAACGAAGGGCACGTTTTAATTTTGCCTAAAAAACATTTTTATGACGTAGAAGAACTTGATGACGATACTGCAAATGCAATTATGAAGGCATCTAAGCTAATATCGAAGACTATCAAACATTTATTTACCCCTGATGGAATTACCATTTGCCAAAACGGTGGGATTTTCAATGAATTAACACACTATCATATGCACGTTGTACCAAGATACAAGCATCAATCATTTGCGGATTTCTATTTAGATGTTGATGTAGATAGAGAAGTAGGCACTCATTTAATAGAAACGAAAAAAAAGCTAAGTAAGGCGATTCAAGATATTTCTAACAATATCAGAGCTTAAATTTTTTAACATTTGGAGGTTTAAAACGATGAAAATTATTAAGGATAAGAGAAGGAGTTTTGACTTAGAAGAATTTCTTAATAAGCCACTTTTCGCACATTTATCGACTGTCGTTGGCGATGAACCTAGGGATTCTCCCGTTTGGTTCCATTGGGAAAAAAACGAACTTTGGATCATAGGCACATCTTCAGATACTTTTCCTAAAAGAATAAAAAATAATCCAAAATGTGCAGTCGGGATCGTTGATTTCAATCCTAAAAAAGGGTTGGTTTTACACGCTGGTTTTAGAGGCACCGCAACTGTTGAACCTTTTGTCGAAACAATTGCTAATCGATTACTTTCAAGGTATTTAGGAGCGGACATGAATGGTTGGGACCCGCGTTTTCGAAATTTAGATGACAGTAATGTTTTAATACGTTTTGTGCCTGAGACTGTGGTAGTTCGTGACCAATCATACTTAGAGCCAAAAGTTATGTTACGTGATAAATTCTAATAGAGACGGATTAATGATTAGCCTTACCGGACTTCAGTCCATAAAAACGACTTCAACACTATCAAAAAAGCACTAGGAACAAGTGTACTGCACGCAAAAGCTAGCTTAACAAACTATCTTTTAGCGGTCACTTAGGTTTCCTAGTGCTTTTCAATTCCAAAGCATTTTTCAAAACGAGTATTAGATGATTTGTAAGCCTCTTTGAATCAATGAATTGAGTTCGTTGTTTGATGTTTGTAATTGTTGTAAATCGTTTCTAAGATCAGCCTCTAACTCTGGTAACCACTTATACTTGTTCAGTAACTCAACGATTTCTAACCTTAAGAGCCAGTCATGAGGATAGTTTTGGCTGAGTTGCTCCGCTACTAGTTGGAGTAGGGCAGGCGAGTCTTTTTGCTTTGTTTCTCTAAAATCCCTTACTTGCTGATATAAACTATCTAGTGGAGAGGGCTCATTTGCATTCGTTGCGTTATGTTCCTGCGCTTCATCGATCGTATAATAGGCTTCGCCGTCTGCTGCGCCACCATATACAGAAGGGATTGAAGCACCAACGGCCATATCGTAAAGACCCCACTCTGGATCGAATAAAATTTCGTCTTTATAGGTTACAAGACAGTTTTCAAAAGTTATCAGTTGGATTAGATCGTCTTGTTTTAAAATTGTTTTGACCGTTCCTTTGACTTGGACGCCAGACTCAAAGCTAAGCGCACATTCTTGTCCTGTTACAATACCAGCCTCCGTTAATTGAAGATCTGTATATTTTTCTAGAGGGTCGGGATTTCCTTTAAGTTTTCCAATCGGTGCACCAAACCCATCTGGGTGTGTCGCTGTTCCATGCCCGGAAATTTCACTGTTTTTATAGGCTAGGGCTGTTGGACCTAGCATTTTTAAATAGATTGCTTCATTTTCATAATTATAAAGGATCTCGTTTAGAACGCCAGTTACTTGGAGACCTGAGCTGTATTCAATTGTCGCAATGTTGGCAGATTGCTTTGCTTTCTCTAAGCTTTCTGTGCCACCTTTCATAAAGGCCATTTGTTTTGAAAATTCCTTTAGACCCTCGGTCAATTGTTCAAAGTCTTTGCAAACAAATAATTGCGGCTGTGGCTTTGTTATATCAAAGCTCGTATTAATAATCGTCGTTAAGTCAAAGGGGATTTTTTCGACATCAGCATTTAAGGCATTACTTCCTTCTGAAACAGATGACAAAAGGCCAGCTCCATAGATTTTAGGAGCATCAAGGTCGCCGATGAGGCCATATTCGACTGTCCACCAGTAAAGTCTAGAGATTTTTTCTGCTTCAGAAACACCTTTGATCGTTGCTGCAACTTCATCAATCATTTCCTTCGCACGAGCTATTTCCGCCTCAGTAGATTCACCTTTTTCAAGAAGGTTAGAATAATAACGGACTGCCTCAAATAGGTCATGTTCTTCTTTTGTCGCAATCGCTTTTTTGCCGATATTTCCAAATAACTTTACGTACTCGGAATACTTTTGATCACAAAGAATTGGCGCATGACCAGCTGCTTCATGAATAATATCAGGAGCAGGGGTATACTGGATGTTTTCTAGTTTGCGAATTTCTGCAACAACCGGGAGAATCCCATTTGCTTGAAACTCGAAAAATGCTACGCCAGGGATAAAGCCATCAATCGTAGCTGCTCCCCAACCATAGGGGGCTAGGCATTCATTCATGTGGTCAACGTTTGGAAGTTGTTCGATTGAAATTCCAGAAGCCTTTAACCCCTCAATATAGGCATCATGGGCGATATCTTTTAGTGTGTGATGATTTTGTCGCATCACATATCTCCAGACAGCATGATTAATTGCTGTATACTGATCATATTCTTGGGTCACCGTGTATTTCTGTAAATGTTTTGGTATTTTCCTAGTTTGCATTGAAACAACTCCTCTCGAAATATTAATATATTTTTAAACGAAAACGCTTACAAAATATCACTTAAAATGATCGTAAAACTCGTCATACTGTTCTGATAATTTAAAATCCAATTTGGTTAAACCGTTGGCATTCCAAGAAGAGAGGCGGATTTTTACAATCTTGTAGTCGATTGAAATAAATGGGTGGTGGTTGACTTCCTCCGAAGCGTTCGCAACTTTCTGGACAAATTCGATGCCAGTTAAGTATTCTTTAAATCGGTATTTTTTTTCAATCCATTTTTCATCGACTAACTTCCAATCTTTTGCTTCTGATAAAAAATGAGTTACTTTTTCTTCTGTTAGTTTTTCCACGGGCATACAATCCTTTCATTCTTGTTCTTTACATTATAATTCCAGTTACCTTATAAAGACAATTTTAGAGACTTTGTGATTTCTTAAAGTGGTGGTAGACTACAAGATTTCGAGGCCAAGTAGTCAGCCATTTTCTCGTAAAATTGCCTAGGGCTATCAGCGCTAATATTTTTACCGTCGATCAGAGCAAATGGTTGTACCAAACATTGACCACAATAGTTTAAACATTTGTCATCGACGACATCGACTGTAGGGAGTTGTTTTACGTTATTTTTCAGTACTGATAATTCATTTTTAAAATTGAGTGGGCAAAATTTGAGTTCAGTTCTCATCAATAAAACTCCTTAGCAACGTTTTATTGTAGTGATTATAGTAAAGATGAAAATAAAATTGCAAGAATAGATGTGAAAGCTAAAACGCTTTAACGTGATAGACTATTAAAACTTTACCTATGTACAGAATTTATGCGTTTATGTATGCGCTTGCATGAGATTATTTTGAATATTATTATTATTGTAATAGTGTAAATATAACAAATAAGGGGGATTTATAAAATGACAAATGATTTATCAAATGTTAGCAATCAAACAGAGAAGAACAATAGCTTCGATGTGGAAAGTTTTCACCACATGGAAATTTATACGGGTAATGCTAAGCAGGCAGCCTATTATTTTTGTCATGCGTTTGGTTTTCAAATTAAAGCGTATCGTGGCCTTGAAACAGGGTGTCGTGATCGCGTTTCATATGTTCTCGAACAAGGTGCAATTCGTCTAGTTGTCTCTGGTTCATTATCGGATAACACGGATATCTCTTCGTTTATAAAGCAGCATGGTGATGGTGCAAAGGATATTGCTTTAACTGTATCGAATGTTGAAGAGGCATATAAAGGTGTAGTTGAGCGTGGTGGCATTGCGATTAAATCACCTTGGACTGAGAGTGATGAGAACGGTTCAGTAAAAAAAGCGATTATCGGGACATATGGTGATACGGTCCATACATTAATTGAATTACAGGACTACAAAGGTGCTTTTTTACCTGGCTACCAAGCGTATGAAGGGGCTAATTTTGCTACGCCATCAGGTTTAATTGGGATTGACCACGTTGTCGGAAATGTAGAAAGCATGGAAGAGTGGACGACTTATTACGAGAAAGTATTTGATTTTACGGTTTTAAGACACTTTGATGACGACGATATCTCCACAGAATATTCAGCGCTCATGTCAAAGGTGATGACAAATGGAACAGGAAGAATTAAGTTCCCAATTAACGAACCTGCCGAAGGAAAACGAAAATCACAAATCCAAGAATACTTAGATTTTTACAACGGACCTGGGGTTCAGCATATGGCCCTTTTAACAAATGATATTATCGCAACGATTAAATCGTTAAGAGAGAAGGGCGTTGAATTCCTTAATACGCCTGAGACCTATTACGAAGAATTGAGTGATCGCGTTGGTGATATTGACGAAGATATTAAGAAGCTTAAAGAGCTTAGTATTTTAGTAGATCGAGATGATGAAGGATATCTTCTACAAATTTTCACAAAACCAATCGTCGATCGTCCAACTTTGTTTATCGAGATCATTCAAAGAAAAGGTGCGCGAGGTTTTGGTGAAGGAAACTTTAAAGCATTATTTGAGTCGATTGAACGTGAACAAGAACGTCGCGGCAATATTTAGGTAGCTAGCGATGAAAGGAGTGATTGTTGTGAAATCTAGTACTCAATCTTTCTTATCTGGCTTAATCGATTATGCGGGTCTTTTCCCGCCTTCACAGCTACCGTTAGCAGAAGCGGTGCAAAATTATCGAACCTATCAATCTGATCAGGATTCATGGATGCTAGGTCGCTTCATCATTCCAGCAGCGAGTTTAGCTGAACTAGACCCTTATGTTTTGCTCTTTTCAGAAAAAAATAGATTGAACATCGCAGCGATCGGGCAGCGCAGTACAGATGCAGATCATTGTCTTGAGACACTTGAGGATGATCTGAATAGAATTTCTACTTTTCGCAGCAACCAGAAAGAGAAGGTGCATGTCAGTGTATTAGAACTGCCTCTGCCGCCAATCATTCCTAATGGTCATTTGCTTAGGGGCATCGGTAATGAGACGAGCAAGCATGGTTTGCAAACATTCTGTGAAATGACGCTACCTTTAAATGTTGAGTGGGTTGACAATATGCTAAAAACGATTGATGAAATTGCTGAACATAACCGTAAAAGTGACGTCGTCCTTGGCTTGAAATTACGAACAGGTGGACTTACGGCTGACGCCTTTCCGACTGCAGATCAAGTAGCGACTGTGCTTGTTGGTTGTTATGAGCGAAGAATTCCACTAAAGTTCACGGCTGGCCTGCATCATCCGATTCGTATGTATCGCAAGGAAGTAGATGCAAAAATGCATGGGTTTTTAAATGTTTTTACCGCAGGAATGGTGGCGAGAGTCCACCGGTTAGATATTGCAACGACTGCCGAAATTCTAGCTGACGAGGATGGTTCTCATTTTCGGTTTACCGAAAAAGGATTGTTCTGGAAAGACTTAGGCGTTTCGGTTTCAGAGATAAAACAACTTCGACAAGAAGGGCTTTGTTCGTATGGAAGTTGCAGCTTTACCGAACCGCGTGAAGGTCTTCAGTTGCAAAAAATACGTTAGAGATTTTTCCGAGCGCATGAACCTACTGTTGCAAGAGTAGGATTGCTTTTGCGACACTGTTTGTTCCTTACAAGCGCTCGGAATCAATTTTTTTAAAGGAGGTTTATCAAATACATGAAGTCATTTATTCAAGTCGATCCTTCCTCACATTTTCCGATCCAAAACTTACCTTACGGGGTTTTTCGACCGCTAAGTGGTGGTAATGCCCGTATTGGCGTAGCGATCGGCGATTATGTGTTGGATCTTTCTGTGATAGAAGCTGCTGGACTTTTTAAAGAAGCTGGTATCCAAACAGACATTTTTAATCAACCAACACTTAATGCCTTTATGGAGCTAGGGAGTAATGCCTGGAAAAAAGTACGTACAAAGCTTCAATTACTATTAAGTGAAGATGAGCCAACGTTAAGGGACGATGAAACACTTCGTAGTCAGGCGCTAATTAGTCAAAATGATGTAGAGTTACTATTACCAGCTCAAATTGGTGACTATACCGATTTTTATGCATCAAAAGAACATGCAACAAACGTTGGGACGATGTTTCGTGGCAAAGAAAACGCGCTAATGCCTAACTGGACGCATTTACCGATCGGGTATCACGGTAGGGCAAGCTCGGTCGTTGTTAGTGGCACTGATGTCCGACGACCTAAAGGGCAAATGAAGCCGCCAACAGCTGACGCGCCAATCTTTGGTCCGAGTAAACAGCTCGACATGGAATTAGAGATGGGTTGGTTTATTGGACCGGGTAATGAACAAGGCAAGCCAATCGCAATTACTGATGCAGAAGATCAAATCTTCGGTCTCGTTTTAGTTAATGACTGGAGTGCTCGTGATATTCAAGCATGGGAGTATCAGCCACTTGGGCCGTTTCTTGCTAAAAGTTTTGCGACGTCGATCTCACCTTGGGTCGTACCGCTAGAGGCACTTGAGCCGTTTCGTGTCCAAGGTCCAAAGCAAGAACCTACGCCATTAACTTATCTTCAAAAAAATCGTGCAAGCTCGTTTAATATTAACCTTGAAGTATATTTAAAGAGTCAAGAAATGGAAACAGCGCAAAAAATCGTTTCGACTAATTTCAACTACCTTTACTGGAGCATGGCCCAGCAAATTAGTCATCACACAATTACTGGTTGTAACTTACGTCCTGGCGACCTCCTCGCATCGGGAACAATTAGCGGTCCGAAGAAAGAGGAGCGTGGCAGTTTATTAGAGCTTAGCTGGCGCGGAACTGAGCCAATTGAAATGAACAATGGTGAACAACGCGTTTGGCTAGAAGATGGAGATTTGTTAACGATGACTGGATGGTGCCAAGGAGATGGCTATCGAATCGGCTTTGGTGAGGTAACAGGACGAATTCTTCCAGCCTACGATTAACATTTAAAGGGGGATCGTAACATGCCTTTCTATAAACAAATGGGGAAAATCCCACGGAAGCGACACACTGTTTTTCGAAAAGAGGATGGTTCGTTATATCGGGAACAAGTCATGGGAACAAAAGGTTTTTCAGGAATTCAATCAATTTTGTATCACCACAATCCGCCAACACGAATGATCAGGTCTGAGCTGTTAAAGGATTGTCGAATTCAGTATGAAGACCAAGCTGACCTTGCGCCACGTCATCTTCGCTCGAATTACTATACAGATTTAACTGATGCCGTCATGGGTAGACATTATATTTTAGGGAACGAAGATGTCCTCATCGGTGTTGTTAATCCAACGAAGAAGATGGACTATTTTTACCGCAATGGTGATGGCGACGAAGTTTTGTTCGTCCATTATGGGTCTGGTAAGGTTGAAACGACGTTTGGAACACTCACCTATAAACCAGGGGATTACATTGTTTTACCAATCGGCACGATATACCGAGTTGTTCCAGACATCGGCGAGTCTAAAATGTTAGTCATCGAAACGAACAGTTGGATAACAACACCGAAACGTTATCGCAATCCACATGGGCAATTACTCGAGCATAGCCCATTTTGCGAGCGTGACTTTCATGGGCCGGAGAGGTTAGAGACATATGTAGAAACAAAGGAGTATGAAGTTCGAACGAAATCAAGAGGATTTTTGCACTCTCATGTATTTGGACATCATCCGTTAGACGTTGTTGGTTGGGATGGCTATCTTTTCCCGTACATTTTTCCCGTTGAAGATTTTGAGCCGATCACAGGCCGAATTCATATGCCACCGCCAATTCATCAAACGTTTGAAGCAAACAACTTTGTCATCTGCTCGTTTGTTCCGCGGATGTATGATTATCACCCGGAAGCGGTACCAACACCTTACTATCATAGTAATGTCGATAGTGATGAAGTTCTTTATTATGTAAAAGGCAATTTTATGAGTCGCAAAGGGATTGAGGAAGGTTCATTTACACTACATCCATCCGGCATTCCACATGGACCACACCCAGGGACGATCGAAGCAAGCATTGGCAAGAAAGAAACATTTGAGTTAGCGGTCATGATTGATACATTCCGCCCATTGAAAGTCGTAAAACAAGCGCACCCATTAGAAGATAAAGCCTACAAGTACAGCTGGATTTAGGTACCACGATATTGGTGCCAGGCACCATTTCTTCAGTTTAGGTGCCTGGCACCTAAATTGTGCTACTTTTAGAGTTTGCTACAGTAGAGTTTCTGTGTTTGGCTAATAACTGGCCTCGTTTGGATAGTAAATTCAATTTTTGGATAGTTAACGACTCAATTTGGCTAATAATCACACTCATTTGGATAGTAAACCAAATTTCTGGCTTGAAAAAATTACTCAATTCAACTGAATAATGCCTATTTAACAAAAAAAGTAACAATCGAGCCCAAAAATTACGGGTAGATTGTTACTTTTTAGCTTTAATTAGTGCAATTCATTAATTTTTTTGTTTAAGGTTATCGAGCGTTGCGTTAATCTCACCACCAATAACTAAGATTAAGCCACTCAAGTAGAACCATAGCATTAAAATAATGACACCACCTAAACTTCCATAGGTTGCAGTAAAGTTATTGAAGTTTGATATGTACAGTGAAAATCCAAACGAGATAAGTTGCCAACTGATTGTCGCTAAAAGTGCACCATAGATGACATCGCGAAAGGCCAGCTTCCGATTTGGAGCAATCTTATAAAGTAGCATTAAGATGGCTGTCATAATGACAACGCCAACGACCCACCGAAGACGATTTAAGGTAACAAAAGTACCCTCGGATAGAGGGAAAATATCGTTAATACCAGTTAAGATTGCATTACCAAAAACAGGGAGCAGTAGTGTAACAAAAAATACTGTCACCATCCCTAGTGTTAAAAATATTGACATAAATCTAATCCGAAAGAATGATCGAGTTTCATCGATATTATGAGCGCGGTTAAGTGCTCGTATCAAAGCATTTATTCCATTAGAGGCTGTCCACAAAGTAGCTAAAATACCAAACGAGAGTAATCCACCTTTAGGCTCTGCGATGACTTCTAAAATTGTACCTGTAAAAAGCTCTGCTAACTCGGGAGGAGCATAGTCATGAACAAAGCTGTAAATTTGTTCATTATCAATTGGTAAATAAGGGAGTAATGACAAAATAAAAATCAGAAGTGGGAAAATCGATAGCATAAAGTAATAGGCCAATGTAGCAGCCCAATCTTGTACTGGATCTTTTTTCAATTGTTCGTAAAATTCTTTTGAAAATGAATGTACGTGTCTTAATTTCAACTAAAATACACCGCCTTAATGTACTGCTAATTATTTATTGCCCATTTTTCTTGATAATTAAACAGAGGTTAAATTTTATGGGAGCCAAAAAACAATCCAACGTCAATCATTTCATTTTGTAAAAGTTATACTTGTTTTTTCTCGAATTTTTTTTAAAAAGTCTAGGATGCCTTCTTTGGTCATTTTAACACTTTCTTAAAAGTGATTACCAATAATTTAGAATATTTAAAAACCAGTTGTTATTTACTGATACAATACACTATAATAATATTATAAAGTTTACTATCTTTCGCTCTTATCCAAAATCGCTAAAAAGAACTGTTATAAAGTAGAATTAAGATTTGGATTTTAGGTTAGGTGAATACATAGAATAATGTTTTAGTATTTTAATAAAGTTATTATAAGGGGGTTCATTTAGATGAACGGATTAACAAAAAAGCAAAGTAACGAGTCAGCTGTAAGTGCACACACTAAGCAAGATTACTTGAAATTTATTCTCCCATCATTAGTTGGTCTGCTTTTATTTATCGTTCCTATTTCATCAGGGGATAGTATCACAATTCCGGTTGCCTTTTTTGCAAAAACATTAAATGATTTGTTAGGTAGTGCAGTGCCAACTATAACAGTAGTTATTATTGCACTATCAGTACTTGGCTCTTTTATTGCAATTGTATTTAAACCAGGGTTTATTTTACGAAGTAGCTTTCTGAATAAGCTGTTGAATGTTTCACTTTTTTGGTTTATAGCACGTATTCTCGGATTGATATTTGCGGTAGTGACAGTTTATGCGTTAGGACCAGAATTGATCTATTCTGAAGATACAGGCGGGCTATTAATGTTTGAATTAATGCCAGTTTTATTGACTACATTCTTATTTGCGGGGATTTTTCTGCCACTGTTATTAAACTTTGGATTACTTGAGTTTATTGGTGCTTTGTTGATTAAATTGATGAGACCGATTTTTACATTACCAGGTAGATCGTCACTAGACTGTTTAGCTTCTTGGGTGGGTGATGGAACAATTGGCGTTTTACTAACTACAAAACAGTATGAAGAAGGTTATTATACGAAACGAGAAGCAGCGGTTGTTGCAACAACTTTTTCAGTCGTTTCGATTACGTTTTCAATTGTTATTATCGAGTATTTAGATCTAGGGAATTATTTTGGCGAATACTACTTTACAATTATTTTAGCGGGGCTTGCTGCTGCAATCATTATGCCACGAATTCCACCATTGTCCAAAAAAGCAGACACAGGCTATGAAAAGGCTGAATTAAAAGTAGAAGAGTCTATTCCAGCAGGTACCTCAATGGTTAAATGGGGAGTTAATCAAGCGGTTACAAAAGCAAAGACAAACAAAAAAGCTTTTACAATAGTAAAAGAGGGCTTTCAAAATGTAATTGATATGTGGGTTGGAGTTCTTCCGATCGTTATGGCAATTGGAACGGTTGCATTAATTGTTGCAGAACACACATCAGTTTTCGCAATTTTAGGGAAGCCGTTTGAACCAATACTTACTTTGATGCAGGTTCCAGAGGCAGAAGCCGCAGCACAAACCATGGTTATTGGATTTGCTGATATGTTTCTTCCGGCATTAATTGGCAGTGGGATTGAAAGTGAAATGACAAAATTTATCATTGCCTGTGTGTCGGTAACACAACTCATTTATATGTCCGAATTAGGGGGACTACTCCTAGGCTCAAAACTTCCAATAACTATTAAAGATTTAATTCTTATCTTCTTATTACGTACGATTATTACATTACCAATTATAGTAGCTGTTGCTCATATTATTTTTTAATAGCTTGAAAGCCTGAACACAGAAATTTAAAGGTAAGAGCTTCTTAAAAATATTTTGATCATAAATTTGCCACCATATATCAGAACTCAGAACCAGAAACGAGAATTTTTTCGTTTCTGGTTTTTGTCATTAGTTGAGCTAAAAATCGTTGGTGTCATTATTATTAATTACTATCTTAGTTTTCCTCCTTGTGAAAAATTCCAATAAGTTCAAGTAGCCATATTTATTTTATGTATATTTTTTCTGCATTTTTATGGAATCAATTGGAATACTAACCCAAACTAAACAATTATTAGAAAGGGTAGGAATGAGATGAATTTTAGTCCATATGAAGAGGATTCTTTGTTATTTTCAAAAAAATCTGCTCGAAATGCGTTTATTGTATTAGTATTGGTCTTTTTTTCGATCTACTTTGGATCAGAGCGATTGGGTTATGTTGATATGGCTTTGTATGGCTACCTCTGGGCAACAATTTTATGTTTTGTATTATTAACGATAAGGATTACATCGTGGACACTTCGCCCTCCGACAAGGAGATTATGGAAACAAGGGATTAAGATGATGACAAGTCCTAAAGGGTTGAAGTTCGCCTTCAAAACGTTGTATTCCAATTTTGGAGAACAGAAGTTTATTAGAAACCGATCGTTCTTTCGGTGGGCACAGCATATGCTCATTTCCTGGGGTGTATTATTTTCCTTTGCGATTACATTTGCCCTTGTATTAAATTGGGTCCATTTTGAACTAATTCATCCGAAGACGTATGATGTCGTGTTTTTCGGAATTTCTTTATTTCAAATGGAGGCAGACTCATTTTTAGCTGGAATGCTATATCACGGTCTAAATTGGACCGGAATCGCTGTTATTATTGGCTGTTCGATGGCGCTTTACAGGAGAGTTACAGACGAAAAAAAGATAGTGGAACAATCAAAGGAATATGATTTTTTTCCGCTTCTCCTATTAATTGCGATATCAATTACTGGCTCCTTATTAACAATCTCAGCAATTTGGATGGAAGGTTTTTTTTACTTAGGAATTGCTTTAGCTCATCAGGTTACGGTAATCGTTTTTCTTCTCTATTTTCCGTTCAGCAAGTTCTGGCATTTACCACTCCGCTTTTTAGCGTTAGTTGTTCCGATGTATCACGCAAGTCAAGATCAAAAGCAATGTGCAAAGTGTGGTCGAGAGTATGCAACTGCAACGCAAATAAAAGATGTACAAATAGGCTTAGCAAAAAGACATTTATCGGTACCGATCGATCAAACCTCACTTCATTTTTCTGATATGTGTTCAGAATGTCGGAGAGTTAGCCATCGTTTAGGTGGTTATGGTGCGAAAATTCATTTAGGACAGGCAAATATCGTCCTAGAAAGTAATGGACGTAACGGTCTGCAAGGTGCGAAAGGGGAGAATTAATATATGGGCCACGCTCAAAATAGGGAGTATTCCCAACGAGATTTTAATGCGATACAACGAGATGGCGAAGATTTAATTTCGACACACTGTTGCTTTTGCGGCATGCAATGTGGGATGAACATTCGTGTGAAAACTGAAACAAAGGAAGTTCTTGGGGTTGAACCCCGTTATGATTTTCCGATGAATGGCGGCAGACTTTGTCCAAAGGGCGTTGCTGCTTATCGCCAAGCAGAGCACGGAGAAAGGCTGCTTTATCCGCTGATCAGGAAAAACGGTGAGCTTGTCAAGTCGAGTTGGGATGAGGCAATGGAGCTGATCGTTTCAAAAATCCAAGAAATCCAAGCAAAACATGGGAAAGATGCAATCGGAATTTATAGTGGTTCATCGATGACGAATGAAAAGTGTTATCTAATGGGCAAATTTGCTCGGATTGGCCTTGGGACGAAAAACATCGATTACAACGGACGTTATTGTATGTCATCTGCGTCATTTGGCTTTAACCAAAGTGTTGGTATTGATCGCGGTTCTACAAATCCTTGGTCAGATATTAAATCTGCTGATGTCCTGCTTCTAGCGGGATCGAACACAGCTGAATGTCATCCGCTATCAATGCCCTATATTTGGGGTGCTAGAGATAATGGCGCGAAACTTATCGTTGTAGATCCTAGGCAAACAAAGACTGCATTAGTTGCTGATATTCATTTAGATATTCGCCCTGGAACGGATGTTGCAATTGCCAATGGGTTGCTTCATGTCATGATTGAGGAGGATTTAGTCGACCACGACTTTATCACAAATCATACAACTGGCTATGAAGAATTGAAGGAGCTAGTTAAGAAATACACACCAACAGTTGTTGCAGAGATAACAGGGGTTGCCCCTGAAAAGATTGTTAGTGCAGCAAGAATTTTTGGTCAAGCGAAAAATGGGATGGCGATGTTTGCTCGTGGAGTCGAACAGCACGCTACCGGAACAGATGCTGTATCTACTTATGTGAACCTTTGTTTAGTAACTGGAAAAATCGGTAGAAAAGGCTCTGGCTTTGCAACATTCACTGGCCAAGGAAATGGACAAGGTGGTAGAGAGCATGGTCAAAAAACAGATCAGCTACCAGGCTTTCGAAAAATCACCGATCCGAAGGCTAGAGAATACATAGCTAGTGTTTGGGGAGTAGATGAATCAGAAATCCCAGGGCCAGGCTTGTCGGCGTTTGAGTTGCTGCAAGCACTTGGTACAGAGATCAAGTTTTTATTACTGGCTTGTAGTAATCCTGTTGTTTCTTCGCCTTCAGTTGCTGATGTAAATGAATATCTAAAAAGTCTAGACTTTTTTGTGGCCATCGATATGTTTCTATCAGAGTCTGCTGAGCTAGCTGACGTTGTACTGCCTTCAACCGTTTGGGTGGAGGATGATGGAACAACTACAAATGTTGAAGGGCGAGTGCTGCGTCTTAAAGGGATTGATCGAACACCTGGAGAATCGCGACGTGATTGGGAAATTATTTGTGAGTTAGCTGAACGACTTGGTAAAGGGAAGTACTTTAAATACGACAAGCCCGAAGATATTTTTAATGAACTTCGAGTTGCAAGCAAGGGAGGAATTGCTGACTATTATGGGATAACTTATGAAAAGTTAGATAAAATGCAAGGTGTATTTTGGCCTTGTCCAACCGAGGAATCAGAGGGGATGCCGCGCTTATTTGAAGACTTCAAATTCAACTTTCCAGATGGAAAAGCAAGGATTTTAGCTTTTGAACATAAAGGCCCTAATGAAAAAATTAGCGCTGAGTACCCAATTTTTCTATCGACAGGACGAGTTGTTTATCACTATTTAAGTGGCAATCAAACTCGAAGAATTGAATCGCTACTTAATTTCTGTCCGGACCCTTATATCGAAATCCATCCGAATTTAGCTAAAAAGCTTAACATTGGCAATGGAGAACTGGTAAAGGTATCAAGTGTCCGTGGGAGCATGGAAGTCGTTGCAAAAATAACCAAGATTATCAGAGAAGACATGGTTTTTGTGCCTTATCACTGGGGTAAGTCATTAGCGATTAATCATTTAACGAACCCAGCTTTAGAGCCAAAATCGAAAATTCCTGAATTTAAGGTTTGCGCAGTGAAAATTGAAAAAGTTGAGAATGTAGGTGTAAAACATGAGTAAAGTCTTATATATCGATTACGAACGGTGTATCGGGTGTAGGGCTTGCATTATTGGTTGTGAAGAGTGCAGTGGTCATGACCATATGTCGCGAATGTTCGTTGATGAGTTAAATCCTGGGGAAACAGTCGCAACTTCGCCAACCCCCTGTATGCATTGTGTTACCCCAGCCTGTGCAGAAAGCTGTCCTGTACAAGCGATCTCGGTAACAGCTGATGGATTTGTCCTCTCAGCATCCTTGGAGAAGTGCATAGGTTGTAAAAATTGTACGTACGCTTGTCCGTTTGGAATACCAAGAGTCGATGATGTTAAGAAAATGATGTACAAATGTGACATGTGCTATGATCGCACGTCAAAAGGAACACCGCCAATGTGTGCAAGTGTTTGCCCTACAGATACGATTCTTTTCCTTGATGAAGAAGAATTGAAATTCCATTCGCCAAAAGAAGTGCAATACAAATGGGACTTCGACGGCACAACGATTGAAACAAAAACAGTAATAGGTTTACCTGATACAAAAGGAAACAGTTTTGGATTTTACGATGGTGAAGGGGTGCAATCATGAAGAAAATTGAAGAATTTCTTCGTTCACTTACTTTTAACATTAGAAGAGATCGCGAGTTAGATTTAAATAGAAGAGGGTTTGTGGCTTCAACTCTTTCATTAATGGGTTTATTATTTTTAAGCTCAACACCACTAGTTGTTTTATCAAAGCGAGCAGAAACCCCTGATTTAGAGACGTTTATTGCAAATGTTGGAGATTTGGCGGTTGGGGACAGTGTCACCTTTAGTTACCCTAAAGAGCATGACCCGGCGATGCTGATCCGCATCGCAGAAAATGAGTATCGCGCTTATAACATTAAATGTACCCACCTAATGTGCCCAGTCTATTGGGAAAAGGAGGAGGGCCATCTCGTTTGCCCTTGTCATCATGGTTTTTTTAATGTTGAAGATGGCTCAGTGATCGCAGGACCGCCACCTCGCGGACTGCCTACTATTCAATTAGCATTTAAGGATAACGGAATTTATGCAGTTGGAATTACCCAATCACAACACTAGGAGGTGAAGGTAAATGAGGATGGCATGGTGGATCTTTATCAGTTTAATTACTGTACAAATCATTTTGGTTCAATACATGGTGGAGGAATTTTTAGCAGGTCATTTTGATACACTACCTTACTATGTTTACGGATTAGGCTTTATGTTAGTCATCACAATAATTACTTACATTTTCTTTAAAAAAATCGATCGTGTTATGGATCAATAACTACTAAGGGGTGAACGACTTGAGAACGAATGAAGAAGAACATTATGAAGAACTGGGCAAAGAGTTTTTTCGGAGAGTTCAAGGAGATCGTCAGTTACAAGAGTTATTACAACAATTTGCACATGAGCAGATCAAGCATCATCCACATACGTTTCATTCACACGCATTTGGTGAAGGTCAGTATACAAATGAACAAATTCAACAAGCACATAAGCATATTTCTATAGATGATCACCATTTTGAGTCAATGGTTGGCCATTTTGTCCAAACGCTAGATGACCATGGCTATAGTGAGGCTGAAAAAATGAAAGCAATTGAGATGATGAAGGGCTATAAAGAAAACGTAATAGGAAAGTAGTCAACTAAATCTGAAGAGGCTGTTCCATAATGTCAATTCACCTCCAAATCGTAGACGGAGGTGTCTACCCTGTAAATAGCATCTACAGGAAAGTTCACTTTCTTCGATTGGATGTTTTGCGTAGATCGAATTTACATCCGTGTTGGTGAAAGTGAACTTTCATTGGTAGCTGATACGTTTGGAACAGCCTCTTCATTTACATGCTCATTTTACAAAATACGAAACAGTCACGAAGCGGAGGAGTCGCTTTTTTTTGAAATTAATTCAACGACATTCTTCGCAAGTAGATCATATTTTTCAAATAGGATTGTTCCTTTACGAAATATAGAAGGCTCGAAATCGCCATCCTTAGGGGCGATGATCGGTAGAGTTGCGATCACTTCGGTTCCCAATGAGGAAGCAAGTTGTTCAGACCCACCTTTTCCAAATATAAAATATTTCGCATCAGTTTCAGGTGGCTGAAAATAGGACATATTTTCGACAACTCCAAGGACTTCATGGTTATTGCTTATAGCCATCTTCCCAGCTCTTTCTGCAACATGAGAAGCCATTGGATGTGGTGTCGTCACGAGAATTTGACTCGAACTAGGAATGAGGCGATTAACATCCATCGCTACATCTCCTGTGCCAGGCGGCATATCAATAACTACATAGTCCAATTTCCCCCAAATGACGTCATTTATAAACTGTTCCACAACTTTCCCTAGCATTGGTCCGCGCCAAACGACCGGATCATTATTTTTAACGATAAAGCCCATCGACATGACCACAACACCGTGTGATTCAACAGGGACAATTCTGTTGTTAATTGATTTGGGGCCAAAGCCGATATTAAGCATTTTCGGGATGCTACTCCCATAAATATCAAAATCAATTAAGGCAACAGCGTACCCTTGTCTGGCAAGTGAAACTGCAAGATTGGCAGATACAGTTGACTTTCCAACTCCACCTTTCCCAGATATAACAGAAATGATTTCACCAGATAACATTGTAACCCTCCTAGTTTTATTGACGACATAAAGCTATTACATTTGAAGCATCCGCTTTGCAATTGTTCATTGAACTAAAGATGTAGCTAATCCACTTATCCCAATTTTTAGTGATATAAACAGACTCACCATCAGGTAAATAACCCAAAAAGCTCTTTGAATCATCGACGTCACCCTTTAACGATTTTTGCAGATAGACGATGAGATCATGAATGTTGCTGTATTCAGCTAGTGCCAATTCACCTGAATATTGAATTGTCATTTTCCCTTCAGTAATCAATAGGTCGCCGATTTTCTTATCAGCAGTTGCTATCAAAATGTTATAGTGAGTATTGCTCACTTTTTCTAGATTCGCTATATCAAGGATCGTCTCATTGAAAGTGTCTTGAAATGTAATCGTAGTTGTTAGCAGTTTCAATACCTCCTTTTTCCTACAATAAGTATGGACAAGGTTGTTTGAAGATAAAACAAAGAATAGCAAAAACTTTCTAAAGGCATTCCTGTTAAAAAATAGTAAAATAGTTTGTAACGAAAGATCAGATCGTGGTACTAAATGGATGAAACCAAATCAATGATTGTTGTGCACACAGTCTAAGAGGGAGAGCAGCATATGGAGTTGGAGCAACTATATAAGGATATTCAACCGAATATCTATGCCTTTTTCTATGTGAAAACATTGAGCAAGGAGGTTTCAGAGGATTTG
The DNA here is from genome assembly GCF_046314235.1 of Anaerobacillus sp. Taxonomy (NCBI): domain Bacteria; kingdom Bacillati; phylum Bacillota; class Bacilli; order Caryophanales; family Bacillaceae; genus Anaerobacillus; species Anaerobacillus sp. The sequence goes on from NZ_JBKBWN010000002.1 coordinate 109,917, forward strand.
ACGCAGGAAGTGTTTTATCAGGCGATCAAAGGGTATCAAGGCTTCGCAGGCCTTTCAAATGTAAAAACATGGGTTTTTGCGATCGCTAAAAATGTTCTGAAAAAATACTATCGCTCGAATAGGTATAGAAATGGGTTGACTGAACAACTGCAGTTAGAAACTCTCCATATCGAATCTTCTGAAGAGCATTTTATGAAAAGAGAAGAGAAGCGCCAATTGATTCAACTCATTCATCAGTTAGACGAACTTTCAAAAGAAGTCGTCACTTTACGAATTTATGGGGAGTTGTCATTTAAAGAAATTGGCGATTTACTTGAAAAAAGTGAAAACTATGCCCGGATTATGTTCCATCGGGCAAAGCTCAAAATGCAAAAGGAGCTGAGTGATGATGAAGGATAATCAAACAAAGCATATCATCGAGGATTTACTTCCTCTATACGAGGAAGGCCTACTAAGTGCAGAAACAACAGCATGGTTAGAAGAGCAAGCAAAAAATAATATCGAGTACGCTAAGCTTTTGGAATTATCATCACAAGCACTCCCAAATACAGTTATTAAATCTTCTGTCGACTCAACAAAAATGTTTCAACAAATTAACAGGAAGCTTGCGATGTATCAAATTATTTTTGTTGCGCTATCGTTCCTGTTAGCAATTAACACGTCATTATTGAATGAAAGCTTTGGCTTTGTTTTATGGTATGCCGTTTTGGGAGTCGTTTCGTTTTTATTTTACAAGGATTTTAAAATCGTTTTTTACCTTTCGTTTTTGCCAATTTTCTTTTGGTCAGTCGGAACGAATATTAACGACTACTTTAATGGTCATTACATGGAAGGGATCACCATTTTCGAATTTTTGACTTCCAGCTTATTCGGTTCGTTAGTGCTATCCGTACTTCATTTTGCTTTTGCGTTAATTGGTGCTCTCATCGCGTGGATTATTCTGAAGTTAATGGAAAGGGATTGAGAATATGTGGAAAAAAATGATCTTAAGTGTAGCCCTGTTGTTCCTTGTTACTTTTGTATTATTTGTATACAACGAATTTAATGGAAACCCAATTAGCAAATATCGTGCCGAAAAAGCGTTGCAAATCTATTTAGCCGAAACTTACCCTGACAAGGTTGTAAGAATAAACGATAAGGGCTTTTATGATTTTAAATTTAAAGAGTACCTCTTTAAGGTTACCGAAGTTGGAGCCGAGACGACCGAAGCTGAGGAGGTTGGAGAAGAGGAGGAAAAAATTCCTAACATTTTAGATCACCAATTTGCTGTTTCTGGTTTTATCATTCCAAAAGTAAAACTAGACGGGATCCGAATGGCGCAACTTGACCACTCCTTAATGGAGCGATTAGGGACGGAAGCTAGTGAAGAGATTTTCCAACTACTTGATCAAACGGTTAGAAACATTCATGTAGTTGAGGTTACTATGGAAGTATTGAAGGGTCAGATTGAAAACGAAGTTAGTTGGGATAAAGCATTGCCGCTAGATCGACCGATTTCAATATTTATCGTCTTAAATTCGAGCAATCAAGAAACAGAAGATGTTTACGAAGCAGCCGTACTCATTCAACAAACATTAAATGAAGCAAACTACAATTATGATTGGGTTAATATTAATGCAAATGTCATCAATGATACAGCGCAAAAGGACGGACTTGAAAACGGCTATGTAAAATACGGCTTAGGATTTGATAAAGGTGAGCAAATTAAAATGAAAAAAATAAAAGAATTTTAAAATTAGATAAGGGCTAGATTGTACAAAATCTGTTCTATCTATTCATGCTTTTACCGCTCAAAAGTTACCACTTTTGAGTTTTTTATTTGTCGTACTGCGAGTACGCTCTTCATTCGTTGGATCAGTGGTTTGTTAGATCAAGGAAATAATTAGTCTGCTTTATTGGGAGTAAAATAAGTTCTACGACAAAAAATACTACTTAGAGGTAAAAAAAAGAGGAGGTTTAATTAAAATGCCCAAAGTAGAAGTTTCTTGCGCGATTTCAAATTGTACTTTTTATGGCGAAGGGAATATTTGTACTGCTGAAAAAATTATGGTTGAACTTGATAACCACTCAAGATACGATTCAGAGATGTCTTCAGAATTAGATGAAAAGAACCATATAGATAAAGCAGATACTTCAGCCGCAACCTGTTGCAAGACATTTAAACCTAATCATAAATAGGTTTGCAAACATGTAAAAACATGTAAAGTCGCAGAGCACAGCCAATCTTGTACAATTGTCAGCGCAAAAACATGGCGTTAGCTGTGAAATTCCGTCACTTGTATAGCAAAAATAAAAAGAGGCAGATCCTTTAATACGGAACTGCTTCTTTTGAATGTATTTATGTAAATCGCAAACCTAAGTACGATCCAACCATCCATGCGTTACCTTTTCTTTGACTCAGAAAAAATGGCCTTTTACACAAGAAAGTGATCCTCCTTATGGCTGCTTCCTTCCGGCTCTGACCCGTTCGTAGGTTTTTCTTTGTAAGAGATTTTTTCCTCAACATCAAATCCAAGGCACTGTCACACATGATTAAACCTTCTTTAGGAATTCGACCCTGCTATAGCGGATTGCAGGTTACAAGGCGCCGCTACGTCCCCGTCTATTGCGATGTCTTTCAATGAATAAGTTAATCTTACAATGGATGCTTATCTTTGTACATATTAAACGGTTGACATAATAGGATAGAACTAGCAATTATGTTAGTTTTTTTATTTTTTCTGGTATGATGAAGGTTAAATACAACTTTTTTAGGGGGGAATTCAGCCTCTTTAAAGAGGTTTAGAATGATTGAAAGTCTAACTATATTCTCTGACGAAACGAAAAGGGAGGAAGGAAGCATGGATGGGACTAGCATTGTCTTGGTTACGGGTGCAAATTCTGGGATGGGGAAGGCGACCTGCATAGAACTAGCCAAGACAGGGGCACAGATTGTGATGCTCTGTAGAAATAAACAAAGAGGCGAAGAGGCTCTAGCCGATGTAAGGAAATCGAGTGGCAATAAAAAGGTCGAGTTAATGCTTTGTGATTTAGGGTCATTGAAAAGCATTAACAGTTTTTGTGATGAATTTTTGGAAAGATACGATAGGCTTGAAGTTCTGATTAATAATGCAGGAGTAATTCTTCCCGGACGACACGAAACAGCTGATGGCTTTGAACTACAGTTTGGAGTCAACCACTTAGGGCATTTTTTGCTTGCTAAACGACTCCTTGAGCTACTGATTGCAAGTGCTCCAGCTAGAATAATAAATGTTTCCTCAGGTGCACATAAGGCAGGTCGGATTTATTTTGATGACGTTAATCTTAAGGCTAATTATAGTTTTATCCGTGCTTATGCGCAATCAAAGCTTGCTAATGTCTTGTTTACCAATGAACTTTCCGTTCGCTTGAAGGACAAAGGTATAACTGTAAACTGCTTACACCCAGGTGCTGTCGCAACGAATATAGGTATTAACCGAGAAACTGGATTTGGAACGTTCATTACAAGGTTGTTAAAACCTTTCTTTGTTACCCCAGAACAAGGTGCAGAGACAAGCATTTATCTGGCCACTTCACCTGAGGTAGCTAACGTAACTGGTAAATACTTTTATCGAAAAAAACCGGTCGCAACTTCAAAAAGAGCCAATAACAAAGAGGATGCCAGAAAGCTATGGGAACTTAGTGAAAAAATGATTGCAGATAAAATGTGAATACAAGCAATACATAAAAAAGCCGAGACTCCTTAAAGGATTAATCTCGGCTTTAATATTTTGATAGGGAATTCTTTAACCAACAAATATGATCATTTTTACTTGAAACATAACTTATTCCTCAAACGATTAAATCAAAACAAATCGTTTACATATCTGCTTGATTAACATTTAATTCAATTAAGTTTCCATCAGGATCAGCACAAAATAGTTGGGCAAATCCACTTTTGCTCGTTGGCTTTTCTAAAATATTGATGCCTTGCTTTTTTAACCAAAGAAGGGTTTCTTCATAGCTTGTTACTCTAAGTGCTAAATGTCCTTCTCTGCTGCTCAACGTTTGATCTTGGCGAAGCGTTTGCGAGGAAGGATCGACAATAAGATGAATTTGTTGCTCACCTACTGCATACCAAGCTCCCGGAAAGCCGAAATCAGGGCGTTTTATTTCTTGTAAACATAAGACCTTTTCATAAAACCGTTTTGCTTGATCTAAGTTTGTAACGGAAACACTAACGTGATGCAGACCTTCGTAGCTTATCATTTTCTAATCTCCTCCCAAAATCATCTAATTGTACTGTTTAACGAATTTAAATGCCCATTTTTCATAACCAAAAGTACACTCCCTAAGCATAGGCATATGATGTTTTGATAACCTTTGAAGGGAATGACAAAGATGTATTATGTTCCAAATACGTATTCATATCCTTATTACGTAAATAGTAACACACCAATGTATCACACAGACTATATGTCAAGAAATTATCAAGAAAGTTATCAAGACTTACATGAAGCAATACTAAATGGTTTAAAAAGAGAAGCTTCAACCATAGATCTTTATCGTCGATTATCAAAACAAGCCCCAAACGAAATCGATAAAAATGACATACTTCATGCTTTAGAAGACAAAAATGTTCATCTAAATCAGTTGACGAATCTTTATATCACAATTACTGGAAGACAGCCTGCCTACCAAATCGATAAAGTGAATTTTGGAAGTTATCGAGAAGGTTTACAATTGGCTCAAGAAGCAGGTGTAGAAGGCTACGAACAATATCGAAAAAGTAGTCATCTATCACAAGATCCATTAGTTCAACATGTATTTTTACACGCTTCTACTGCTGAAAAAGAAAAAGCTACACGTTTTGCCTCTTTAAATGAGAAAGCAAACGATTATGGATCAAAACCATTTGTCGTAAATATTGAGGATGTTACAAAGCAAAATAATACTTTTCGAACGGCATTATGGACGGGAAAACATTTGCAAGTCACCTTAATGAACATTAGTGTTGGAGAAGACATCGGTTTAGAAGTTCACCCGAATCTTGATCAATTCATCCGTATTGAACAAGGTCAAGGACTTGTTCAAATGGGCGATAGCAAACAAAGTTTAGACTTTCAACAAGAAGCTTACGAAGACTTTGCAATCATGGTACCTGCTGGCAAATGGCACAATCTAACGAATACGGGTAATCAACCACTTAAAGTTTACTCAATTTATGCTCCACCCCAGCATCCATTCGGAACAATTCATGAGACGAAAGCAATTGCCCTGGCAGCTGAAGAAAACCATAATCATTAAGAAAAGTGCAGAGCGCCAGCAGCCATCTACAAACGAGCCATAGAAGCATTTCTATCGGCTCGTTTTTTTGTTTGTCAGAGCATATTTTGGAGTGGTTGTTTTTACCGAAGAAGTAATTTAGTATGCTTTTTCAGTCTGCGTCTTTTCACGATTTATTCACAACATCCGACTATTTATTTTAATTATTCAATGTTTTGAAAATAAAAGGTTGATTGCTAGTTTAGAATTTGGTAATATGAATGAAATTAAACGATTATGTGTGACTGGCGAAACGCGGATAACCGTGAGGGAGCACATGATGTCGGATAGCCGTTCGCCTGGGCAGAGGTAAAGGATTTATTCTTTACCTCTTCATGTTTATAGGAGGCGATACCGAAAAGCGAGCTATCTATTTTTAGAGGTTGATTGGCTAATTGAACACTTCACTTTTCAAGAACACTGTAGAAACTTAGGGGCTATTTATTAGATAAATAGACTACAGTGATGTAAGCATAAGATTTATTTTCAAAATATTTTGTCAATACTTAACTCAAAAAAGAAAGAGGTAGAAAAATATGAGCACAGTAACAGTAAACAAAGTAAGTACAATCAAAACGTTAAATAATATCGCGGAACGCGGACTAGATGTATTTAGTAAAGGTAATTATACAATCGATAATAATAGTGAAGATGCTGATGCTATTCTTGTTCGCAGTTTTAACATGCATGCTTTTGAATTGGGTAATCAATTAAAGGCAATCGCAAGGGCTGGAGCTGGTGTTAATAATATTCCAGTTGATAAATGTACAGAACGTGGAATTGTAGTTTTTAATACTCCTGGAGCTAATGCAAACGCGGTAAAAGAACTTGTTCTTACGACATTAATTGCTTCATCACGTAACCTGTTTGAAGGAGTTGCTTGGGCGAAGACTTTACTACCTGAAGGCAACGAAATTCCAAAGCTAGTTGAGGCTGGTAAGAAACAATTTGTCGGAAAAGAAATCAAAGGAAAAACTCTAGGCGTCATCGGCTTAGGAGCAATCGGTGCACTAGTAGCAAATGATGCCCTAAACTTAGACATGGAAGTCATTGGCTTTGATCCGTTTATCTCTGTTGACACGGCTTGGAATTTGTCTCGCAATGTCCATCGTGCGATGACGATTGAACAGCTTTTTGCTAATTCTGACTTTATCACAGTTCACGTTCCTTTAACCGAAGATACTAAAGGAATGTTTAATGAAGCGACTTTTAGCATTATGAAACCAGACGTTCACATCTTGAACTTCTCTCGTGATGGCCTAGTGAATGAAGCAGATATGGCGGATGCACTTGCAAACGGCAAAGTTGGTAAATACATTACAGATTTCCCAAATGAAAATGTCTTGAAGATGAAAAATGTCATTCCAATTCCACATCTCGGTGCATCTACAGGAGAATCTGAAGAAAACTGCGCGATTATGGCCGCTAGACAGGTGAAGGAATTTCTTGAAACAGGAAATATTAAAAACTCAGTGAATTTCCCAAATGCATCTTTACCTTATACAGGTAAGCGTCGTGTCGCAGCATTTCATAAAAATGTCCCAAACATGGTTGGGCAAATCACATCGACAATCTCAAATTATCATTTAAACATTGCAGACATGGTTAACAGAAGTAGAGGAGAATATGCCTACACGATGATCGATATCGATAATAAAGTTGAAAATGAAATTATCCCTACTTTAGTTGAAAAAATTGAACATATCGAAGGAATTGTTTCTGTACGTCTAATCTAATTTAAATGAAAAAGCTAGTTCGTCATTGGATGAACCTAGCTTTTTTTTATGTAAATTAAATTAACCATTTCTGGTGGAAGCGTTGGTAATATATCTGGTTACCACTGGGTCCATTTTGTTTTAATTGGTTTTTAATGGGTAAATCGTGTTGGGTAAAAATGGGTTTTAAAGGAGTGTGCAGGTTGAGCAAAGCCTATCTTTAATGCGTTTTTCTAAATTTTATGAATTAACTGAAAATGGCACGCTATTTGCAAGTAATCCCTTGAATGAATAAAAGGAGGGATAGTCATGTCAACTATATTTAAAAAAGGATTTTCCGTTATTTTAGTTCTATGTTTAGTTATTAGCTCATTGCTTATTAGCTCTCCAGTAACTTTAGCGACTTCACCTGGGAGTAGTGAAGTTGTTACAACTGAGGTGAGCTCAGCCGAAGTAACTCAATCACTTCTAGACCGAATTAATGCAGCTTCGACACGAAATCAGATCCGAGATATTTTAATTACTGAAAATTTATTTACTTGGAGTTCATTAACAGGTACTGGAAGAAACGAGGCAGCACAAACAGTTCTTGATCTTCGCGGAACGGGATATGTAAATGCTGAGGAATTAGCTTACGCGATTAAACAAGGGATTTTCCTAGGGAAAGTAAATGACATTATTTATTATAGTGATGGTGTAGACTTTGTTGTAAATGAATTACATCAGCTAAACCCTCCTACTTGGGCTGACTTAGATGAAACAGAGCAGTTTGCTGTAGCGATGGCGGTTTATGTAAGTGGGACATCTGGTAGTCGAAATTTGTATGGAAATATTAGTTCTTTACGACATGCACTTCATGGCTCATTATCTTCAGTAATTGATGCCGCTCTAAAACCTGTGAGCTATGATGTCATCGATGTTGGTCAGACAAGTGCGCCAGTTGGTCATCACCAACCGACAAACTCTGAAAGAATCTTTTGGGCTAGTAGTGATCGTTCTGTTGCAACTATTAACTCTTCCGGTACGGTGACTGCACGTAGCTTTGGAGCTTCAACAATTACTTATGTAGTAATAAATTCATCTACCTACTCAGTCGTCGCCTTTGGTGTTGGTGAGGTGTTAGTTGGCGATAAAACTCCGCCAAATAGTATCGTTCGTCATTTAATTGAGGGGAATGAGACGAATTTCAGAGTGTTTTTTGATAAACCAATGCATAAGGATACAAGAGCGATTACTAATATTGCAGAATTGCTAACAGCAGCTTATGTAAAAAATGGAGATAAAGTAATTGCCGAAATCCCAATTAAATCTAGTGCTAATTCAGTAAATTGGTTATTAGATAGCATCGTTGAAATTATCTTACCTACAACAAAAATCGATGTTGGTCAGACGTTGGAACTTCATTATTCTGATAATGTAACAGATTTAACGAAAAACAAAGCCGTTCCCGCTAGTTCGGACAAAGCTGTTGCAGATACGTTTCAACCAGTTGGGGCGATAGCGACATTACCGGTTGGCAAGATTTCTTCGTTAAAAGTTACATTTAATAAGCCGATGAGTGAGAAAGCAAAGAAGATAAGCAACCTAGTAGAGTTTGCACACAGTATTACGATCCACGGTGGAGCTTCTCAAGCTTCAATACCTGTACGTCCAAACAAAAATGCAGTTCAATGGACAACTGAAAATGGCCGTGATGTCGCAATCATTGCTATTCCAGAGACAAAGATTGTCGAAGGTAATTATGCGACAATCGATTATAAAAATAAAGTGACCGACACAGCTGGAAACAGAATGAAAACGGACGGAACAGCGATTGCTGTTGGGGGATCGTTAGAGGATAACAATTTGGAGTTTTTTGAGCAGCTTAGAAAGCATGCTGGTGGTAAGTTCCCGACGATTGCCTTTATTGGTTCAGCTAGTCCAAGTTCAGCAGTAGCTAGAAATAGTTATTATGTTGACACAGCAAACTATATGTCATATGAAAGATTGTATTACACGTATGGTTTAACGCCAGTGTTTATTCCGATTGGTGTAGATAATTATCATACAGAAGCTTTTAATCCCGACAATGTCGCTTTATTAAATAGTGCAACAGCTGTATTTTTAAATGGCGGAGACCAATCTAGGCATGCAAGATCATTTATTAACGATGATGGTTCAGATACACCGCTATTAACAGCATTAAGAGGTGTGTATGCCGCAGGTGGTGTCATTAGCGGTTCTAGTGCAGGTGCTCATATTCAAAGTAACCCAATGTTCGGTGGAGGTACGAGTTATTCTGAGTTAAGAAGCAATACACCTGGAGGAAATGGAATTGAACAGGGCTTTGATTTCGTTACTGAAGGAATTTTAGACTCTCACTTTGATGCTAGAGGACGATTAGGGCGTTTGGTTGTAAGAATGCGAGACACAAATAATGATTTTGGTTTTGGTCCAGATGAAAATACGGCGATGCTGTTCCATAAGGATGTAGTTACCGTATTCGGTCAAAGAGGTGGGTTTGTTATTGATGGTTCCAAAGCGACTTATGGAGAAGATGATCTGTTTGGTGTCGAAGGATTAAACGTTCACTATTTAACATCAGGAGACAGTTACCATTTCAAAACGAGAAAAGTAACCTCTAATAAAGAATTAATAACAAATCCAATCTTTGATACTTATTATGACTCAACTAATATTTTTGGCGCTTATGAAACAACGAAGGTCATGACAAACCTAGTTGGAAGCCTTTATGCTTTTGCCTATGGTGATACTGCAGAAGCTAACCCAAGATTTACTTTGACATTCTCGAAAAATCCAAGAACAAAAGGCTACTATAACGGTACTCAATTTACAATTGATAGTATGGGCTTAGATATCATCGCTAATCTTGGGGAAAAGAAGAGTAGAGACTAAAAAACAACTAAGCTAACTTAAAAATGATCGCATGCAATTCCACAAAGGAAATAGCATGCGATTTTTTCTTGCACATCATGTACATCACTTTATTCTATTAACTCAAGTCATTGACGTAGTTTTTTTGACTACTATATAATTTATTAGACTAACATTTTATAATATTCAGATTTTGGAGGGGTGTCATGCATCAGCAAAACGATAAATTTACAGTTGAATATGCACGTAAGTTAGATCAAGAAGATCCATTGGCTTCTTATCGTCAAGAGTTTTATACCCGAGCCAATCAAATATACTTCGACGGGAACTCTCTTGGTTTATTGTCAAAACGTGCAGAAGATACGTTACTTACGATGCTTCATTCGTGGAGAGATTATGGCATTGATGGTTGGTTAGAAGGCGAACACCCATGGTTTTACTTATCTGAGAACTTGGGAAAGCAATTAGCCCCATTGGTTGGAGGCAGTCCTGAGGAAGTCATAATAACTGGATCAACAACAAGTAATCTCCATCAGTTAGTTGCATCTTTTTTCAATCCGAACACAAGCAAAAATAAAATTTTAGCTGATCAACTTTCCTTCCCAAGTGATATTTACGCCCTCCAAAGTCAATTGACATTAAGAGGATATGATCCAGCAACACATCTTGTTAAAGTCGTGAGTCGTGATGGTCATACGCTTGAAGAAGTCGATATCATTGCAGAAATGAGAGAAGATATTGCTTTAATTATTCTGCCGAGTATTCTATATCGTAGTGGGCAAATTCTTGATATGAAACGATTAACTGAGGAAGCGCACAAACGCAACATCCTTATTGGCTTTGATTTATGCCATTCCGTAGGCTCGATCCCCCACGAGTTAAGTGAGTGGGGAGTCGATTTTGCTTTTTGGTGTAATTATAAGCATTTAAACGGTGGTCCTGGGTCAGTTGGGGGATTGTATGTGAATAAACGACATTTTGGCAAAGCGCCTGGTCTAGCTGGTTGGTTCAGTTCAAGAAAAGACCGTCAATTTGATATGGAGCATCAGCTAACTCCGGCAAGTGATGCAGGAGCGTATCAAATGGGAACTCCGCATGTTTTAAGTGTCGCTCCGCTAATTGGTTCGCTATCAATGTTTCATGAAATTGGCATCGAGCAAATTCGTAAAAAATCATTAAAACTAACTGGGTACATGTTAGAGCTTATTTCACACGAACTAAAAGACGAACAGTTTATTATTCGTAATCCACTTGCTGACGAGAAGCGTGGTGGCCATATTTTTTTAGAACATCAAGAAGCGGCTAGAATATGCAAGGCACTAAAGGCTAATAACATCATCCCTGATTTCCGTTCACCAAACGGCATCCGACTTGCACCAGTTGCCATTTACAACACATTTGAAGAAGTGTGGAAGGTTGTGCAAGTGCTCAAAACGATCATGATTGAGGAACAATATAAAAAATTCGAAAATAAGCGTGGAGTGATAGCGTAATCATGAAAAAATCTGAAGTAAGTAACAACTGGATCGATATTTCCCAACCATTAACAAACGAATTAGCGCATTGGCCTGGTGATACACCTTTTTCTTATGAAGTAAGCTATACGAAAGAGCAAACGGGTTCTGTAAACATTGGGAAAATAACGACGAGTGTACATATTGGCACACATGTCGATGCGCCGTTTCACTTTATAAATGACGGGAAACGAATCCTTGATCTTGATATCAATATTTTTATTGGTGATTGTCGAATGATTGACGTTTCTACTGCTCATGAAATTGACCAAGAAACACTAAGTAAATTTGATTTAGAAGGTGTGACACGGCTATTAATTCGCACCTCAATACCAAACAACCCGAATTTCTTTCCGGTACAAATACCCTATATGACAAAATCTGGAGCTACTTATTTAAAAGAAAAAGGTGTAAAGCTAATCGGGGTTGATGTTCCTTCTGTCGATCAATTGGATAGTAAAGAGCTAGAAGGGCATCACGCACTATATGAAAATGGCATCCATATTTTAGAAAACGTCATGCTTGATCATCTCAGCCCTGGTGATTATGATTTAATTGCACTCCCGTTAGCGCTCAAAGATGCAGATGGAAGCCCTGTTCGTGCAGTTGTTAGACGAAGATAAAGGAGACAAATCTAATGACAAACAAAGATCAACAAAAAAAAATCTCAACAACTGAAACAGAAAAAAATATTCACACTGATTTTACCAATAATATGACGTACGGTGAGTATTTAAAACTTGATCAAATCCTCTCAAGTCAAAAACGATTATCCGATCATCATGATGAAATGCTTTTTATCGTCATTCACCAAGTAAGTGAACTTTGGATGAAGCTTATTCTTCACGAAATGACGGCTGCGATTAGTTCAATTGAGCAAGGTGACATGCAAGCTTCTTTCAAGCAACTAGCTAGAGTGTCGAAAATTCAGTCGCAAATTATCCAATCATGGGATGTTTTGTCGACATTGACTCCGTCTGAATATATGGAGTTTCGCGATTTACTAGGTCAGGCATCAGGGTTTCAATCTTTTCAATATCGCTTAATTGAATTCGCCTTAGGTTATAAAACACCTCATGTTTTAAAAATATATGAAAAGGATGCAGAGTTGCATCGAGAATTACAACAGGCTTTCAAAGCTCCTGGTCTTTATGATGTTGCTATTAAAGCGTTAGCTAAAGCTGGTTTTCCAATTAACTCTGAAGTCATCAACAGGGACTATTCAATCCCTCATGTAGCAGACTCAACTGTTAAAGCTGCTTGGCTAAAGGTTTACCAGGATGTTGAGCAGTACTGGGATTTATACCAATTAGCGGAGAAGCTTGTTGATATTGAAGATTGGCTTCAACAATGGCGGTTTCGCCATATGAAAACCGTCGAGCGGATTATTGGTTTTAAAATGGGAACAGGTGGATCTTCTGGAGTTCATTATTTGAAGAAAGTGTTAGACCAACGCTTTTTCCCAGAGTTATGGGATATTCGAACGGAGTTGTAAACACGCAGATAATCTGGTAAAACAAAGGAGCAAGTTTTACCGTTTCGATCATCATTTTTTCCCTCTAACCCAACAGTTTTATCATATTGTTTCCCTGATCCTTAATTCTATTTCTAAATGAGAAAAAAATAATATGCTATAGAAAAAAGGGACCAAGAATGATTGGTCCCTTAATTTTTAGAAAAACTATTCTCTCATTTGGTTCATCGCTTTTTGCGCTGACTCCATTAAATTCATGTTATTATTCCCATTGTTGTTACGGTTTCTCATCATACTGTAAGCCGCTGCGCCTACCCCTAAGCCGACCATTGTCATCATTAGTGGTGTGTTCATGTCTCTTTTATTTCGTCTTCCCATTCCAAACATCGACAACATCTCCTTCATTATTTTTTAGGACCGTTTGAATATCGTTATTACTCAAACAAGTATAGTATTCGATTGTTGGCTCGAATTAAACGTGGGAGAATTTATCATTTCGGTGCCAGGCACCTGAAAAATTCAACTTAGGTAAATTTTCCATATAAATGCATTAAAATAACATAAAAATGAAATCCTCAATGTCAGGTATGGTATAATTAATAAGAAATTTTTCCAACCAATCGAATTATTTTAAGTTAAGGAGTACGTATGAAGGAATTTAATGGTTTCCCTAGAATTTATTATATTGCCATATGGATAATCATTGCTCTCATGGTCGTTGGCTTGTTATTTGTTCCCCCACGAGAGGATATCTTATGGACAGGCTATCTATTGCATTTTTTACTGGTGGTCATACTTTCTGTCGGGTTATTGCTTTATCCAAAGTATGAGACACACGGTTTCCGAATTTTTTTAATTGTTTTCGTTTCTTCCTATTACTATATGCTGTTTTTTTTGTATCCAGAATCATGGTCAACTTTTATTCTAATATGCTTGATTCCGGCTATTTCCATTTTTTTCTTTGACACCAAATTATTTTATTTTACTATCGTTCTAAATGTGTTCCTTGTAACGGCAACATTAGCCTATGTGAAATTCGTTGATCGTGGAGAGTTTTATCCTTATATTTTGCAGGACTTAGTTGGGAATGTTATTAACTATATAGCTAGTCAAATCATACTATTTCTTATATTTTATTTATCTCATATCCGTATGGAAAAACAACAACTATATTTTGAAAAAGTCCAACAAGCAGAGCGCTTAAAGACCTCTGGACAGTTAGCAGCAGCTGTAGCTCATGAAATTAGGAACCCGCTGACTGTAGTTAAAGGCTTCTTAGAGTTTTATAAAAGTGACCCTTCGTTAAAAAAAGAAATGGAGAGACATTTTACTTTAATGATTGATGAACTAAATACAGCTGAGCATGTAATTTCGCATTTTTTATCGATTTCAAAACCAAATACAGATTCAGCAACTGAAATAATTGATGTAAAACATTCTCTTAAAAGTGTAACAGACTTACTGAGATCTTATGGACTTTTGCGTAATAATGACATCGATTTAGAGATTGACGAAGACTGTTTTATTAATGTTAATAAAATCGAGTTTAAGCAATTAATGATTAATTTGATGAAAAATGCAATTGAAGCTTCACCCGATAATAAACCGATTTTTGTAAAAGCAGAAAAGCTTAATTCTTCCGTTCAGTTGAAAGTCACCGATTCAGGTTGTGGTATATCGGAAGAAGAGATCAAGCTCCTTGGTTCACCTTTTTATTCTCTGAAAAGCAAAGGAACAGGTTTAGGATTAATGATCTGCTTTAATATTGTTGAAAAAAGTAATGGAACAATTTCATTTGAAAGTATAAAGGGGCAAGGAACAACAGTCTCGATTCGTTTTCCATTACTAAAAAAGCCTTAAGTAAACTAATCATCGTACCAAAAGAGTAGCGATCCACCATGAAAAGGGAGGATCGTTTCTTTTTTTACTTCCTCGGAACTATCGTGTTACCAGTAAAGCCTCATAGAAGAAGAAACAATAATTTATACATGTTGAAGAAGTTGAATAGATCTTCTAAATACAATTCTATTTACAGCTCGCATTGAGGTTAAGTGAAACAGCTGGGATAGTTTCTTTAGTTTGCCAAATTGTTCTTGGGGACGCGCTCATTTTTGTCAATTAGACATATAACTATAGAGATTTGTACTGAATAATCTCTATTAGAAATAGGTGAAATTGGAGGGGAATTATGCAAAAGAAACCTTTAGGTAAAATATATGTTGTTGATCCATCTCCGCTGAACTGGCTCTTTATTCTTTTTCATACGATGGAGGAATTAGTTGCGCCAGATCATGAAGGCTACATTACTCCTTCATTAGCAAGTCATTTTGAATGGATCGATGAAACGACTTTGGAGGTTAGTCTTCGCCAAGATGTTGTTTTCCATAATGGTGAGCGATTTACTGCTGTTTCTGTTGCTCGTAGCTTTAGTGAAGAGCAACGCTGGTTTTCGCCACACCCGACAGGAACATGGATGAATCTTCCGCGCGAAACGACATTGGAAATAATCGATGATTATACGGTTCGCTTTCTTTTTCCATTACCAGAAGGGTTGGCGCTAGGGAAGTTGCGAGCAATTCATCTAGGGAATGAGTTGTTTTGGGAAAAACTCGGTTTTGGTTATTGGAAACAAGCAAGTGGAGAAGGTCGCTGGTGAATTCTTGATGCACCAGGCCGGTGGGGCACCGGGCCATTTATCCTATCTGACGGCTATTCGTCACTCGAAAACAAGCAAGCGGTAATAAAAACAACTCCTTTTGAGACAACATGGATTACGGAATGTGAATTGCGAACTCCTATCGTTCGACTTACAGCGAATGAGCAGTACTGGGACAAAAAGAAAGGACCACGACTGAGTGAAGTCGTGTTTAGGAATGACCTAGCAAAAAACCAGGCATTAAATCTTTGTTTGAACACCGAAGGCGAGGTTGATATTGTAACAATGGTTGACCCTGCAGATGCAAAAAAAGTTATACAGTCCCAATTCGCCAATCTGATCCAAGTCAACGCAAACCGCGTATTAACAGGGATATTTAATCGCTATCAGCAAGATGTTGATTTTAACGATAAACGCCTAAGGTATGCGCTAAATGCTGCAGTAAGTAAAGCTCGAGTCGTTGCTGAGGGGTTTTTAGGTTATGCAACAGCCATTCCAAGTCTAACGCCACCGTGGTCGCGTGAATTTCCGGAAGACATATCACCAATCGAGCATGATCCACAACTTGCAAAACAGTTGCTAGATGAAGTGGGTTGGCCCGAAGAACGTCCGTTAACAATTGCTACGCTGTCCCAATTTACTCAATCAGCTAATGTAATGGCAATGGAATTAGAAGCATCATTACAAATAAAGGTTAATGTAATCGTAATTCCCAAAATAGAAGAAAACAAATGGCTTAGAGCTGTTGCTGAAAAAAGAAGAGTTCCAGGTTTTGATATATTCCTTGCTGACGTCTTTGCCTTTTTTACACAAGGAATACCAGCTTACGTTCATCGCGAATTTTTTGGTCAGAATGGCGCATTTCGACTCGGACCAGAAATCATTGAATTTGAGCAGTTATTTAAGGAGTTTAAATCAGAGGTTAATGATGTAAGGCGAAGTGAACTTGCTAAAGATATTGACCGTTACGTGCATAAGGAAGCACTTGGATTGTTTCTCTGTTGTCCTCAAGATTTGTACGCAGTCAATCGTCACGTACAATTTCAAGCGTACAGAAGTACATTTGAGCTTGTTGATACAGAAGTAACTGCCGAGCATTGGTCACGGCGCAGATGATGGGAGTTACGGTAATCTATTTTAGGCTGCCCTAAAAACCTATGATAAAAGGAGGTTGTCCAATAAGTGAAGCTCAAGTAATCAATAATTCACAAATTTTCTACAGATTTCCAACGGGGCGTTTGCTACGATATTCTTAGGTTAACAAATGGTGTGAGCTTTCATTTTTAACCTTGAATTAAATGTCAGGCGACTTCAAGCGATGCGCTATAATATTTACATGAATTGAAGACTTGCTTAAAAAATCGCCTGAAAAAAATTGCACAAAAATAGATAAGATAGGAGTTGTTTCTATGCCAAAAACTATTTTTAAAGCGTCTGCACATTTACAAGAAGGTGTGAAAGTATTAGCTCGTTCAAGAAATTTTGAGTTTACAATTGATGAACCGGAAAGTCTCGGTGGAACTGACACAGGTATGAACCCAGTTGAGGTTGTGCTTGCTGCGTTAGGGGCATGCCAAGCAATCGTTGCTCGTGTCTACGCTAAGAAGTTCAAAATTGAGTTTGATGATTTATGGGTTGAGCTTGAAGGAGACTTGGATACCGACGGCTTCATGAACATATCAGATGTAAGAAGAGGATTTTCAGAAATTCGCTACAACATCCATATTAGAACAGAGTCACCGAAGGAACAAGTAGCTGAATTTGTTTCATTCATAGAAAAAACTTGTCCAGTTGGAGATACAATTGCAAATCCAGTAACATTAAAATTAAACGAAATTATCATTGAGTCGGGAAAAGTGGAAGTTTAAAGATAATCGTTTGATCAAAGGGTACTCAAGTAGGTCTAAAACCTATCTGGGTACTTTTTTTATTTAAAAATGACTTTTTTTTGAAAATGCAATCATAGAAATAGTCGTTAGACGGTTTTTACGATTCTATCCGGAAATTAAATTTACTATCCAAATATCGATATTTACTATCCAAAACCTATATTTTACTATCCAAACGGTTTGGAATACCTAGGTACGTATAATAGCCAATGCAGAAAACTTGAAATGGGCTTGAGAAACGGTCAATATAAAGGTATTAAATCAGTTACTTATAGTAGAAAGAGCAAATAGGAGGAATATCAGTGGAGATTGGAATAAGTACGTTTGTTGAAACAACGCCGGATGCCGAGACCGGTAAGGTTATAAGTCATGCGGAACGATTGCGTGAAGTGGTCGAGGAAATCGTACTAGCAGATCAAGTTGGCTTGGATGTGTTTGGTGTTGGTGAGCATCACCGGAAAGATTTTGCAGCGTCTTCGCCGGCAATGGTCTTAGCTGCGGCAGCGGCACAAACAAAAAAAATTAGGCTTACTAGTGCGGTTACAGTGCTTTCTTCAGCTGATCCTGTTCGGGTTTTTCAAGATTTTGCTACGCTTGATGGGATCTCGAACGGGCGTGCAGAGATTATGGCTGGGCGAGGTTCTTTTATCGAGTCTTTTCCTTTGTTTGGCTATGACTTGAAAGACTATAATGAGCTTTTTGATGAAAATTTGGAGTTGTTATTAAAGATACGTGAGTCGGAAAAAGTGACTTGGAGGGGTGGCCACAGGCCAGCCATTAATAATCTTGGTGTATATCCTAGACCAGTTCAGGATCCGCTCCCAGTGTGGATCGGCAGTGGCGGGAATCAGGAATCTGTCGTTCGCGCCGGATTACTAGGACTACCACTTGTTCTAGCAATTATCGGAGGAAGTCCACTCCAGTTTGCGCCACTTGTTAAGCTATATAAGCGAGCGGCAGCTAAGGCTGGTCATGATGTCTCGAAATTGCCAGTAGCATCACATTCGCACGGGTTTATCGGAGAAGATAATGAGACAGCAGCCGATAAATTTTTCCCTTCAACCCAGCAAGTGATGAACGTTATTGGACGCGAGCGAGGCTGGGGACATTATGACCGATCAAGCTATGATTTTGCTCGTAGTTTTGAAGGAGCACTGTACGTTGGTGATCCAAAAACAGTTGCTGAGAAAATCATTCACCTACGAAAAAACGTCGGTATCACTCGCTTTATGCTGCACCTACCATTAGGGACAATGCCTCATGATGACGTAATGAAGGCAATTGAACTATTGGGTACTGAGGTAGCGCCTCTTGTTCGTAAGGAAATCACTCGATGGGAAGCCGAGCAAGGGGTGTAGATTACACTCTTAGGTGCCAGGCACCTAATCGAAATGTGGTACCAGGCACCTTGTGAAAATAACAAAACGGGCACGAATTCATTCGCGCCCGTCTCTTTTTTATGCAGCTAATTTGTTTGTAGCAGTATCGCTTTTTCTTGCTAGTCTTACAAGTAAGTAGACGAGAGGCGTATCAATAATAGCGACAACCATTTTAAATATATATTGGGTGGCGATCAAGCCAAGAAGAGCTGAAGTAGGTAGGACTCCGTAAAATGCAATCGTAATAAAGAGCGTCGTATCAACTAGTTGACTTGCCATCGTTGAGCTGTTGTTTCTAAGCCATAGCTTGCTTGTGCCATGTTTTTGTTTTAGTTTGTGAAACACAACAACATCCAAGTTTTGACTAATAACATAGGCGATGAGACTAGCGATAATAATTCGAAAACTTCCGCTTAAGATAGTCTTAAATTCCTCCTGATAATTAAAGAATTCAGCTGGAGGTAAATTAATTGCGATCAAAATAAATAAGCTAGCAAAGATCTGGGTGATAAATCCCGCATTAACAGTTTGTCTGGCAGCCTCTTTTCCATAAACTTCACCGATAACATCTGTCAAAGGATACGTAAATACATAGACGATCGCCGCAGCAGGTAAGATCGCAAGACCGCCACCTAAATCAAAAAGTTTCACACTAATAATATTTGAAATAACTAAAAGTCCAACAAAAAGCGCATTTAAGTATAGGAGCATTATTTCGTCAATCCCTTCAATAATAAAGTTAAGTTATATTTATCATTTACTTATTCAGAAGAAGGGTATGTCGATAAAAAACAAAAAAACTACACCCTAAGGACATAGTTCATCTACCTTAGTTTTTTATAGAGGGTTTAGCTAGAACCTCTTCTTATTTTGTTTGCTCGATAAATACTAAAATAATATAGCATAAACTTACTTGAAAATCATCGTTTTTTTAAAATATTTTTAAAAATAAACTAGTACCAACAGGTCAAGGCAGTCAAAACTGCAAAAATGAAGTAGTTACTGTCCAAACTAGCTCTGTTACTGGCGAAAAAAAGAATTTACTATCCAACTTAATGGTGTTACTGTCCAAAACCATCTATTTTCTATCCAAACCACAAATAGTTTGGCAAAGAAGGAATTTCAATTCATGCATTGAATAGGTTAAGTAAGTATAAGAACACAAATTGAAACTAGCCTTTAGCAACTTTAAGTAGAAGGGAGGAATATTAATGAAGGAAAAAGCTTTGTATATTGGAATTGGTTTTCTACTTGGCCTTGGAGTCAGTATATTTAGTGCTAATATTAAAATCAACAACGTTGGACATCTTGATAAGTTAACGATTGTAAACTGTGTTGAGAAAAAAAACAAGGAAGAAAATAACTAAAAATGGAAAGAATAATTACATTGATTTTATTCATCAAAAAACGAATTTCGAGTGGATCCTTTACTCTACTTTTCGATCGACATTTATACTTATTTTAACAAATTGAATTGAACTATATAAGGTAAGTGAAGTTAAATTTGGTCTACTAGTTGTAATATAATTACTCTTAAAAAGAGGGATCCCCGCTTCCAATTTAAAGAAAAGGTTAACCGAAAAAAGGATCCCTCTAAATATGAAACTGGATCACAAAACAGAATAACACCCTTAATACACTTTATCCCCGTTAAAAATCGAGTTTTTCACGACAACATAGTCGACGTGGCGTATGGCATCTAATTTCGTTCCACCTGCATAGGAAATAGAGGATTGAAGATCCTGCTCCATTTCGATTAACGTCTCGATTAAAGGCCCTTTATGTTCAACGTGCATTTTCTTGCCTTCAACATTTTTCTTTTCACCTTTTTGAAATTCTGAAGCTGAACCAAAGTACTCTTTACAGAGCTTTCCATCTATTTCAATGGTTTCACCTGGTGATTCTTCGTGACCTGCAAATAATGAACCAATCATCACCATCGTTGCACCAAATCTAATTGATTTTGCAATATCACCATGGGTTCGAATTCCACCGTCTGCAATAACGGGTTTACTAGCGGCTTTTGCACACCATCGCAACGCTGCTAGTTGCCACCCACCAGTCCCAAAGCCAGTTTTTATTTTTGTAATACATACTTTTCCTGGACCAATACCGACTTTTGTTGCATCTGCACCAGCATGCTCTAATTCTCTGACAGCTTCTGGCGTTCCGACATTTCCAGCGATAATGAAACTAGAAGCTAGGTGTTTCTTAATATGCTGAATCATCTCGATGACTGCGTTTGAATGACCATGAGCAATATCAATTGTAATGTATTCGGGAGAAAGGTTCTCTGAAGCTAATTGTTCGATGAACTGATATTCATCTGCTTTGACACCAACACTAATTGATGCGAAGAGTCCACGTGAATTCATCTCTTTAATAAACTCGAGTCGCTTCTCAGGTTCAAACCGATGCATAATGTAAAAATAACCTTGCTCCGCTAAAAAAATCGCGATCTCCTCATCAATAATTGTCTGCATATTTGCAGGGACTACAGGTAATTTAAAGCTACGACCACCTAAGGATACAGATGTATCACACTCTGAGCGGCTACTTACAACACTTTTTGCCGGTATCAGTTGAATATCTTCATAATCAAACACGTTGTCCATAAATTACACCCCTAATTAAGATTCATCAATATACAGAGGTTATGTAC
This sequence comes from Anaerobacillus sp., assembly GCF_046314235.1. Lineage (NCBI taxonomy): Bacteria > Bacillati > Bacillota > Bacilli > Caryophanales > Bacillaceae > Anaerobacillus > Anaerobacillus sp. Next base: position 131,363 of record NZ_JBKBWN010000002.1, read on the forward strand.
TGTACTTTATTTTTATCCGTATGTTAAAGTTTTTCTAGAATAAAAATAAGGTGCCTGGCACCTTTAGGGGGAAGAGTACATATGGCTCATCAAGTTGTGATCGTCGGTGGTGAATATCTGGTGTAATTGCTGCAAGAACCTTACTTGACCGTGGCGTAGCAGTATTAATTATCGAGAAAGCTCGTAGTGTTGATGGAAGAATGGCTACACGAAGAATAGATGAAGGCAAAGCGTTTTAGTTAATAGTGAAGGCTATCCCATAACTGACTGCTTACCTCGAAGTGTACAAGGTACCAGAGGTGATTAGATACTGTTTATGGAACAGCCTTATTTTCTTTCTTAGCGTCCTGCATTATTTGATGCGGCTGCTCTGTTACGTTTTATAATCATGTTTACCCCCATGACGACGGCAATCAATTCCTCGTTTGATAAATTCTCTGACCCATTCTTGAGTTGAAAAGCTGGCGATTGGAAAAAGCCATTAATTCTCTTAAACTCTGCAACTAGCGCACCATTAGCATCTTCAATTTGAAATTCCCTCGAAAATGCTTCAGAAACGATCGTGTAAATTCCACGGTTACGAGCGTCATACTCATATTTTTTCGTGAAAAAAGAGAGGCGTTGTTTCAGCAAGCCAACCTCATTGTCATTACCATCAGAAACTTGCCACCGTCTTGAAAAAATAGGGAAGTGTCCTTTCATTACTATGACCCCAGCATCATTGAGTACTTCAATACTAGAAGTAAAGGCACTTTTTAAGTCAAGTGAGCCAACCTCTTCTTTCGCTTCATTATAAATAGATGTAACACCAGTAGAGAAGAAATTATCTGAAAAGTAAATCGTTGATTGTGACATCCGAAAACCCCCTACAAAAAGAATGTATTACATTCATTTACGCTTTCTAGTCCTTTATTGTTTCAAAGAGTTGATAGTCAGCTCAACGTCTTGCACCAATTTTAAAGCTGGAATTCACGCTCGTATGTTTTGTGGAGCAAATAATGCTGTAAACCTTTCGTTTTTTGCTTCGCATTGCTTGCGTACTCTTTTGCTTTTGTAAGGTTGTTTTGCTTTTTTTCTCGCTCAGCTAAAAGGGCATCTTTCATCCAATCCGTTGTGATTTTTTCAATTAATTGATTTGCTTCAGAATAATTATCCTCTTCAAGAGCAATAAGTGCTTCGTAATAATATTTAAATTGTAACGATTTCAATTCTTTAAGTTGCTGTTTTGCAGCACTGAAATCTTTGAAATAGATGTCGCGGATGACTTGGTATGTGGCTCGTCGTGAACTTAGCGCTGACTTTTTTACAAGTTTGTTCGTTAATTGATCGACTTCATCATCAAGTTCATTTGCTAGCGCATATATAATGTAGAAGTTAGGATCTTTTTTATTTTTTAAAATAAATTTTTCTATTTTTTCAATGTTCGTTTCAAAAAATGTCATCCTTAAGATTGGGTACATCATGAATAAAAAGATCAAAACCCCGATAGTTAAGACCACTGGGAAGCTTACCTTATAAAAGGCAAGTATAAGAAAAGCTAGTAAACTAATAATAAATGTCATAAAAAACCTCATGAAACCACCAACTTCTAGTTATTTTTAAAAATAATACCATATTTTTGCTAGTTTGTGATTGCTTAGTTTCTAAAAACAAGATGTTTTGTTAGCGATTTAAAGTATAATAGACATAGTCAGATTTTGCATAAGATCGTTCTAAGGGAGAATCCTATACATAAGTCAGATAATAAAAAATAAAAGAGGTTACTAAATGAGTCAAAGAAGTTTTGATGATTATAATTTAAGTGAAGAGATCAAAAGAGCGCTCGGTGTCATGAAGTATGTGTCTCCGACAGAGGTTCAAACTGAAGTCATCCCAAGAGCGATGGCAAGTCTTGATCTTGTTGTTACGTCGCAAACAGGTAGTGGGAAAACTGCGTCATTTGGAGTTCCTATCTGTGAAACGATTGAATGGGATGTAAAAAAGCCGCAAGCATTAATTTTGACACCAACCCGCGAGCTTGCTGTGCAGGTTCGAGAAGATATAACGAATATCGGTAGATTTAAAAGAATTAAGGCTGTAGCGCTTTATGGGAAAGAACCATTTGCGAAACAAAAAGAAGAATTGACGCATAAAACTCATGTAGTTGTCGGTACTCCTGGTCGTGTCCTTGATCATATTGAGAGAGAGACAATCGTTTTAGACGAAATCAAGTATTTAATCATTGATGAAGCAGATGAAATGCTGAATATGGGCTTTATTACGAAAGTGGAAGCGATCATTAAGAAACTTCCTAGAGACAGAGTAACGATGGTCTTTTCTGCGACAATGCCTCAAAAGGTTGAAACTCTGTGCCAAAAGTATATGAATTCCCCTATAAATATTGAGATTGAAGCAAGCGGAGTGACAACGAGTACAACGGAGCATAAGGTTATCGAAGTCGTTGATGCTGACACAAAGCTACCAATTCTAAAGAGCGTTACTGTTGTTGAAAATCCAGAGAGTTGTATCATTTTTTGCGGAACAAAGGAAAACGTCGAAACTGTATATACTGAGTTGGATGAAGCAGGTTATTCTTGTGAAAAACTCCATGGGGGTTTAGAACAAGAGGATCGTTTTGCGGTCATGGATGGTTTTAAAATGGGCAATTTCCGTTATCTCGTAGCAACAGATGTTGCAGCGCGGGGAATCGATGTTGATAATGTGACGTTGATCATAAACTATGACGTTCCGATGGAAAAAGAGAGCTACGTACACCGCACAGGGAGAACGGGCCGTGCCGGTAAAAAAGGAAAGGCAATTACTTTGGTGACACCATATGAAGGGAAATTCCTTCGATCAATCGAACGATTCATTGGCTTTGAGATCGCAACGATGGATGCTCCGAAACATCATGAAGTTGAAAGAAAAAGAGCAGCCTTTGAAGAAAAACTGAGCGGTCGCCGTGTTGTTCGTAATAATAAAACGGCACGAATTAATCAAGATATTATGAAGCTCCATTTCAGTGGTGGAAAGAAAAAGAAAATTCGCGCTGTCGATTTTGTCGGTACAATCGCGAAAATTCCTGGAGTAACTGTCGATGATATTGGTATTATCACAATCCAGGACAACTTATCCTATGTTGATATTCTCAATGGCAAAGGATCAGTAGTTCTTCAAGCAATGGAGAACACTACAATCAAAGGCAAGAAGCTGAAAGTAAGCGAAGCTTTAAAATAATAGTATCCCCTTAAATGTCCTTTCCACATGGACATTTAAGGGGTTTTGTCTTTTTAGGGTGCCAGGCACCCAGTTAGTAGCTATCCAATCATTTTTTATGTAGAATGGAATTGCATTCATATCACTTATATAGGAGGAGATCTTAGTGAAGTATAGAAGACTAGGTAACACAGGATTAAAGGTTAGTGAAATTAGTTTAGGTAGTTGGTTAACATACGGTAAAACGGTCGAAGAGAACACTGCAGAACAGACGATACATAAAGCTTACGAATTAGGAATTAATTTCTTTGACTCTGCAAATGTTTACGAACGTGGTGAAGGTGAGCGTGTCATGGCCAAAGCTCTAAAAGAGTATTCTCGAAATTCCTATGTGATTACGACAAAAGCTTTTGGGCCAATGGGAGAGGGACCTAATGACCGTGGCTTATCACGTAAACATGTCACTGAACAGGTTCATGCAAGTTTAAAACGAATGAATTTAGACTACATTGATATTTTTTATTGCCACCGGTATGACAAGGAAACACCAGTCGAGGAAACACTTCGTGCTATTGACGACTTAATTCGTCAGGGGAAAATTTTATATGCTGGAGTCAGTGAGTGGAGCGCTGCTCAAATTGAAGAGGCAGTTCGAATTGCTGACCGCCGTTTATTAGACCGCATCGTTGTAAACCAACCTGTTTACAACATGTTTAATCGTTATATTGAACCTGAGATCATTCCGACGAGTGAAAAACATGGAATTGGTCAAGTTGTATTTTCGCCACTAGCCCAAGGGGTTTTAACAGGTAAATACAAACGAAATCAAATGCCAGAAAATAGTCGTGCAGCAAATGAATCGATTAATATGTGGATTACAAACATGTTAAACGATGACGCGTTCACAAAAATCGAGAAACTAGAATCTCTTGCAAACGAATTAGACATTACATTACCTTCGCTAGCACTAGCATGGGTATTACGCCAGCCAAATGTAGCTAGTGCCTTAATCGGTGCAAGTAAACCTAGTCAAGTCGAAGAAAATGTTAAAGCCATTGATGTCGTGTTAACTGAGGAAATCGTGAACAGAATCGAAGAGATTTTATAGTTGAAAAAAATACCTTATGAAAACCCCTTAATGTCCTCTCTATATGGACATTAAAGGGTTTTTGTCTTTTTAGGGTGCCAGGCACCCTAAGTTCGATTCATACACTTTAAGGTTGTGATAAACGAGTGTAAGTAGTGGAGCATGAACGCTGTGTTTTTCTGCTAATTGAAGTAGGTAACCTTGAATATGATCTGCTTCGATAGGATAAGACTTTTCGATGTCACGAAGCATTGATGACTTCATCGTTTCAGCTTGCTTTTTTATGATTTCCATTTGCATAGCTTCGATGTTAGTAGCAATAGGGACACCAGAAGCCCTCATAATTGAAGCGGTCTCATTTAAGAGCTGTTCTATCAAATTCTCTCCGTTTGTAATTTTCCGTATCGGACCAATAGCAGATCTCATTAAGGTTGTAATGCCTGAGAGTGTCGTAATAAAAAGGTACTTATGCCAAATATCTTGAAAAATAAAATCTCTTAATTCGAACACGGCTTTCGTATTGCTTAACACTTCATTGATAGCAGCAACACGGGTACTAGTCCCACCAGTTAATTCTCCAAAAAACAACTGATGAGCTTGACTTGTTTGGACAATATCACCACGTTCATTTAACGTTGCTTCAATAAAACAAAGACCTCCTACTATTTTCTCGGCTCCAAACGCTTCCTTCAACACATCGAAATGGTTATAGCCATTCAATAAGGGGATGATGCTTGTCTTATCTCCAACATAGGGCTTTATTGCTTCAATACCAGACTTTAAATGATATGCTTTTGTTGCAAATAAAATAATGTCATAAGGCTCTATAGGATCACCACCGACAATTGTTTTCGGCTTTAACTGGAGGTTTCCGTGTAAACTGTTAATGACTAAGCCGTGTTCAGATAATTGCTTCTGTCTTCGCTCTCTTACTAGAAATGTAACATCTTCACCTTTTTCAATTAGTCGACCTCCAAAATAGCCACCGACTGCACCTGCTCCAAGGACTAATATTCTCAATTCATTTTCCCCTTTCGTCTGAAAATATCTTTTCTTAATTATACAATTTTTAATGATAGAAAATGGTAACTTAATTGATAAGTTTGGGGGAGTGTGAACTCATTTTAAAAATGTTACAAGTTCTCACTATTCTAAATAGTTCTTTTTCTTATATAATCAACTTAAGTCACTATGGAGAAAAGAGGGAAACAACGTGGAAAAATTGTCTTGTGAATCGGTCATTTATCATTTTAGTAAAGGAAATAAACCAGTGAAAAGGATCGTATCAGGAACAACAGTAGAAATCACTACATACGACTGCTTTGAAAATCAGATACAGTCAGAAGATACACCTATTTCAAGTCTTGATTGGAATCGGGTCAATCCAGCAACAGGTCCAATTTACGTCGAGGGTGCAGAAGCTGGTGATGTTCTGAAGGTGAAAATTGAAAAGATTGAGATTGGTGAGCAGGGCACAATGGTTGTAGGCCCAAACCTTGGTGTGATGGGACACCGTTTTACGGAGATGAAAACAAAAATCATTCCAATCCGTAACGGGAAAGCGATCTTTAATGAGTTAGAGCTACCGTTAAACCCAATGATTGGCGTTATTGGTGTAGCACCTTCAGATGGAGCTATTTCTTGCGGAACACCTGGTGCACACGGTGGGAATATGGACAATAAAATGGTAGCTGAAGGAGCGACATTATATTTTCCAGTTTCAGTAGATGGTGCTTTATTTGCTTTAGGTGATTTCCATGCGGCAATGGGGGACGGAGAAATTAGTGTTTCTGGCATTGAAATACCAGGTATTGCAACTGTTACGCTAGAAGTTATCAAAAACATGAGCCTTCAGCAGCCAATGCTTGAAAACAATGAAGTAGTGACACAAATTGCTTCTGCAGAGACCCTAGATGCTGCTGCAAGCTTAGCAACAGAACTAATGATTGACCGTATTGTTGGTAAAACTAACATGTCGTTAGAAGAAGTGACGATGTTAATGAGTGCAGTTGGCCAAGTAGAAGTCTGCCAAATGGTGGACCCTTTGTTAACCGTCCGTTTCGTAGTGCCTAAATGGGTGTTTAAGCAACTAAATGTGACTATACTTTAAACTTCAGCTACAAAGCGTTTCTATCAGCTTTTTAAGGAATTTACCCAAATACGTCCATCACATAAGGATATTTTGGTTGTTTTGTCTTTTTAAGGGTACCATGCACCAATGAAAGTTCACTTTCACCAACAAGGATGTAAATCTGATCTACACAAAACATCCAATTGAAGAAAGTGTACTTTCCTGTTGCTATTTATAGGGGAGGCACCTTAAAAAAGCACCTAAATTAATTTAACAGTGAAAGGAAATTTATGGATCGTTATCAACGTAATATTACAATTGCACTTATTATTGCAACTTTCTTAGCTGCGATCGAAGTAACAGTCATAAGTACTGCTATGCCGGTCATTACAAAGGACCTTGGTGGGCTCGATTTGATCAGTTGGGTATTTGCGATTTATTTACTTACCTATGCAGTAATGACACCGATTTTTGGAAAGCTTGCAGACTTATTTGGTCGAAAAAAGATTTTCATTACTGGAGCGACATTATTTTTGGTTGGCTCGGCTTTATGTGGGCTATCGCAATCAATGGAGCAATTAATTGCCTATCGCGCGATTCAAGGAATTGGAGCAGGAGCACTAATGCCAATGACATTTACTATTGTTGGCGATGTTTTTAAATACGAAGATCGTGCAAAAGCTCAAGCAATCATCGGTTCGATCTGGGGGATTGCCGGTATTTTTGGCCCGCTTGTCGGTGGTTTTTTTGTAGATTATTTTACGTGGAATTGGATTTTCTACGTCAACATTCCATTTGGGTTGGTCTCAATGTTTTTAATTTGGAAATACCTAGAGGAAAAAATCGAAAAGCGCAAACGAAAAATTGATTATGGTGGGGCAGTGACCTTCATCATCGGAACGACAGCATTACTTTATGCGCTTCTTTCTGGTGGAAATGAAATCGCCTGGAACGATCCTCTAATGTTTGGATTGTTCGTCATCGCATTTGTGTTCTTATTTGTTTTTACCATTGTCCAGTTAAAGGTAGCAGAACCGATGATTCCGTTTCAACTTTTTAAAAATCGCCATTTGTTAATCGTCAATTTAAGTGGTTTCCTACTTGGGGCTATATTAATCGGACTCACTGCTTATTTACCGCTTTGGGTACAAGGCGTACTTCTCTTGGCTGCAACTTCATCTGGGTTAACGTTAATACCGATGTCGATTGGGTGGCCAATTGGAGCTTTTTTTAGTGGTCGTTTTATTGTTAGATTAGGAACAAAACCACTTTCATTAGCAGGGGTTATTTTAATTGCTTTCGGAACAATTGCACTAGCATTTATTAACAGTGTAACATCGAATGTAGTACTTGTTTTGATCATGTTGATTATCGGCCTAGGTTTTGGATTATCCTTTACGGTTTTTACAGTTATAGTGCAATCTTCAGTGGACTGGAACAACCGTGGCACAGCAGCTTCTTCAAATGCATTTCTTCGGACTTTAGGACAAACACTTGGAATTGCGGTTCTTGGAGCAGTGCTTAATCAACATATTGGTGGCCATACGAATAACGGCACAAATGTTGCACCAGAAATACTTGCGAATGGGCTTCATTCAGTATTTATTTTACTAGCAATCATCGCAACCATTTGCGTTCTTTTAGTAGCAAGTTTGCTTCCAAAAGAGCAACCGGAATTTGCTAATAAACAATCTTCATAAATATAGAGGAAGAGCGGACAACAAATTTATAGTTATTTCCCCCAGCTGATACGAATGAACGTTCACTCTCGGTGTTTGCTTACGTGAACGCGATAGATCGACTTAAGAGTTAGTAAATTTAAAATGGCCGTTTTCTATGATGAGGTAGGAAACGGCCATTTTTTGCTATGACATTACTTTATATTTTTTGTGAGAGAGAACCGTTTTTCTTGGCTTACCGTTGGATTCTTTTGCGCTTAGTTCAATTGCCGCTGAATTGTTATAAACAGCAATTACCGTTCCAGTTTCACCACTCATCGCACCTGCAACGATTTCAATCGAGTCACCTGGTTGTACCAATATTTCTTCTGCTTCACCTGACATATGTATCCCTCCATCCTATTCATTATAATTTGCCTGTTCAACCTTCGTTATGCGACCTGAGTTTGGTTTAAGTTTGAAAACCTTTTTACCATACAATAATGTCTTTAAAAAAACAACCTAAAAGATCAAATGCCATCTAAAAACATGCTATTACAGGTAAAACTTAATATCCCATGCTTCCCTGAGCAAATTGCTATACTGGATTGAATTTTTGTGGTTAAATGATAAAGTGACAACATCTACAAAAGTATGACAAAAGATCGACAAGGGTTTGATAACAATTGACGAAGTACGGAGGAAATTTGATGAGGAATTTAACAGAAATTACATATGTAAATAACAGTAAGAAATTAGCAGTTTTTATGGAAGTAATTCCAACAATACATGCGATGCTGCCTGACATTGGGATTGGTATTACGAACACGAAAGAGTGGCTTGCTTATTTTCCAGGACGGAAAATTAACATTGGTGCAAGACCAGGTGGGAAAATTGACCCAAATGAACCTCTTGCAAAATGTATTAGCAAAAATGAGGCAATAAAAGTAGCAGTTCCAGCTGAATTCTTCGGTATTTCATTTACAGGATTAGCTACACCTATTACAGATGGCAATGAAGTAGTGGGGGCAATAGCTATTCAAATTCAAGAAGAAAACGAAATTGAACTAAGGCGAATTTCTGATCAGATATTTATTTCGTTATCACAAGCAAATGAGCGCATTACGAGTATTTCTGACGGAGCTGAGGGGCTTGCAAATATTAGTAATACATTATTAGAACAATCTAATCAAGCCTCAGAGGGGATGAAAAACACAGATGAAGTCATTAAATTTATTAAAAACATTGCAACTCAAACCAATATACTTGGCCTCAATGCCTCTATAGAAGCAGCTCGTGCAGGCGATAAGGGGCGTGGATTTAATATAGTAGCTAAAGAAATTCGAAAATTGTCCAATGATACAATGACGTCTACTTTGCAAATTAGTAACACCTTAATGGAGATGCAAAAATCAATTGAAGAAATTCAAAAGTTAGCTGAAAAAGTTGTATTAGTTGGACGAAATCAAGCATTGTCAACAGAGGAAATTGCCTCATTCGTTGATGAGATTGAGGATATGAGTAAAGATCTAAAAAAATACGCGTCAGAGTTATAAGTTATTTTAAGTATAAGGCGTTAATCTAAAGATGATTGACGCCTTATAATAGCTGTGTTACATTATAGGTAACAAGAGAATAAGCCCAAAAAGGGGAGTAGCGACCAACTGGTTAATGAGTCGTCATTGCGGTGAAGGAATTCACCCGGTTCATTAAGCTTTGTGTTCACAAAGTACGCAAGACCTTTTTATGAAAGAGCTTTTATTTAAGAGCTTTTTCATAAAAGGGTCTTTTTCTTTTTGAAACAATTTGGAGGGATGTACGATGGTATTTTTATTATTTATTCTAGCGGCAATTTTTACAGTCTTAGCAGCAGTAAAGCTTTCTACGTATGCTGATGTGTTAAGTGAGAGGACTTCATTAGGTGGAATGTTGATTGGAACGATTTTTTTGGCAGGGGCAACTTCTTTACCTGAAGTAACCACGAGTTTAACTGCAATTGGCTTAAACAATCCGGATTTAGCGGTTGGTGGCGTATTAGGGAGTAATCTATTTAACTTATTAATTATTGCTAGTTTTGATTTGTATTTTCGTAAAAAACAAATTTTTAAAGGAGCATCCGAAAGTAATCTCTATACGATTTATTTAGGAATGTTGCTTTCATTTCTTATTTTTCTTGCGCTAACTTTGAAACTACCATACTCGTTATTCGGTGTTGGGGTAGATTCATTGATTTTGCTTGTTGTTTACATTAGTGGGATGTACATCTTATCAAAGAAAATGGCAGGAAGTGAAAATGGAGAAGAGCATGAAGATGGGGTTCCACAAACGTCTGCAATTTCTTTAAAGCGGGCAATTACTGGTTTTTCTATTGCTGCGATTGTGATCTTGATAGCTGGTAGTCTCTTGTCAATAACCGGGGATAAAATTGCGGTTGTTACCGGACTAGGTTCTAGCTTTGTCGGAAGTTTTTTGATTGCTGCTTCAACGTCATTACCAGAGGCGGTATCAGTGTTAATTGCAATTCAATTGCGCAATTATAACTTAGCGATTGGCTCAATTTTAGGGAGTAACTTATTTAACATTTTGATCTTGATTGGTACTGATGTTATGTATCGACCAGCATCAATTATCTCAACCGTCTCATCGGTCCATTTAATTACTGCGATGGCGACGTTTACTTTAAGTATGATTGTTCTTTATTCGTTACTACGTTTTAAAATACCGAAATTACAAACAGTATATTGGTTACCGTCAGCGTTACTAGTGATCGTTTATTTTGTCTCAAGCTTTTTAATCTTTAACTACTAGTTTACGTTAACTAAGACAAGCCCAGACTGATATAAGTGTGAACACAAAACGACGTGGAATGTTCGATGAGGACAAAAGATTTTCATGAGCAGAAATCTTCGCCAACTGATTTATTTATGATTAAATAGATAGGTGAAGAGTAGCAATTTACTCGTCAAAAAAATCTTTGTAATCATGACATTTGTTTTCGGAAGGTACTATGCTAGAGAACATTCTTAGTAGATTTTCGTTAAAATGGGGAAGTTATAAAGAGATCATTTTTTTAAAAGGAGCATAATTATGAATCATTTAGAAATTTCAGCACAGTTAAAATCGCTTAGAGAAAAAAAGCCTTTAGTTCATAACATCACGAATATTGTTGTCGCAAACTTTGTTGCTAATGGCTTACTAGCATTAGGGGCGTCACCAGTGATGGCTTCTGCAAAAGAAGAAGTAGCAGACATGGTGAAAATTGCAAATTCACTTGTGATTAATATTGGTACGTTAACGAGTACGCAAGTTGAAGCGATGTTGATTGCGGGTCGCGCGGCAAACGAATTAGGTGTTCCTGTTATTCTTGATCCAGTAGGAGCTGGTGCAACACCGTATCGTACAGAAACGGTGAGAAAGATATTGGCAGATGTGAATGTTTCAATCATCCGAGGGAATGCTGGTGAGATCGCAAATGTGATAGGTCAAACTCTTGCAGTTAAAGGTGTTGATGGAGGCGAGCTTGAACTAGACACAGTATCTCTAGCGAAAACTGCCGCACAAAAACTAGGATGTATTGTTGTCATTACTGGAGCTGACGATGTTGTAACAAATGGGGAAGAGACGTATTTAGTAAGTAATGGTCACCCGATTTTGACTCAAGTTACTGGAACAGGCTGTTTAGTAAGTTCAGTGATAGCTGCATTTGCTGCAGTGGGTGAAAATAAACTTCAGAGTGCCGTTGCAGCGCTAACGTATTATGGAGTTGCTGCTGAAGTCGCCGAGAAAAATGCGAGATCCCAAGGACCTGGAAGCTTCCAAATTGAGTTCTTAAACCAATTAGCGAAAGTAGCTAAAGTTGAAATAACAGAGCTTGCTGAAGTAGCAAAAATAGACTAGTGATGGAAAAGGACCAGTTGTACGAGTGATTTCGTACCTGGTCCTTTTCTTTTAAGCTGGAATTGTAATCAAGATCGTAGTTCCTTTTCCTACTTCACTCTTAACATCAATTTTGCCGCCAAGTTTCGTCACGGTGTTATAAACCATGAACATGCCGAGCCCTGTTCCTTCATCTTTCGTCGAATAATAGGGCTTACCTAAACGTCTAATTTGTTCTTTTGTCATGCCATTTCCGTTATCTTCTAATTTGATTATGATGCTATTTGCATGATTGGTAACGTCGACGTTTAAAGTTCCACCATTATCAATCATTGACTCGATTGCATTTTTATAAAGATTGAGTAAGCATTGTTGAACTTGGTTTTTATCATATTTTTTCGATAAAGTGTTACTAAAGCTCAGATTAACGGTAACTTCGTGAAGGTTTGCATATGGTGTAATGACATTTTTAACATATTCTGCTTCTTCTTTAAAATTAGAGTGCACCATGTTTTGTGATTGTGGTTTACCTAAGGCTAGAAAATCACTGACGATTTTCTCAGCGCGATTTAACTCTTTTAAAGACCAATCAACATACATTTTTTCGTCTTCAGTAAGCGTTTTTGATTTATTTAACAACTGTAGAAAACCACTAGTAACTGTTAATGGATTTCTTATTTCGTGTGAGACACTAGCCGATAGATTGTTGATAACATTAATTTGTTCAGCTTGAGCATACCTTTCGCGTCTTAAAATATTGTGGTGGATTTGCTCCACTAAAATCATGATAAAAATCATACAAACAACGTAAATCGTCATCGCATTTATCGAAACAATCCAATACTCACGATTTAATGTTTCATAAAACATTGTCAGTGTAGAAATAAAGAGCAGAATGATCCCTAACGCAACCATCGCTGCACAGCCTATCTTTCTAGTCGAACTTAATCTCATAAACCGTTTATGTAAAAGTGGGACTAATAAAAAAATGACTGTTGATAATAGAAAGGATTGGATGATGCCATTACCACCGATGATGAGACGGTACACATTGATCACGATGTATAACGGGAAACCAACTTTGTAACCTCCGTAAAGGGACGCTATGATAAAAGGGAAGTACCTTAAATCGAACGTAAAGCCAAGTTCTAACCTAATTGGATAACTCATACAAAGGATTGTTGTAATTGCTCCTAGTACTAGAAGGAGATTTTTATTCGTTAAACTAATCTTATTTTCAAGAAAGATTAGATAGATTATGACTGGCAAGAGCAAGATAAGAAAATTGATCAGTAACGTTTCAGTCATAGTTGTTCTCCTTTCTCAGATGTTCCTTATTACTACTATATTAAATTTTACGAGTTAATTCTAGCAAAATTCAAAAAATGTCGAAAAAACAAGATTAATAGAACACAATAGTCATTCCCGCTAGAACTATTAGTTGAATTGGTCAAAATGCTTGTTTATGGTCAAAACATTTTATTTTGTAAAATAGTTGCATTTTTTTTTAAAAGCAGATATGATAATGGAGAAATATACCTTTGTATTCTAGGTAGGTGAAACGACGATGTTTAATCGTGAACTTGTAAAAGGCAGTACGTCATTGATTTTATTACAGTTGTTAGTAGAAAAAGACATGTACGGCTATGAGATTGTCAAAGAGATGGAAGCACGAAGCGGTCATATTTTGCAGGTGAAGGAAGGGACGTTATATCCAGCTCTTCACAAATTAGAACGACAGCAATACATTGAAGCTTATTGGCAGCAACCAGATAAAGGCCCTGCAAGGAAATACTACCGAATTACCGAGATTGGAAAAGAAATATTAGATGAAAAAACAAGTGAATGGCAAAGTTTTGTTCGTGTGATTGATAAAGTGATTGGGAGAAAAGGATATGATTCAGTCTAAGCACGATTACTTAATCATGCTAGAAAAACAACTAAAGAATGTCGATAATCGCGCAGAGCTCCTTCAGGAATTTGAGGTGCATATTTCCGAGATGCTCGAAGAGATCAAGAGCAGTGACGAACTTAATGAAGCGGCAGCAATGGCTAAAATCGTAGAACGATTGGGCTCTCCTGAACAAATTGCTACTACCTACATCCAAGAACTCGAGGTCACACCAACAAAAATTCAATGGACATTTATCGCAGCAAATCTTTTGTTTTTTATCGGCGGAGTTTGTTTAACAATACTCTATAATCAAATTCCATCGTTGATCATTGCAGAGCTATGGACAGTTTTAACGAGTATTACGAGTGTATTAATCATTCTTTACATGTTTTTCTGGGTGTTGTTGGGATATGAAATTGGCAAAGAGTTTGGCGTAGGTGGGAAAGAGCTGCTAAGAAAGACCTTTTACATCGCCTTAGCACCAAACTTACTTTTAATGGCCCTCGTCGTCTTTCGGATTATGCCATTTCAGTGGTTCGACCCGTTGTTGACACCATCATTTATTGCTGTTTGTATACTTTGTACGATTTTCTTATATCCAATTAGCTATGCCGGTTTTCGCTGGGGCACGATCCGGTCTGTCTAATTTTTTTTTGCTAAACTATATCGTTTTACTAGGTATTTGAAAGGGTGTTTTTTAAGGTGTTTTTTATTGAACTACATAGAAATTCTATGCAATTAAAAGGAGCGAATATGATGAAAACAAAGAAGGGTTGGACATTGCTAACCGTTTGTATTTTTTTAGCTGTCCTTGTTGAAGTTTGCTTACTTCGAGAACGAGTTGGAATTTCTTACACTGTGTTTATTTTAGTTTTCTATACATTTTTCTTTTACCATTTTCGAATACGTTCATTTCAAAATAAACAGATCAGTGATTTCTTCTTTATAACAATTTGGCTGTTGGCGCTTAGTTTTGCAGTCTATTCAAATCCTTTTTTTGAGATGTTAAATAGTTTGTTAATTCCATTGTTGGTTTTTGTTCATACAATCATGCTAACAAGCTCGACGTTTGTGCATTGGTATTCGAAATCGCTTTTATCGTTACTTGTTAAGAAGCTAGCACAAATGCTTAGCTGTAGTAGGGTGTATATTGCGATTAGCAAAAGACAACTGAGACGAAAGGTTGACAGATCGACATACCAAATTGGCAAGAAAGTAGCTATTGGTGTTCTCCTCTCAATACCATTGTTATTTATTATCATTTCGTTGTTATCTGCTGCTGACGCAAAATTTACGGAGATGTTGCAGGTCATTCCAGAAATGTTCCTCAACTTAGAAACAGACGTATTTTGGAACTTCTTGAAAATTGGATTGTTCACAATAGCCTTTCATTGTTACTTTAAAGTCGTTAACAAAAGAACGATCATTAAGGAAGTTTCAGCAAATGAAGGAAAACGAAACTGGGATACGATAACGATCACAACAATCCTGATCTTTGTGAATTTTGTATATCTTTTGTTTGCAATCGTACAGTTTCAGTACCTCTTTAGCGGCACACTACAAGCAGGGTTTTCATTTGCAGAATATGCAAGAAGGGGATTTTTCGAATTAATCTTTGTAACGATGATTAATTACTGTATTTTAATAAGTACAATTTCTTTTATAAAAAATCAACAATCAAAAATAATTAAGACTTTATTAACATTTCTCATCGTTTTTAGTACAGTATTGCTATCATCAGCTTACGTAAGGATGATGTTATATGAGCAAGCCTACGGATTTACGTCACTAAGATTTCTTGTCTATACATTTATGGTTTTTCTAATGATTATCCTAGCTTATACACTTGTAAAAGTTTGGATTACAAGACTACCGCTTATGCGTTTTTATATTATTGCAGCACTTGTTTACTATCTAGGGTTAAATCTCATTGGCATTGATCAATGGGTTGTCTCAAAAAATATTGAACGCTACGAAACAACAGGTAATATCGATCTTGAATATGTAGATGGATTATCGTACTCAGCAATTCCACCCCTTGTTGAGCTAAACTTTAAACATCCAGATATCGTTGGTTTAGAAGCGTTGTTAGTGAGGAAACAAGAGCAGATCTCTCAAGAGAAAGTAACATGGCAATCGTTTAACCTTTCTCGTGAACGAGCAAAAAAAGCACTCGGACAAATGCAATAAAAAACATCAATAGAAAATGTTATCATCGTTCGTTTTGATGACGTCTCGGTACAATAATTGAATACTAATTTGTACCTCTAATCAATGGCTTTAAACTAAAATAATCGAGTGCTTGATTGACGTCGTATAGATCATAGATTTTCTTTTCTAGACAGAATTGAATAACCAAGTCAAATGTATCATTATCAGACAAAGAGAAGCCGGCAGAACTTAACAGTTTTTCGGTTTCTTTTTTCGTTAGTTCAAGTGCTAGGGCAAGTGCGATCGCCGAATTTTTCCCAAGCCGGTAATCGCGATTTGAACGGATTTTTGAAAAGTGACGACGGTCTAGTCCTGCTTTTTTATAAATGTCAGCATCACTATACCCCTTTTTATCAATAAACCGGAACAAAGTTTCAGCGAATGTTGGTTTCCGTTTTGTTTTAACAAAATCTTCTAATTCGATATGATGCAGACTTTCAGAATAAATCTTCTCTTGCTCACAAAGATCATAGATAGGTTGAATTAGGTGGCTTTCTACATAGTCCAGTAATTCTACTAATAACTGTTTTTCTAGCATTTTTCCAACCTCCATAAAATGTCGCTTACTAGGCGACCAAATAAACAATGAACTCAGTTACTATTATAACATGATCTAAATTGAAAGGATGATAATGAGATGAAGACGAATTTAACAGAGATTATATTTCTCCTTGATAGGAGCGGTTCGATGGCAGGCCTTGAAAGAGATACAATTGGTGGCTTTAACAGTTTCATCGAAAGGCAGACTAAATTAGAAGGTGATACAGTAGTCACAACTGTCCTTTTCGATGACAAGTATGAAATCATCTGTGATGGGGTTCCAGCAGAAGATGCAAGGTTAACTAGTGACAACTATTTTGTCAGAGGCACTACAGCCCTTCTTGACGCTATCGGAAAGACAATTGTCGATGTTGGCTTAAGATTAGTAAAAACAAAGGAAGATGAAAGACCAAGCAACGTAATTTTTGTCATCACAACCGACGGTATGGAAAATGCAAGCCGTAAATTCAGCTACGAAAAGGTAGAAGAGATGATTAGACATCAAAAGGAGAGATATAACTGGGAGTTTATTTTCCTTGGCGCCAACATTGATTCTAAAACTGAGGCTGATAGCATCGGGATTGATGTAACGAATGCATACAACTTTGAAGCTACTACTACAGGTGTAGAAAAAATGTATGACTTCGTATGTGATGTTGTAGCTGAGAAAAGACAAAGTGTTAAGTAGGGGTAAAGTAATGCTCAATATAGAAAACCGTAAAATTGCACCAATGCGCTTACTATGGCAACAATAGTAGCGTCTTTAAGTTTATAAAACTTATCATCGTTGTCTAAAAAATGGAATAATTTCACAGAATGTTCAATTGTATAAAATTCGGAAAAAAGCTATGATTAGCTTAGATGATCAAAGGAGGCCTCTGTAAAAATGATATTGACTACTCGCTAATTCAGAAATTGAAAATCAGAAAAGAAGATTGGTTGTTTGCCTATTTTATTTTAGGCTTATTTAGACTTCTTTTCTAATTGCGAGAAACAGTCATTTTTATAGAACGTGTATTCCTTTCGTTACAATGATATGCCTGGCAACTAGTTGTTGCTCCGGTTTTGTTTATCATTCTATTAAGGATTATTAAACTATAAGATAGGACTCCTTCTTATAGTTTTTTTGTATTTACTTTTTGAGCAATCTATTTAGACAGAAAGTATTTACTGCGCGGTGAACGAAGTCGCCAATTTCATTTTAAGATGGAGAGCTCTTTTAATTAATTTTTGACTTAAATGACTGAAGTATCGCTTTTAGGAAGGTCTAGTAAAATTTAGACATTCTTTACAAAAAAGGAGCGATTGAGAAATGAAAGTAACAAAGCGGTTTTACAATCGGAAAAGTGATTATAAAAAGGTTTATCAACTTTTCGTTGACACATACGAACCAGGTGGTAAGTTTATCAATTGGCATCCATCAAGGTGGGAATATATGCATTATCACAGCTATTATCAGGACAAATTCACAGAAAAGAGTGGTGTCTGGGAGGTGAACGGGGAAATAGTTGCCATCGTACACAATGAACTTGGCGAAGGTGACGCGTACTTCACTTTTCACCCTGACTTCACGTTTTTAAAATCTGAGATGCTCGCTCATGCTGAGGAATTTCTTTATAAAACGGAGAACGGTAAGAAAAAGTTACGTGTTTATGGACATGACTTCGATTTGGAGTTGAACGAGCTTTTTTTAAACAATGGCTATGTAAGAGAAGATGGTTATACACAAGCTCATACCGTCACTTTCTTCAATATGGACCAACCGTTTCCTGAAATACATCTTCCTGAAGGGTTTAGTTTAACTAGCCTTGATGATGATAATGATCTCGTCAAGGTTGACCGTGTCCAATGGAGAGGCTTTGACCACGAGGGTGAACCAACGGAAGATAGTGTAAACGATCGCGAATTGATGCAATCTGCTCCGAATTTTCGCAAGGATTTAACAATCGTGACGGTAGCTCCCGATGGTCAATTTGCCTCGTATGTAGGAATGTGGCTATGTAAAGAAAACAAAGTCGGTTACGTTGAACCAGTTTGCACTGATCCAGATTTTAGAAAAAAAGGATTAGGGAAAGCGGCATTATTAGAAAGTATCCGCCGCTGTATCGCGAGCGGGGCAGAGGAAGTAATTGTCGAGTCGACACTGCCAATCTACTTGTCAGCTGGCTTTATTCCAAAATTTATTCGTTATCCTTGGGACAAACAGTTTTAACAACGAATGAAGTGCTGTGGTTGTTCCGATTATCGCAAAAGGATTTAGGAAATATTTTTTGACTAAACTACTCGCCAGTTATTCTTGTTTACTGTTGTTGAACCCTTTTTTTCTAGCAAGCAAAATCTTTGCTTCATTATAGGAAAGACCGGATTGGTTGTTGAGACGTTTCACTTCATCAATGTCAGTTCCAGCAACCGTTGTCTTTTTATCATCCATAGAAAGACCTCCTTGTTTTTATAGCTAGTTTTTTGCGTTTCTGGAAAAATATACGTCATTTCTCTTATCAAGCCAGGCGCGAATAGTAAGATCGTTCCTTACAAAAGCTAAGAAGGGCTACTAAGTTTTTTAGGAGGGGTATGATGAGCGTTTCAAAAAGGGAAAAAGCAAATTTAGAACAAACAGATCTACAGCAAACTGAACAACAAGAGAAGAACAAGAGTGAAGGTACAACTGCAGAGCAAAAAGATGGATTTCGCTACGATTATGACGATTCATCGGATGTTTAAGTAATCGGAAAAAACGTACTAGTTACAGTGGTAGCTAGTACGTTTTCTTTGTGAATTTTTGATTTAAAAATTCGCTTCATTGGTCTTTGGTCTTATAAATCGGTATACTTAAATTGTAATACTAGATTGGAGGGAAGAAGATGTTAGAAATTGAAATGTGGACAGATTTCGCTTGACCATTTTGCTATATTGGCAAGAGGCGTCTGGAGGACGCACTTAACCAGTTGGAACATCCGGTTAACGTCGTTTATCGCTGCTTTGAACTAGATCCTACCGTAGAGCGTGATGTTGGCTATAACATTTACGAAAAATTATCGCAAAAGTATGGCATGAGTATAGATGAAGCAAAAGCAACGTGCAAGAATATGGAAAAGACGGCACGTGAGGAAGATTTAGACTTTCGTTTTGATACATTAGTGTTAACGAATACGTTTGATGCCCATCGCTTGACGATGTTTGCAAAAAATCATGGGTTAATGAAAGAAATGACAGAAAGAATTCTCCGAGCATTTTACACTGAATCTAAACATATCGGTGATCATGCAACGCTGCTTGAGCTAGCGACAGATGTAGGCTTAAATCGTGATCAAGTTGCAGAGATGTTGGCAGGAAATGCGATGAGTGATCAAGTTCGGGCTGACCAACAAGAAGCGCAAAATTATGGAATACGTAGCATTCCATTCTTTCTAATTAATAAAAAGTACGCGATTACTGGAGCGCAACAGACAGAAACATTTGTTCAAACATTACAACAGATTATAGAAAAAGATAATCTCTCCAGTGCAAGCAATCTTAACGGTGCCGTTTGCGATGAAAATGGCTGTGAACTTTAAAGACATTAGGTGCCAGGCACCTAATGTCTTTTCTTAGCTAATTTTAAGTTTTCGGTCAGTTTTAGGAATGATTTGGCTCCCTTTTCGCAGGAATAAAAAGGCAATCACAAAGCTCGCAGCAGCACCAAAGAACAGGGCAGGGTGTGTAAATAAATCCATTAAAAGACCTAAAAGCCCTGGAGCGATGATCGCTGAGGCCATCGAAAATAAATAATATAAACCAGTAAAAAAGCCAATTTTACTTTTTCCGCCTAAATCGGCTACTAATGGGTAGGCTTGAACATTTATAAAAGCCCAGGCAATCCCACCAATGAAAAGTATGATTTGTAGTAATAGAACTTCATTCATACTTGGAAAAAGGTTATCAAGTAAGGGCAGAAACGGGATACTAATGAAAATCATTGGTAAAAGAATTAACCCTAGTAACATCATTGGTGCTTTGCCTCGCTTACTACCTAAAAGGCCTGCTGGGATCGCGAAAAGAACAAAAGCTAAACTGAAAAAGCCGAGTGTAAACCCTGCCGCGCTTTCTTCCATCTGTAAATATTCGACAGCATAGACGGTGAATAAAGCTTCGATTCCTGTATAACCGATAAAGTAGAGAAATATCGCAATGAGAATAAAAAGATGCCCTCTAAATTCAGGTTTTTTTAGGAGGCGAAGACCGTGAAAAAATGATTTTGCTGCTTGTGTTTCTTCGAGTTCATCATCTGTTCGTCCGACATACGGTGGATGACGATCAACGGTGAAGTAAAGTAACATAAACGCTAACAGAAGGAGTAGCCCAGCGACGATAAACGGATAGGTTCGATCAATCCCATAAAGAGTCGATAGTCCAAACAAAGCGACAATCGCCCCAATCCCACCCATAAAGTTAATGATTCCGTTAGCCGTTGACCGTTTCTCAGAAGGGGTATGGTCAGGCATTAACGCAATGACAGGAGCACGGTAAATCGTCATTGCAAACAAGAAGACGATATCGACAACGAGGAGTACCCACAATGTGACAGTAGCTCCGTAAGGAATGAGAATAAAAAATAGTGCTGCAATTGGCATCCCAATGACGAGAAACGGGAGCCGATTACCGATTTTTGTATCGAGCCGATCTGACCAAGCGCCAATAACTGGGATAAGCAGCACTGCAAGCAGATTATCTAGGCCCATGATCGCACCGCGGATCGCTCGACTTTCAATGTATTCGCCAAGAATTAAGGGCATATAAGCATTGTAAAACGTCCAAACAAGCATTAATGCAAAGAAGCCACTACCAATCACAAAAATTTTACTGTAAGAAAAAGGTTTACTTTCTTTCATCTCCTAAACCTCCATTACTGAATTAAATTACTTGGCTAACGTTTCACGAATACTCAGAGCTTTTTCAGGATAGTCTGTAATAATTCCTGCACAACCTCCTTTTATTAAGGCTTCAATATGAGCGTCTTTATTAACAGTAAATGGTCGAACAGGCATTCCAGCTTTTGTAGCACCGATGATTAGCTCAGGAACGGCGACAGGATAGTAACAGTGCAAGCTCTGTGCGCCAATGCTTCTCGCATAATTCCATGGTTCATAAAGCCCTTCCATAAATAATATCGCCGTTTCAATTTTGCTATGAAGCTTGCGGATATCTACTAAGCTATAATGATTAAATGAAGAAATGATGACACGATCAATTAAGTTAAATTGCTCGACGTGTTCTAAGATTATTTTTTCAATTCCAGGGTAATGAACAAGGCCGCTTTTAATCTCAATATTTAGTAGAAGCGGTGTGGTTTTGATCCACTCGAGTAATTGCGTTAATGTTGGAATTGTTGCTTTTGCGAAAGAGGGGTGAAACCAGCTACCCGCATCAAGCTTCTGAATTTCTTCAAGAGTTAAATCTTTGACCCAGCCAGCGCCATTTGTCGTTCGATTAACAGTCTCGTCATGAATAATGACAGGAACAAGATCTTTTGTAAGTTGAACATCAACTTCAAGGCCCTCCGCCCCAACCTGTAATGCTGCTTCAAAAGCTTCCATCGTATTTTCGGGATGAGTTGCTGAATAACCGCGATGTGCAAATATTAACGTCTTCTTCATCATGTTGAACACCTCAATCTATAGTAATAATAAGTAAATTCGTTTAGAAAGCTAGTTTTCCTTTAATCTATTCTAAATTTTACATAGACTTTACAAAAAAAAATGGTACCAGGCACCAAAAGGGGAGTTCCCTTGGTAGTGCCTGGCACCATTGCTGAGTTTTATTTTGCTTTCTTTTTATAAAAACGATCTCTGACTCGTTTCATTCTCCGGTGATATTCAAGAATTTCTAACCTAGCAGCTTCTGCTTCAGGTGCAATTGGTCTTAGTTTCTCAATCTCCCAGTACTCAATGATTGCTTCTAATACTTGGTCGAAATATTCTAAAGGCCCATAATTGGCTTCTTTTGCAATAATCGACATGCGATCTTCAAAATCAGGCATAACGGTACCAGGCATTTGAAAGTTCATGATCACTTTCCCTAAGTAGTAACAGTAGTTTGGTTCTAATTCTAAATGGTATTTTATGACGTCACGATAAAAGGCATAATGTAACGTTTCATCTTTAGCAAGTCTTTTTAGTAGCAAGTCCAAATCTTTATCATAGTTTTTCGCTTCTTTGGCAACATTATTGTAAAACACCATCGTTGCCAATTCTTGAAGGGAAGTGTAGACCATCGTCTCAAAAGGCGTCTCATAATCTGGACTCCAACCCATTTCAACCGTTTGTTTATGTAGTTGATGTAAGCGTTTTGGATCAACGTTTCTTGTGATCAACAGGTACGTTTCTAAAAGGTTTGAATGCTGATCTTCTTCAGCTGTCCAAGTATGAACAAAATCACGAATACAAGATAAAGAGCCTTTAAACGTTTGATCTAAATGAGATGTAAACCAAGGCAAATTCACCTCAGTTAATAATGCCGTTTCAACCGCTGTGATAATACCTTTTGGTAATGTTACCTGACTTTCATCCCACGGAACTCTACGAAAGTCTTGCGCCTTATCCCATGGAAGGTAGTCGTGATAACCCCAATCAATTTTTTCTGATCTTTCTTTATGTATTTCGTACAATTCAAGTATTTTTGGTTCCAATCTGAAATCTAAATGGTTTGTTAACATTTCTCTCTCCTTTTTCTATTTTAGAGTAGGTTGTCCTAAGAATGAGTGACTCTAAATAATTATTATCGACAAAAAATTCTCCTCTAAAACAAAATGATATTAAGAAATTAAAAATAACGTTAATGTGGTAATACCCTTTTCATGAAGATAGGATATTTATTGAAATATGCAATTTCAAATAATTTAGATAAATCAAAAAACAGCACTGAAGTTATTGTATACTCATTTTAGAACAAAATGCAAGATTTTTAACTTTAGTAACGTAAATATAGTATTAAGGGTGATTTGATGGAAGAGAAGGTATTAATCGTGGAAGGAACGAGTGATCGAAAGCGAGTAAAGCAAGTATTGCAGGAACAGGTTCATATCATTTGTACAAATGGTACTTTGAGCATTGAGAAGCTTGAGGATTTGATTTTCCCGATTGAGGATGAAGATGTTTATATCCTTGTAGATGAGGATGAGTCTGGAGAAAAATTAAGAAGGCAGTTAAAAAGAGAATTGCCTAATGCAACGCATTTATATACGGAGAAAGAATATCGTCAAATTGAAGATACTCCGCTCGATTACTTAGCCCAGATCTTAAGTAAGTTTTTTCAGGTGAAAGAAATTTAGCGCCTTTTCACAGCAATTCTCAACTTGATTTTACTAGGAACAGTTAAGTTCATATTCTAACCTGTATAGCTAATCTATAAACTCCACTGCACTCATCATAATATCCTCCTTTCTGCAAACAATATAACTACTTGATAATTGAAAGGATGATCATGATGGATACAATCGATCCAAAGACAGTGAAAGTAGGCGATGAGGTTCATGTGATATACCATAATCCTCACACCCCGACGGTTGCTAATGTCGCACCAGCAGAAATTGTTCAGCATCCGAAGGACCCAAATAAGGTTGCGCTATTTTTGCACGAAACATTTCATACAATTGAAGATGACGATGCACTTTTTGCCTCACAAGAAACTGCCGAAGCAGCATTTCAGGAGCTATACGAAGAGGATTAACTGAAAAGGTGCCAGGCACCTGGATGTAATCCTCTCAGGTACCTGGCACCTTTTTTGATTGAGGGTTTTCGGTTTCACGACGATAACGCTCACAAGCTAATTTTAAACATTTGCCGTTGACGTGGTTTCCATATTTTTTACGGAAGATCTCGAGGCAATAGCATTTCTCAGTTTTATTTGCTGTCATAAAATCCTTGCCCCCAATCTTTACCAATCTGTAATGTAATTTTTTTGGTTGTCAGCTTTTCGAAAAGTAGTCATCACCATTTGGATCGAGCGTTCTTTCGTTCGATCCTATTTGATTCCATTATAAACGAACCAATAAGGAATGGTGAACTTTGAAGAATTGCCAACAACTCAAAATTCGATTTGAGAAGAATGATTTTAAAAAACAGAAGCTCTCAATTGCTTTTAAACCAGAATAGCGATAACAATTCTCCCATTTACTGATAGAATAATAGAAAAAAACATTTTTCAGAACTGTAACTTTTTCATGTCCTTATCCGAATAATTCATGATAAGGAAAATTAAGGGCAAGGAGGGGTATTAATTGTATGATCCAAGTCATTTAGAAGACCAGATTGAACGTATATATGATGAGTATTATCGAGATGTTTATCGGTTTTTGATTTGTTTTACAGGGAGTAGAAATGATGCGGAGGATTTAACTCAGGAAGTATTTATTCAAGTCCTAAAATCGCTACCTAAATTTAATCAACAATATCGCTTAAAAACATGGATTCTGACGATTGCCAGAAATGTTGCAGTTGATCATTTTCGTCGTAATAAGTTTTCTTTGATCTTTAAAGAAGGATTTTTTGCTGCCCTTGTTTCGAAGGACGATAATCCTGATCAGTTATTGGAAACGAAAGAGCAAAAAGAAGTCATTCACCGAGCAATTTCTAAATTAAAACCAAATTACCGCGCTGTTCTTATTCTCAGAGGGATTAACGAGCTCTCAATTCGTGAAACAGCAGATATTCTCAATGTTTCAGAAGCAAAGGTGAAAGTTGATTACTTTCGAGCGTTAAGAAAACTTCAGGAGACACTTAAATTTAATATAGAGGAGGGAATTGAACATGCAAAATGAACATGAATTTTTTAATACACTTAATGCTTCTTCTGAACTCGAACCAAGGCAGGAGTTTGTACTAAAAGCGAAACAAACCTTATTACAAAAAGCTCGCCAAATCGAATATCGTAGGAAAATAAAGAAGCGTTCGTTAATTACGAGTGGGATCGCAGTGACTGCCTTTTTGCTTGTTTGGATCTCTTTTCTTGGTGGGAAGCAAGTTATTTTTGATACAGTTTCCTTGTTTTTAGATCATGATGAGTCCGAAATCATTGAAATCAGTGAGAATGGTGAAATTGCAAAACGCTATCTAGAAGAAAAAGGCTATGACATCGTTTCCTATGACGGCTCCATTAATTCGTATATCCTAACATTGGAAAAAATAGTGCAACCGCCCTTTATTCATGAATGGGCCCTCCAAGAGATAGAACCTGATAATTATTTTGAAAAATTAATCGATACTGAATTATTTACTGTTCAAGGCCATTCTCTAGATTATCAGCATGGCTCGATGGGGAAGACGACTATATCAGTTATGCTTAGTGACGGAATACCAATCGGTGGAACATCATTTCCGTTATCAGAGGAAGCGTTGTATGGTGTCCATTATTCGATCGACGGTCAAACGTTCGAAGAACTTCATGACATTGACTATCCAACATGGCACAAAGCTTGGATAGAAAAATATAGTCATGACAATTCCGTTATTGTCGACGAACCAGTTGATATAGAGACTGAATTACTTTCTAAGACCGAAACAATTTTTGATCATTTAGAAGCAGCTGATTGGTTAAAACTTGCTGATCACGTTCACCCAACAGAAGGTTTATTTTTCTCCTTTTATGCTGATGCTGGAAGTCCGTATTCCAATGAAGTTCATTTTACCATTGATGAGCTACGTCATTTAGAGGGTACGGAAACGTTCATATGGGGTCAAGATATGGGTGATTACACCTTCGAATTTTCAGTGAATGATTATGTTGAAAAAATATTGTTAGGTGGTTCGCAGCAGAGAAATGGGCAAAAAACTTGGGAGATCAACTACGATGTAATTACGTTTAATGATTCGGAAGTAGATAGTGGTGGTATCATTAATACGATTCCAGACTATTTTCCTGAGGCAAAGTATGTTGAGTACTATTCACCTCGACCATCAGAAGAATTGTGGTATCAGTGGCAAGCACTTAGGTTCATTTATGAAGAGCATGAGGGTGAGTGGTATTTAATTGGCATAGCGCGTGACGTTCATAGTCCGTAAAATCTGACGAGAAATTGACTTAAAGCAGTTCACTCCACGTATAGTAGTGTGAACTGCTTTTTTTTATTGTCCTGAAAATATCCAACTAGAGGCGGAGAAAAGTTCCACCTCTGGCAAGTAGGTGCATTTGAATATTCTAACTATACTATAATTAGAAACTGCGTAAGAGAGAGGATGAATGTGGAGTGGAAAAAATGATTGAAGTGCATGCAATTGAAAAGAAGTATGTAAAGAGAAAGACAAATGAGATCATAACAGCGGTAAATAATGTTTCTTTTGATGTATATCGTGGTGAAGTCCTTGGTTTACTAGGGCCAAACGGGGCGGGGAAAACATCGACGATTAAAATGATCTGTGGCTTATTACAAGCTGATGCAGGGACGATCACGATTAACGGATTAGATATACAGAAAAGTAGACTGAAAGCATTACGTCATATTAGTGCTGTATTAGAAGGGAATCGAAACCTTTACTGGCGCTTAACCGTTCGCGAAAACCTAGAATATTTCGCTGGTAACCGTGGTCTCTCTAGAAAGGAGGTTGCCTATCAAGTTAATAAGCTTGTAGAACAGTTTCAACTGAAAGAGAAGGAGAATGAACTTGTCAATGGCTTATCTCGGGGAATGCAGCAAAAGCTTGCGATTGCAGTTGCCTTACTAGCCAACACTGAAGTCATTTTGCTAGATGAACCGACATTAGGCTTGGATGTAGAAATTAGTTATGAGCTACGCGAAATTTTAAAAACGATTGTTAAGGAAGAACAACGAACGGTTATTATTAGCTCTCACGATATGCCAGTTGTTCAAGATCTTTGTCACCGCACAGTCATCATAAACAAAGGAACGGTCGTTGTTGATGAAAAGGTTGAAAATTTACTGAAGCTATTTGAAACGAAGGCATATTCGGTAAAATTAGATGGAGTACTAAGCGTAAGCCAGCAAGAGCAATTGCATCAGCGGTTCCCTTTAAGCTCCTATGAATCAAGCAGTCATGAGGCCACTGTTGCTGTTAATCTAGAGCGAAGTGAGGATATTTACGAGCTTTTCGATCTTTTTAAAACAGAAGGAACACTTGTTGAAAGTATTGACAGGACGACAATTGACTTTGAACAAGTATTTATGCAAATCATGAAGGGAGAAAAGCAGCATGCAATGGTTTAATTTATTTAAAGCAAATCTTCGTAAGGAATATATTGAAATGAAGCGCTATCTACCCAATACGCTTGCGTTGCTCGTCACATTTTATGTCATTTTTTTAGCGGCCTTTTTTGGAATTATGTTTATAGGTGACCCAGCAAGTTTTGATGTAAATGTGCAATATTCGATTGTTAGTGTAGTTTTTTGGAGCTTGACGATGATGACGATGAATTTTATTGGCTTTGCGATCATTACAGAGGCGATGCGAGGGACGTTAGAACAGTTATACATGTCACCGCTTGGTGTGTGGAAGATCATGCTTACTAGAATTATCGGCCAGTTTTTATTACAGTTTATCATTATGATCGTTTTACTTTTTGCAGCAATGCTAACGTCTGGTCAATGGCTTAGCCTTAACCCAATGACAACAATCCCGATTATTTTATTAACGATGTTTAGCATGGTAGGCGTCAGCTTTATGATTGCTGGCTTAGCGATTATCGTTAAGCAAATCCAGGCATTTCTACAGATTTTCCAATTTGTCTTAATGGGCCTCGTCTTTGTTCCGATTTCTGTCGCTCCATTTCTCGAACTAGCACCATTTGTTAAAGGTGTAAATATGGTTCGAATTGTGATGATGGAGAACCTAACGCTAACACAGTTACCATGGTTTGATTTCGTTAGTCTAGTAACCAATTCAATTGTTTACATGGCTTTAGGATTAATCGTCTTCCATCGTTGCGAAAAGATTGCGATGAAGAAAGGGTTACTAGGTCAATACTGATAAAAGGGGTGTTAGACACACTTATGGTAGAGTTCTACCGTAAGTGGGGTTTAACACCATTTTTATTTCGGTAACTAACTCTCAAAGCCCCCCTTGATTATGCCTCTTGTTTTATAAATAGTTTTACTAAACAGAAAGAAAAGTTATTACTCTAAAACAATATTAGTTTATTTGGTGAACTTCAAGTTATACGGAAAGTTTCTGTGGACATGAGTATCTAAATAATGTATAAGAAGTATACGTGTGTTTTTGCAAAATTTTATTGTTGCCATTTTTTTTGTTTATTAGGATATGGATTTGTGTTGGCTACTTTCAAATCATGTACTTTTATAATTAGAGAGAATATTATGGGGTGTTGGAACTATGTGGGGATTAAAAACGAAAATTATTGTGTTATTTTCAACGTTGATACTAGTGTTAGGGCTAGGAGTTAGTTATTTTATTTATAACTCTGCAGCTAACTTGGTTGTAAGCTCTGTAGCGAAGCAGGCAAGTTCTATAGGTGAGTATGCAATTGAAGTCATTGATACAGAGCAATACAAACAGATTACAATAGATAATAAAACTGACTATTATTTTGAACTACGAAAGCAGTTTGACGAAATCAGGAAAGCGAATGGCCTTGAGTATATATATACGATGACGCGTGTATTAGAGGGAGATCAGTATACATATTATTATGTTGCCGACGGAATGTCGATTGGTGCTGATGATGCATCGGAACTTGGTGATATAGAAGAAGAAATTGAATTATATCCTGAATTAGTCCTAGCATTTGAAACTGAATCGAAAACAGAAGGGGAGCTAAGTAAAACTGAAGAACATGGTGCACTTGTATCATCCTATCTTCCAATAAAGTCAAAGGATGGAGAGTTTCTAGGCATATTGGGCATAGATTATGAGGGGAAAGAAATCTATGAATTGTTGAACAAAAGTAGACGAGATAGCCTGCTTATAACAATATCGATGTTAATACTGGGTATTATTATCACGTTTTTCTTTTCACGTTATCTAACAAAACCTATCACGAAGCTGACATCACAAGTTCAAAAGGTTAGTCAGGGTGATTTGACGGTAGATATTGATGTTGGTTCAAATGATGAGGTTGGTGTTTTAACTAAGTCATTCCAACATATGGTCAACGATTTAAATAAAATCATTCAGGGTATTAATTATACTGCAAACTCGATTTTGAGTTCGACAAAAGGTTTGAATAGTAGTGCACAACAAACTGGTGAACAAGCTGATCAAATTACAATTTCTATGGTTGAAACAGCTAGCGGAATAAACAAACAAACGGTAGAAGCTAATTCTATCTTAGATAGAATGAGTAATGCTGTCGAACAATTAGAACTTGGACAAAAGCAAATTAGTAGAACAGTGGAAGACGCACAAATATCAACGAATAGCGCCTTAGAAGGCCAACAAGTTATGAACGAAGCAGTAAATCAATTAAGTGATGTGATTGAAACAGTTGTCTTTGCAACAGATTCGATTCATAATTTATCAAAACGCTCTCAAGAAATTGGTGGTATCGTTACAGTTATTTCAGATATATCTAATCAAACGAACTTATTAGCTTTAAATGCGGCTATTGAAGCTGCCAGGGCTGGGGATAGTGGTAAAGGATTTGCTGTCGTAGCGCAAGAAGTTAGGAAGTTAGCGGAACAATCACAACAAGCAGCCGAAAAAATCGTAATATTAATCAGTGATATTCAATCAGAAACAAATGATACTGTAGCTGCGATGGAAAAAAATCTAGCTTCAGTTAATGGGCAAGTGGAGCTAATTAAACGTGGGGGCAATGCTTTAGACCAAATTGTAGACAAAGTCTCGGCAACAGAAACGAATACAAAGCAAGTCGAAGCCGTTTTTGAAAAAATTCGTCATGACATCGGCGGAGTTCTTGCTGCTATTGAGAATATTTCAGCGATTATCCAAGAAACTTCTGCAGTGACCGAGGAAGTAGCGGCATCTTCAGAAGGGCAATTAATAGCCATTAAAGAAGTTGTTAAGCAGACAAGTAATATTTCTAGGCTTTCTAGTGATCTTCACAACCAGGTAGAAAAATTTAAATTAAAAGATAATCGTATAGATCTCTAAAGTAAACCTCTTACTAATGATCCTTATGAGACTTTCTACATTGGTTTCATCGCAATATCGTTGAAGTTAACTCTGGGTCAGCAACTAAAATATGATATATAGAAAAAGAGTCAGTCTACTATCAAAGTAATGGGATAGTATCCTGGCTCTTTTACTTATTTAGTTTCGGTTTTAGTGGTATCTTTCTCATCCTTCATAAACCATAAGGGCTCTTTGTCATCAACATCGCCATTATAGTTAATAAGAATTTCTTCACCCGCATTTATATCTTTGTAGGCATAATACTTAAACGTATGAGTAGAAAAGTCAATATCATAAACGGCATTAGGTTCAAAGGAATGATTAAATAGCATTCCATAACCTAAAACGACAGCCGAATGGTTTTTTCCATATTCATAAACATAGTCACTAAGAACGGTTTCTTCAATTAAAATGTGTTCTACATTTGGATAAGGAATGACAGGTGCAATATGAAACAACTGGCCCTTTTTTATATCTTCTGTCGCAAATACCCCTCGATTAAACTCAGCATCTTTATCGGTCAGTGTGGAAGTCTTAACCTCGATCAAATACATCACCTTCGTGTTCTTATTATTAGTTACTTAAACTTGATAAATGATTAAGAAACCATTATAACGTAATCGAGTCAGATAAGCTACGACTGATTGAAGAAAGGTGTTCTAATAATTATCCTGAGAATTTTTATTTTTTAGATGGGTAAGGTACAAGCTTATATTTGTACAAGCAATGGGAAAACGATCGACATAACGAAAAGGCGTGCACTTCTAATGCGCGCCTTTTAGTTGTGTTGCCCCGTACTGAAGATTTTGGGCTATCGACCGATTAGACTATTTTTTTCTAGATGATAATATGTCCATTAAATCTTCAATGCTACATTTACGAAGTTCATTAAGCAATTTTTCCATGTTCTTTGATTGTTGTTTCAACGAACCTTCTAACAGTATAACAATCGTTTGCTCTCTATCAACGAGGATTGACTTTACATAAAGGGCATCAAAGAGAATTGCTGCAATAACAGCAATTTGTTGGGGACTTAACTTGTAGTGATCAAGTATACTATTTAAATTATTCCATTCATTTTCAGAAAAAGAATTAAATTTATTTTTAGCCATCATTCATCACCGCGTCAACTAAAGGCACTAGTCCAGGTCGAATTAAAACTTCACGCTCAGGATCTGCAGCCCCTACTGTGAAGGAAATAAATACAAATAGTACGACAACTAATAAAACCGCTTCTCTATAAGACATTCACTTTCACCCCAATTCGTTGAGCCAAGTAACCTTTTGATTCATTAATATAACTTATGTGAAAAAAACGCGGTTTGTGCCACTCTAAACGACCAACTATTCAACACCTCGAAAAAATGCTTGTTTCGATACGAAAAACTAAATACAAGAAACCGACTTTCTTTAATCCAAAATTCAATATTGTACCAAAGGAAAACTGTTGACTGACTAAAAATCATTTTTTTGAGCAAATCATTTGCTTCTAAGTCGATTAATTATTATGATATACACAATATATACAATAGGTATAAAATCGTTATACGTTCAAAAGCTGTAGAGAAATAATATACGAGGTGACGGGGATGGGAAAGAAGAAAATTGCTATTATCGGGGCTGGGCCTGGTGGCTTAGCTGCAGCGATGTTACTTGCAAACGCAGGTTACCAAGTCGAAGTATTTGAGAAACAGGCCTATGTTGGTGGACGAACTTCTAGTATTCAATTAGGAGATTATACGTTTGATATGGGACCAACATTTTTTAGCATGCCACATATTTTAGAAGAAATATTTGAAGCGACAGGTCGAAAGCTAGAAGATTATCTCGAATTAGTCGAGCTTGAACCAATGTATGAATTAAAGTTCCCTGACACGAGCATTTCCCCATACCGTGACCAAGAAAAGACAAAGCAGGAAATAAAGAGTAAATTCCCTGGTAATGAACTAGGTTACGAGAAATTTATGAAAGATACCGAGAAAAAGATGGATGCGTTAATGCCAATCTTACAAAACCGTCATAACTCATTATTTGATTATTTACGGTGGCGAACAATAAAAGCATTGCCGCAATTAACTCTTAATCAATCATTGTATGGTGTTTTAAGCAATTACTTCACTGATGAAAGATTAAAGCTGGCCTTTACATTTCAATCGAAATATTTAGGGATGTCACCATGGGAATGTCCTGGTGCTTTTAGCATCCTTTCTTATATGGAACATAAATATGGAATTTTCCATGCAATTGGTGGTTTAAATCAACTAACGAAAGCAATGGCCAAAGTAGTGAGTGAATTAGGTGGCAACATTCGTCTAAACAGTGGTGTAAAAAAACTAATCATCGATCAGAGAAAGAATGTCACCGGAATTAGACTTGAAAACGGTACGAAACATTCGTTTGATGAAGTCGTTGTGAATGCTGACTTTGCCCATGCGATGACTTCACTTATTGAGGATAATCACTTAAAGAAATTCTCAAAAAAGAAGCTAGAAATGAAAGATTATTCATGCTCAACATTTATGTTGTACTTAGGTGTTAACAAAAGCTTTGATTTACCGCATCACTTAATTGTTTTTTCCGATGATTATAGAAAAAATGTAGAGGAAATTACAAAAACAAAAACGTTGTCTCAAGATCCATCGATTTATATTCATAACCCATCAGTTACTGATAAAACGCTAGCGCCGAAAGGGAAGTCAGCCTTATATATTTTAGCGCCCGTGCCGAACAATTATAGTTTAATAGATTGGGAAAAGCATAAACATCAGTTTCGCAAGCTCGTCTTAGATCAGATCGCCCAAAAGACCGATTATCAGAATTTAGAGGATTTTATTGAAGAGGAAAAAATGATTACACCGCTTGACTGGGACCAAGACATTCATGTTTATCGTGGCGCAACTTTTAATTTAGCGCATCATTTGCGGCAAATGATGTATTTCCGTCCCCACAACCAATTCCAAGAGTTAAATCATTGTTGGCTTGTCGGTGGTGGAACTCATCCTGGAAGTGGACTCCCAACCATTTTTGAGTCTGCTAGGATTACAGCAAGAAGTATTGTAGAACTTGATCAGAAAAAGAGGAATGCATAATGAAAACGGCAATTATCGGTTCAGGTATTGGAGGCTTAATTACCGCCTTATATTTGAGTAAAAATGGCTATGATGTCACAATTTTTGAAAAAAATGAAGAGGCAGGTGGTCGTCTATCATTTGTAAAACATGGTGACTACAAAGTCGATCGGGGGCCGACGATCGTGCTTTTACCTGATATGTTAAAGGAAATACTGACTGAGGTAGGAATTGATCTTAGCAAACTAGATCTTGTCCGCTGTGACCCTCTCTACCGGCTATCCTACCGCGACGGTCGTTCCTTTTCGAAATGGAGTGACCTTGCCGAACAATTAGCGGAAATTTCAGCGAAGTTTCCAGGTGAGGAAAACAACTTCAATCGGTATTTAAAAGAAATGGAGTTTCGCTTTACGGAAGGGAAGAAAGCTTTTCTTGATCGTGACTTTATAAAAAAACGAGACTTTTGGAATGGACCCAACATCCAAACATTACTAAAACTAAAAGCATACCAAACAGTTAAAAGCCAAGCAAAACAGTATTTTAACGATCCGATGATGCAAGAAGCATTTTCATTTCAAACGTTATACATCGGTGGCGCACCGTTCAAATCACCTGCACTTTATTCTCTAGTTCCTTTTAGCGAACATTTTCATGGGGTTTGGTACGTAAAGGGAGGATATGCTAGTTTAGTATCAATTTTGGTAAGCGAATTAGAAGAAAGAGGTGTAACATTAAGCTTTAACAGCAATGTCACCGAGATCCTCTGTTCCAAAAAGCGTTGCGTTGGCGTAACGGTTGAGAATAGACAACATTTGTTTGATCAGGTCGTTTATAACGGAGATTTCCCACATATTAAGGAATTACTTCCAGAGGTCAAAATGAAGAAGAAGTTTGTTCCTTCATCTGGTTGTCTATTACTCTATTTAGGATTATCGAAAATCTATGAAAATAACGTCATTCACCAATTTTTGATGAGTGACGATTTACAACAACATATGGAAGATGTCTTTGTTCATAAGACATTACCAAAAGATCCAGCCATCTATACGTTTCATCCGTCAATCATTGACGACAGTCTGGCTCCAAAAGGTCATGGCGTTTTATATGGTTTAATTCCAGTCCCAGCAAGCCTTGACATTGATTGGGATAATATTGATAACTATGTTGAACAAATCATTACTGAAATAGAAAAACGTGGTTTTCCGAATTTACGAGATCATATCGTCTGGAAAGAAATTCGTACACCAAAAGATTCGCATGTTGATGGCTTATATCAAGGAGGTAGCTTTGGGATCGCTCCAACCCTAACCCAATCTGGTGTCTTTAGACCGCAAGTTAAACCATTTGACTATGAAAATTTGTATGTCGTCGGCGCTAGTATCCACCCAGGTGGCGGCATCCCAATTGTAATGCAGGGGGCAAAGCTATTAGCAAACTATATTCTAACGGAAGCGAGGGAAAAGTCATATGAAGAGGTTAGATGAAGCATATCATTATTGTTATGAAGTGATGAACACCAATTCAAAAACATTTGTCAAAGCATTTTCTTTTTTACCTGAACAAAAAAGAATGGCGGTTTGGGCCGTCTATACGTTTTGTCGTCACGTTGATGATATCGTCGATGAAGAAAAATCGTTAGAGAAATTAATTCAATTTAAACGTGAATTGGATTTGTTTTTAGAAGGAGAATTTTCAACAAAAAACAAACTTTGGTTAGCTCTTAATGATGTTTTCACTCGTTTTCCAATGGATCCTGAACCATTCTATTTAATGATCGAAGGACAAGGACTAGATTTTCAGAAAAATCGCTACAACAGCTTGGCTGAAGTCGAATATTATTCTTATCGAGTAGCAAGCTCTGTCGGACTGATGCTCTTACCAATTTTAGCACCAGAACCAACGGAAAGACTGAAAGAGGGCGCAATTAAATTAGGAATTGCCATGCAGATTACAAACATCTTGCGTGATATTGGTGAAGATCTAGACCGAGATCGGATCTATATCCCTGCAGATCTTTTACAAAAGTATAACTATGGGATTGAGGATCTAACGGCAAACATCGTTGATGATCGATTTACGAGACTCGTTGAAGACTTAGCTACCTATGCGGAAAGGTTGTACGAAGAAGCATTAGAGTCAACAAACGACTATCCGCTGTATTCGAGATTACCAGTTCAAGCTGCAAATTTTAGCTACCGTGCGATTTTAAATGAAATCCGCAAAAACAACTACAACGTTTTTACGAAACGAGCAGTTGTTTCTTCTTCAGAGAAAGCGAACATTTTTAAGCTAATCAAACAAACGATGAAGGCATTAGCATAATCAGTATGGAACGACTAGCACACCAAGTTGGTGTGTGTTTTTTTTTTTGAAGATTCAAAGCGAAATGTTTGAAAAACGAAAATATTTATGTCGTTTTTGGGATTATATGTTAAAATAATATTTGATAGATTTTTTCTAAATAATGACGCAATTTCAACAAAGGATCCAATACTAGAAAGAAAATTTAATAACATTAAATTTAAATGTATAGTATCTGGGGGGATTAAGGTGGAGTGGGTTAAAGAAGAATATATAGTAAGTGATGACAAATCAATGATTGATTTAAACGCTGTCTATTCGTTAATTTCAACATCTGATTTGGCTTCAAACCGAACAAGAGATTCAATTGCCAAAAGTGTGATCAATTCACTTTCTTTCGGAGTATACCATCATGGGGTACAAATCGGCTTTGCAAGAGTTGTCACGGATAAAACGGTCTTTTCCTGGGTTTCGGATGTAGTTGTTGAAAAAACGTATTGTGATAATGACTTAGATCAATGGTTAATGGAATGCATATTGGATCACCCCGATATTAAAAATACCGAATTTGTATTAGCGACAACGGATGCTCGCATTTCTTATCGAAAACCTGACTTTGAAGACAATAAATCTATGACGAACACCGTTACTAATTGAAATTTGATTGAACTGAACCTTATAGTGAAGGAGTTGCTACGACAACTCCTTTTTTATTTTGTGATTTACTCAAATTCAGCGATCATCCTGGCGACATTTTGACCGCTAATTACAACCATTGGCGATCCGCCGCCAGGATGCGTTGAGCCCCCACAGAAAAATAGATTTTTAATATCCTTCGAGCGGTTGGCTGGTCGTAAAAAAGAATTGAGTAAGCCGTTTGAGGCTAATCCGTACAAAGCACCTCGAAAAGCTGAGAATCGCTGTTGAATATCAAGTGGCGTAATGACTTCTTCAAAGACAATATCACCCTTCAGTGCTAGGCCCTTATTTTCTAATATCGTATAAATACGTTGTTTATATAGTTCAGGATCTATTTGCAGACTACCGTCGTTTTTTAGCGCTGGTGCATTTACTAAGATAAATAGATTATCGCCGTCAGGTGAACGTGTTTGATCTGTATGAGAAGAGTTGCAAATATAAATCGTTGGATCATCACTATAGCGTCCATCACGGAAAATGTCCTGAAATTCTGCCTCATACTCGTCACTAAAGTAGACTTGATGGTGGATGAGATTAGGTAACCGCCTTTTTAATCCAACTAATATGACAAAAGCAGAAATCGACGGTTCCACCTTTGCAATTTTTTTATTGGAAAAATGCCGACGGTCCTTCTCAGCAATCAAATTCTGATAAGAAGAAATAAGGTCACCGTTTGCGACAATGTAATCAGCTTTGATTTGCTGGCCATTTTCGAGAAGAATTGCTGTTGCCTTGTTTTTAGTTGCTAGAATTTTCTTTACTCCAGTATTTAAATAAAATTCAACCCCCAGCTCTTTGGCACGTCTTGCTAATCCAGTTGCAATCGTATGATTTCCATCTTTTGCAAAATAAACACCATCCTCTAACTCAAGATGAGAAATAAGCGAAAACGTTGCCGGCGTTAAGTAAGGAGAGGAGCCAATATAAGTAGCGTAGCGATTAAAGGCCTTTAGCACTTCCTCGTTTTGAAAATAGTTTCGATGAAATTGATCCAACGACTGTAAAGGACGTACTTGCATAAACGCTTTCGCAAGGCTTGGAGCCAAATAATCCTTCCAACTCCTAAAATTTCGGTAAAAGAAATGTTGATTGGCTAGATTGTAAATTCGTTTTGTTTCCATTAAATATGCAGGAAACCTTTTTGCTGCAAAAGGATCTAATTGCTTTAGTTGCTCAATAACCGCTTCCTTGTTAGAGCTCATCTCAAAACTTGAGCCATCTGAAAAATGATTTCGTGTATGGACGCCAAGTTTAACAAACGAGAAATAATCATCGGGGTTTGCTCCAGTATTAGCAATGAACGCTTGAAAAACATGCGGCATCGTGATTGTGTTCGGGCCAAAATCAAAGGTATAGGAACCTGATTTAACACTGAGAAGCTTTCCGCCAACATGATTGTTTTTCTCATACATTTTTACAGCGAATCCTTTATTCGCTAAAGAAATTGCTGCAGAAAGCCCCCCGAGACCGGCCCCAATAACCACGACTGTTTTCTTCAAGAGTAATTCCTACCTTTCCATTGATAACCTTTTTTTGAAAGATTTTTGAGCATTGAAGCAATTAAAATGATGATCAGACTAATAGCAGAAAAGGGCATGTAAAGAAATAAGGGCAGTCGCTGCTGAGCCTTTCGATCGATCCACAGTCTTTGTAAGACAGAGAGTATTAGCGGTAAGACAAATAACCATTGCATGCTTAAAACGCCATAAACACTAAGGAAAATTGGAAATACATAAAAAATAGCATAAAAAATCACCACAGAAATTGCTAAAGGATAAGAGCGCCCTAAGCCTGGAAATATATTTTTGGTAAAACCATGCCAGACATCTTTGCTTATATCATACATATAGCAGCTTACATATTCAGTTACATTCGCCAATACAGCTTGCATATTTTCTTTTTTAATCAATTTAGTAATTTCGACATCCTCAACTAACGAAGATTTTACTGAAAAGTGACCATTAATCCGTCTGTAGCTATTCTTTTCAAAAAACATGAAAGCTCCATGTGCTGCAGTAAAGGCGGACTTCTTTGTGTAGTTGGCCATCATTAATGGAAGATGGAAATATACAACAAAGTGCTGCATTGGTACCAGGAGGTTGCCGAGAAAGGATTTCGTCGGAAAGCGAGGAAAACCTGTCACTAGAGCGGCGTCCTGTTGTCTTGCTAATGACAGTGTCGCTTCAATTGTTGCTTTTTCAAGCCTGGCATCTGCATCAATAAATAATAAGTAATCTCCACTTGCCAGTTGGCTTAACTGGTGGCAACCAAATACCTTCCCAACCCAAGTAGGAGGGAGGGGGGCACCTTCAATGACATGGAAGTGAGTTAACTCTTTTGTATGTTCAACGAGTAAGTCATAGGTTTGATCTGTAGAATGATCATCTAACAAAAACACTTCTAAATTTGGATATGTTAATTGTTTTAAACTATTAATGAGTCCTTCAACATTCCCTTCCTCATTTCGTAAAGGAACTAAAATTGAAACAAGTGGTTGTTTTGAAAGAGATGGATTTACTGGTAAACTTGGCATGAAAAAACTATTAATGACTGTCCAAGTAACAAAAAGCAAGAAAGATACGATTAAAAAAATGACCATCAATTACACCTCTATTTTCCGAAGAAGTCTTGAAACTTTTCACTAACCGTTCGATTGCCACGCAAAAGAATTTCGTACTGATCAAATTGCGCGGTTATGATTTCGTGCTTTTGTCTATCTAATTGGTCAGTGACAACTTGCTCAAGATAGTGAGTCATCTCTTGTTTTGAGCTAAAACTGTCAAGGGTGCTACGTGGAAGCTTTTCGCCAATCGTAATAAACACTTCAGGGTGCTGGTCATGTAAAAAAGTATAATAAAAGGTAATTGGGATGACCGTTAAATCCGGTACTTGTGTAATTAGACGCGAGACACCCGACTGGAAAAGGAGTGGACGCTTTTCGAGGTGTTCTTCTTTTCCTTGCGGGAAAATCCAGACACCCTTGGCCAATTTTAATAGTTTTTTTGTATAAGCAAGTGATTTGATAACGTCTTTAGGATTGTCTTTATTGATGGAATACCCACCTATTTTTCGAAAGAAAGGAAATGACGTTAAGCCTTGCTCGGTCATCATCGCATAGCAATCTTGTTCAATAACGGTTTTCGTTAAGTAAAAGGTAATTAAACCGTCCCACCAACTACTATGATTAATAATGTACAAAGTCGGACTAGTAGCGATGGGGTCAGTCTGTTGATTTAAGTAAAGATGGTGAAAGCTCTTTTTTAATAGTCGACGATTATAATAGTGAAAGATCTGTGAAAAAAAAGGACTTTTCCTAGCTTCAATCATAATAATTGGCCTTTCGATATAAAGCTATCAATGTGATAGTAGCTGCTAGTGTTATGAAAGCAGATAGTAGTAGTTTTCCTTGAAACGCTAAAATGACAAACATCAAGATGATAAGGACGTTGACTACAACCATTTTCTTTTTCCAATCTAAGTTTCGATCAAGTTGCCAATCGTTTCGTAATACAAGATAAACAAATACATGAAGGAAGAACGCTAGGATAAACCAGCCAGCAAAGTTAGAGAAAGGTATTTCATAATAAAAGCCACCATCGTGCCAAAGCCAATATTGTTTTACATGGAAAGCAACCGGATCAATCACTAAATCTACGACAACCGCAGCTAATCCTCCAATCAAAGCGTAGAAAAAACCTAAAATAATTTTATTTTTCATGTGCAGGAAGTTGGTGATCTGCTTTGCCAATACATGAGTCGTACTGATGACCATTAACCAAGCAAAGCCTATCGCAATCGGGACACCTGCGATCTTCCAACCAAAATCGGAGTTATAGTCGTAATGACCAAAGAACAAACCGAACTCGACGCCTAGCCATTCGACAAAAATGGTTGTTGAAATAATAAAGAAACTAAGAAAAAAACCTTTAGCTTTTGAGTAATTAGCGGTAAAATAGATTGCACCGAGAATACCTGCTAAAATTAAAAAGACTGCATTT
The DNA here is from genome assembly GCF_046314235.1 of Anaerobacillus sp. NCBI lineage: Bacteria > Bacillati > Bacillota > Bacilli > Caryophanales > Bacillaceae > Anaerobacillus > Anaerobacillus sp. Next base: position 172,039 of record NZ_JBKBWN010000002.1, read on the forward strand.
GCCCATTCGAGCATTGGCGGTAATAAATCAAACAAAAGTAAGAACACACCAACTACATACCAGAAAATAAAAAGCCGGAATACATATTTTTTAACGTCCATGACGCACCTCTTTGTTTATGTTTTGTATATGTATTGTATATCAACTATTCTATTTATTAAAATGAAATGCTCAGGTATAATATAGTGGTATTCGCTGAAAGTAGTATTTTTATTGGTTAAACAAAAAAGTTATAAAAATTTTTAAAAATTAAAAATTAGGACCAAAATGATTTATCAACTTTTTACAGTTATTAGGTACATTCGTTGATTTTACTTGGAGAGATGCGAGATGCAATATAAACGAGACTCATTAGAACTACCGCATTTATTTGGAGCAATGGCTAAACTGTTTGACATTGTTTTTATTATGAAGTTTCGAAAAGATAAAAGGTTCGAATACATCCAATTTAGTGACACTGCCAAACAGCTTGCCAATCTATCAGATCATGCGCTGGGACAAAGCATCCAGGATGTCTATAACGGAGAGGTTGCCACTTGGTTGCACGATCAATATACTCATGCCATTTCAAGCGGACAGCCCGTTCAATTTATCGATCAGATGAATTTAAAAGAGAGCGACGAAATCAGACGAGCAGAAACAACGTTAATTCCATTCGACATTAATGACGAGCAGTATGTCATCGCTTTCACTAAAGATGTTACAGAGCTTGAAATGAAAAAGAATGAGGTAACTGAACAAAAAGAGCGTTTTCATTCCCTGTTTGCTTATAATAACGATGCGATTATTGCCACAGATGTTTTTGGAAATATTCAAATGGTTAACGAAGCATTTATTAATCATTTTTCGATGATAGAAAATCAAGTAATCAATCAAAATATTTACGAACTATTCTTATCTCTAGCTATTTTTAAGGGGGAATCAACTACTTCCCCAATAGAAGAAGAAGTTTTACTGGAGTTAAGTCATAAGTCACTTATTGCTCTAGTAAAAAGGATACCGATTATCGTTAACGAACGATCGTTAGGATTTTATTACATCTTAAAAGACATTACAGCAGAGCGAGAAATCATTGTTAATAATAAAGAGGTGGAAGATCGCTACAAACGATTGATTGAACTTTCGCCACAAATGATTGTTCTAGTTAAAGGTGATGAAGTCAATTTTGTAAATAAAGCTGGAATGCAACTGCTTGAAACAACTGAAGAGGAGATCGTTGGTGAAAAAATCTCTAGCTTTATTAAAGAAGAAATAGGTTCTTTTCTAAAGGACGGGGATGTAGCGACAATCAACACCCCAAACGGTAAGCTTTTGTATGTAACGTTAAAAAAATCAGATGTGTTTCTTAATAAAGAGAAAATCACCCTATATTCATGTACCGACATTACAAACCAACTCGCGATTAAAGAGGAGTTAGTTTTCTTAGAACATTATGATTCTCTCACTGGTCTATATAATCGAAAGTCTCTAGACAAAGTGATAGATAGTCAAATTAGTTCAAGAGAACCATTTCATTTTATTCTTTTTGATATTGACAAATTCAAGTTGGTGAATGATTTACTAGGGACAGCGAACGCTGACTTAGTATTTATTGAATTTGCGAACCGTCTCAAGTCATTAATTGGTTCGGATTTTATAGGGAGAATTAATGGAGATGAATTCGTCGTTATCCTTCCAGGAGATCAGTCAATTAATTCGTTTATTGTCGAAGTCCAGGAAGTCCTAAATAATCATTTTGAAACAGATCAAGGACCGATTCATATTACCGCTTCGATCTCGATTAGCAATTATCCTAACCACGGCAGTAACGCTGAACAGTTATACTTGAATTCCATGAAAGCAATGACGCTTGCTAAAATTCAAGGTGCACGGCAAGTGATTTATTATTCACATGAAATGCAAGAGTTCTTTGCAAGAAAATATAAAATTGAATCTGAGCTACAGATTTCCTTAAAACAAAATCACTTTCATGTCGCATACCAACCAAAAATCCATTTAAAAGGGAAGCCGATTGAATTAGAAGCACTCATTCGTTGGGTACATCCATCAATGGGAATGATTAGCCCAGCTGAATTTATTCCGATTGCTGAAGAATCGGGATTAATCATAGATTTAGGTAAATTTGTCATTAAGCAAGTTTGTACTGATCTTAAAGAACTACAGAAGAATTACCCAGAATTACGTGTTGCGATTAATTTATCGCCAAAGCAATTTCTTGATCCCGCATTAGAGGATTGTATTATTAAAGCGATTAATGAGAGTGGACTTGATCCTAAATTTATCGAATTTGAAATCACTGAAACGACATTAATGACAGACCCAAACAAAGCAGTTTATATTTTAAATTCATTAAAAAAATCAGGAATTACAATTGCGATTGATGATTTTGGAACAAGTTTTTCATCCTTTACTTACCTAAAAAAACTTCCTGTAGATTCAATTAAGATTGATCGGTCGTTTATTAGTGGTATTGCCGAAAATGAAAAAGACGGAAAGTTAGTCGAAGGACTTATCGAGCTAGCACATAAAATGAAACTTTCAATTACGGCTGAAGGTGTAGAAACATTAGAACAACTTGAGTTTCTGAGGGCAAAGGAATGCGATATCGTCCAAGGATTTTATTTCGGTCGTCCCGAAAAACTCGAACTACTAATCAAAACATTAGAACGCTTAAATAAATAAAAGGAGGCTGTTCCAGGGTGTACTTACACTTATGGAACAGCCTTTTATTTGCAAATTATGAAGCTTTGGAAATAGCCTTCTTAGTCTTAAAATAATGTTTAATAATAAAACCAAAGTGAATAGTGGATTCTAAAAAATGGATGACTATTGCTAAAAACAACCACGCAATCATGTCTGGTGCAAGGAAAAATGCGAGCTCCCATGTCATTCCTCTTTGCATGATCAAGGGTACTACAAATGGGATCAAAATGATCATTGCAACTGCGATAGCCGAATTTACTATTCCAGCCGTTAACCTCTGTCGAACTGTTTTTTGTACTGGACGGAAAATCATGTTTCCGGCTTTGATCATGTTGTAAATAAAAGTCGCTGCAAATAAAATAATGAGTAAACGATAAATCCAAAAATAATTGACCCTTGAAGGAGGTTCCTGATCTGTTAAAATTGATACAATTCCATTGGTTAAATCAGGGTAGAAAACAAGTCCGTTTAACAAATGATTTTTGTTTATTAAAAAGGCGATGCTGTAATCATCTTCTACAAGCATGATTGCATTTGATGTGTATCCCGGTAGAGATCCACCATGATGAACAGCCGGGCGACCTGCAATATCACTAATTATTAATCCCATTCCATAAAAAGGATGACCTGACATCATCTCCTCAATCGCTTCTGAAGAAACTCCCACGGTAGGCTGTTTCATTCGTAACGCTTCAAGAAAACGTACTAAATCTTCGGATGTAGAGGTTATAAATCCTGCAGGAAGATCGTACTGAATATGTGGTTCATTACGCTGAATAGAGAAACCAAAAAACGATAAATGTCCTGGTGTATCAACTTCGCCTTTTACCGAGGTGTGTTCAAGGCCAAGGGGGTTAATGATTTGGTCCTCGATATACTCGATATAGCTTTGTCCACTAACGCTTTCAATAATAGCACCTAGCAAACTATAATTAGGGTTAAAATAAGCAAATTGCTCTCCTGGTTCGTAGGTTAAAGACATCTTATTCATATCCTCGATTAAATCTGAAAACCCCACATGCGGTGGGAGGCTAGAAATATAATCAAGTTCAGTCATACCACTAAGATGATGCAAGAGGTTTCGAACGGTTATTTTATTCGAAACTGTAAAATCGTCTAAATAAGTAGATACACTGTGGTCAAGGTCAATCTTACCTTGCTCGACAAGCTGCATCACAGCAAGGGCCGTGAAGGTCTTAGACGTAGAACCGATATAAAATCGCGTTTCTTTAGTAATCTCCTCACCAAAACTTTGGCTATAAATCAGTTCACCTTTATGAGAGATCGCAACTGACATACCGGGAACCCCTAGTTTTTTAATTCTATCATTTATGTATTGATCTAATACATCCTCGGTTGATAGGTTAGTAGAAGAAGCTTCTGTAGTTAAGAAATGAAAAAGCAAGAAGCTAATTAGTAATCCACATGTAACCTTCGTAAATAACATTTTGTTCTTATATCTCATAATTAGACAGTCCCTTCCAGATAAATTTAGTTAATGCAATCGGCCATAATAAAAAAACTCTTTGTTCCATTTATTCAATCATCCGCTTCTACGCTACTAATATAGTATAATGTTGGAAATATAATCCTCTGATTATTATTGTGAATTATTTATGAATATTAAGAAAAAACGAGTTGATTATACTCTCCTTACATTTCTCATAACAAAAAAACCGTAACCTAACATGAAAAGTTGTCACCTTGAATATGTTTTTTATAAGACGAGGTAGATTTTCAGACTCCGCTATGAAACATATTAAAAAAAGTAGGTGAAGCGTGATGATTAGATTAGCGAATGGCACGTACGTAAGTAATATTAATGGTTCAACTATTAATTTGTTTTATCGAGGTAATAATCGCTGTGATATTTACGTAAATGGTACCTTTCAAGGAAACTTCTTATTTAATGAAGCAAAAGCTGAGATTAATAAAGTTGAGCGCGAGCATCAATCTTGGAATAATGAACTATTAAAAAAGTACCAGTTTCCTGAATTTCAAGAGAATGAGTTCCCGATGAGACGATAGAAAAAAAGGAAAGTTGGGAAGTAATTCTTTTACAACAACTTGCCTAGAATGGTATATTAATCCTTGAAAGAGAAGAAATTAAAATAATTATAAGTACACGTAAATATTTTCAGACCAATTTAGTAGTATATTTGACGGTCTATTTTATCATAAAGGCGGACGCCTAAAAGCTTGGCGATAAGCCAGGCTTTTCTATTTTTGGACAAGCTTTGAAGGGGAATTCAAACATAAATAAAGACGGTTTATTGAAGTTAACAGGTGCTTCCCCCATGGCTTATATAGAAGAACCAAAAGAGGCCTTCGAGTAACCATCCTAGAGGAAGGCGATGCATCACAAACAGAACGATAAAAGGTGGTTCATATGGAAAATCAAAAAAAACTATCAGACATTCGGTTTTCAGTTCTTGACCTAGCTCCGATTTCCGAGGGGAGTCATGCTGCTGATGCATTTCATAACAGTTTGGATTTAGCTCAACACGTAGAAAAATGGGGCTACTACCGTTATTGGGTTGCTGAGCATCATAATATGCCAGGGATTGCTAGCTCTGCAACATCTATTCTTATTGGTTATCTAGCAGCTGGAACGTCGACAATGAGAATTGGCTCTGGGGGAATTATGTTACCAAATCACGCCCCTTTAGTTGTTGCTGAACAGTTTGGAACACTGGAGTCGCTATATCCTAACAGAATTGACCTTGGACTAGGTAGGGCACCAGGCAGTGATCAATTGACGTCCTTGGCACTACGACGAGGTGGACAAACAGGGGAAGAATTTCCGCAACAACTAGAAGAATTACGGTCGTATTTTTTACCAGAAAACCAAGGTGGGGTTAGAGCCGTTCCTGGTCAGGGGTTAGACATCCCAATCTATTTATTAGGCTCTAGTGGCTTTAGTGCACGACTAGCTGGGCAACTTGGTTTACCGTTTGCTTTTGCAAGTCACTTTTCTCCTGAAAATACGATGCCCGCGCTAAAGCTTTATCGAGATAGTTTCCAAGCTTCAGCAGTTCTTGATAAGCCTTATGTCATGGTCGCGATTAATGTTATTGCTGCCGATGAAGATCATAAGGCGCATTGGTTGGCGACTTCACAGCAGCAAGCATTTTTAAACCTAATTCGAAGAACACCAACTACGTTAAAGCCACCAGTAGAATCAATGGATCAAATTTGGACACCTTACGAAAAGATGCTCGTCCAACAACAGTTGAAAACAACGATGATCGGCAATTCAGAGAACGTCAAAGAGAATCTTCAAGACTTTTTAAGAGAAACTGATGCCGATGAATTTATCATTAGTAGTCATGTATATAACCATGCGGACCGTTTGCGGTCCTATGAAATCGTCAGTGAATTAGGAAAATAGTCAAGAGGAGGAACATGACATGAAAATTGCGTTTATATCAGATATTCACGGCAATGCCGTTGCACTTGAAGCTGTTTTGCAAGACATTGAAAAACAAGCTGTTGATAAAATTGTTGTTCTTGGCGATATCGCCTACCGTGGTCCCGAACCTAAGAAATGTCTAGATATCGTAAGGTCTTTACAGACAGATGTTATTAAAGGTAATGCTGATGAGTGGCTAGTGCGCGGGGTTCAACAAGGCGAAGTTCCTGATAGTGTATTAGCGTTAATGAACGAAGAACGTGATTGGGGATTAACAAAATTAAACAAAGCTGACATCGACTATTTACAAAGTTTACCTCACTCGTTAACTTTAGAGCTTGAAGATGTGAAAACGACCATTTTTCACGCTACTCCTACTAGCTTGTTTGATATTATTCTTCCTAACACAGAAGATGCGATCATTGAAAAAGAGCTTATGACTAATGATGCTCAACTGTTTGTTTATGGTCATATTCACCTTCCTTATATAAGATACATTAACGGAAAAATTTTAATAAACACCGGGAGTGTAGGCTTACCTTTTGATGGTATAGCAAAAGCTTCTTATGCGATTGTTGAAGTCCAGTCTGGGCGAATTCGAACCTCATTAGAGCGGGTCGATTACGATAAGTCGCGCGTGCTCGAACTTTATGAACAAGAAGACTACCCGAACATCGAAATGATGAGCAGGATTATCATAAATGGTGCAAGATAGTATCAGCTTAAGGAGAGAATGGTATTAATCTTTATAGTAGCTGTCACGATTTTGCCAATTTCTTGCCGACTATCATTTTTTTTTCATGGTAAAATTTAAGTAAGATAATATTTGGCCGGAGAATTGGAGAAAGCCATAAAAACTCATGGGATATGAAAATATCCTCGTGGGTTTTTATGGCTTTTTGTATATTCTCGTATTCCTAAAGCTAAGTGAGGAGAGAACTTCATGGGACAAAAAATAGAAACAGATGTTGTTGTCATCGGTGGCGGAGTGACTGGTGTAGGAATATTGCGTGATTTAGCATTGCGAGGATTAAATGCAATTTTAGTTGAGAAAAAAGATCTTGTTCATGGAACATCATCAAGGAATCATGGCTTACTTCATTCTGGGGCACGTTATGTGGTTCGCGACGAGGAAACTGCAATCGAAAGCTACCGTGAAAATCTCATTTTAAAGAAAACAGTACCTAGGGCGATCGAGGCAACCGGTGGAATTTTTGCAAAGGTACCTGAAGATGAGGACTCTTATGTAGAGAAATGGGTAAACGCATGTAAAAGAGTAGGGATTCCAGTTACTGAAATTCCACTTTCGGAAGCATTCAAGCAGGAGCCTTATTTAAGTAAAGATGTTCAAGCCGTTTTTCACGTTCCCGATGGGGCGATTGATCCGTTTACACTTTCTATTGATGTTGCTACTGATGCCATTAGACGCGGTGCAAAAGTTTTCACATACAGTGAAGTCATTGCGATAAATCGAGTTGGAAACACGATAAATAGTGTGACTGTTCAAAATCAATACACTGGTGAGACAACTGATATTTTTGCTAATCTCGTGATAAATGCAGCGGGGCCGTGGGGAGAAAAAGTCGCAGCTCTTGCTGAGGTTCCAATAAATTTGATCAACAATAAGGGATTACTAACCGTTATGAACCACCGTATTAACAAACAGGTGATTAACAGGTTACGTTTACCAGGAGATGCAGATATTTTCGTCCCAGCTCATAATGTCACGATTTTCGGTACAACTGGAAAAAACGTAGATAACCCTGAAGATTTCTCATTACATCGCGAAGAACTTGAAGAGATGCTGAAGGAAGGTAGTGCCTTAATTCCGCGGTTAAAGGAATTAAGAATGATCCGTGCTTTTAGCGGAAGTCGACCTCTTTACCAAGAAGCTGCGGAGGCTGACAGTAGTGGTAGAAATGTGACGCGGGGAATGGCACTCTTAGATCATTCTGTACGTGATGGCTTAGATGGTTTCATCACGATTACCGGTGGGAAATTAACAACGTTTCGTTATATGGCCGAAAAAACCGTGGATCTCGTCTGTAGCAAACTTGGAGTAAATGCTCGCTGTACGACTCATGAAGTTGAAGTATCGCACCGTGATGCCACAGAATTTTTCAAGGATACAAATATTGCTCCTGCTGCTAAAACTAAGTTAGGGCAATGGGCAGGAATTAATGCTGAGATGATAAAACATTCAATACAAAATGATCCCGATGATGGAATTGTTATTTGTGAATGTGAACAAATTACTTGGGCAGAAATTAAAGCTGCATTCCCAGAGGGACATTTTAACTTAAATGATATAAGACGCAGGACCCGTCTAGGGATGGGGCCATGCCAAGGGACTTACTGCAACAACCGTGTCGCAGCTTTAGCAGTTGAAAAAGGCTTAGCAACAGTTGAAGAAGCCAAATGGGCATTAGATGATGCCCTTAACAATCGTCTTAAGGGAATGGCAGTTGTGGCCACAGGTCAAACAAGTAAACAATTAACGATGATGGAAACACTTTACCGGGTTTCATTAGGAGCGAAGGAGGAGGGAGAAGCTCATGTATGATGTTGTAGTCGTTGGTCAAGGTTTTACTGGTCTACTTTCGGCAATCATTGCTAAGAAGCACCATAAAAAAGTTGCATTAGTTGCTAATGGAACTGGAAAACTCCTCCAATCAACAGGCGTGATGGACTTATTACCTGGCACAAATAAAGATTTTGATGAATGGCTAGCTTTTTTTAAGTTGGAAAAGTTTCCAGTTAGGGAATCGATAAAGCAATTTAAAGAGATAATCGAAATTCTCAATTATCCATATAACGGTGAAGTAGATAGGCTAGTACCGATTGTTACTGCAAGTGGTCATATCAAAATGACGGCTCTTTACCCGGAAACAATCACTCCGATACCGAACAAAGGTAACATCGTCATTGTTGGTTTTAACGAGATTGTTGACTTTCAGCCTGAGTTCCTCAAAGGGAACCTCCAAAAGGTCAGACCAGATCTAAATATTCATACGATGAAGATTAGCCTTGGAAAACATTCACAACGGACGTTGACCCAACTAGATGCAGCTCGGATTTTAGATGAAAAAGACTGGCGCGCTTATTGTCTAAACCAGATAATAAAACAAACAGCGGCTCAAAAGCTCGAAAACATCGACTTGTTCATCATGCCTTCGTGTTTAGGGCTTAAAAACTGGCAAGCGGTATTTAACCAATTTCAATCGGAATTACAGACCAAAATAACTGAAGCACCAGGACTGCCTCCCAACACAACTGCGGTTCGCCTTTATGAAGTTTTACGAAAGGAAGCAGTTAAATTAGGTGTTCGTTTTTATTTGGATACAGAGGTAAGAGGTTGTACAATCAACTCTGGAATACTTACTGATTTAACCGTTCACACATCTAACCGGAGTTCAAAAATCGCAAGCCGTCATACGATCATTGCCACAGGTGGGATTTTAGGTGGTGGACTTGAAGTAACCTCAGATGGGCTAAAGGAAACAACGCTTAAATTAGAAGTTGATCAAACCGGCGTATATAGACAGTTACCGGAAAATGTTTATCCAGTAGGGGGGGCTCTGGGTACTGCAGTTACGCAAAATGGAATTACAGGCGGCATATATTCGATTTTTTCATGTTTTGAGGCGATGTCACAAATTAACAAATTTGAATTGGAAAGGGGGTTGTCATTATGTATGAGCTAACACTTTACGAAACGACCTTTGAAAAATGTCTGAAATGTCATGCCTGTACAGTCAATTGCCCGATCTCAAGCTCAACTTTAGATTTTGGCGGTCCTAAGCATCTAGGCCCTGAGATTAGGCGATTGATCACAAACCAAGAACTGATTGACGATCACCGGATTGAGCTATGTACTTTATGTGGCACTTGTGATACCTCTTGTCCTGAGAATGTACATGTTTCAACACTTACAGCCCAAGCAAAAGCGCTCCACGCCCAACAGCATGGAACAAAGTTTCGTGACTATATCCTAAGTAATGCTGAAACGATTGGCAAACTCGCATCACTATTTGCGCCAATTACAAATTTGACGATGAATATAAGACCTGCCAGGAAAGCGATGCAATTAGTGTTGGGTATTGAGGCAAACCGCCAATTTCCAGTTTATAAATTTAATCATTTTAAACGTCGCTATCAAAAGAAGCAAGCTACAACAAACCGTAAGGTAGCGTTTTTTGTCGGTTGTTATGCAACGTATAACGCACCAGAAGTTGCTGATGCTTTTGTGAAGGTGATGAAGTTTAATGGAATTGAAGTTGCAATTCCAAAACAAAAATGTTGTGGTGTACCGATGTTTGCAAACGGGCAAATGAAACAGGGAATAAAAAATGCCTCATTTAACATTAATAGTCTTCTTGACTATACACGTCAAGGCTACGATATTGTCATGACTTGCTCGAGCTGTACCCTTGCCTTTAAAAAAGAATATAACACCTATCTAAATACAGAAGAGGCAAAAGAACTTGCCGCTCATGTCTATGATGCTGACGAGTATTTACGTGTATTACATGAGCAAGACGAATTGAACGTCAATTTTGGGACTCTAAATGTAGAAGTGGGATATTTTGCCCCGTGCCATCTTAAAGGTCAAGGTATCGGCAATCCTGCCATTGATATTTTAGAGTTAATTCCAGGGTTTGAAATTCAGGATCTCGCAGCTGGCTGCTGTGGCCAGTGTGGAACTTTTGGCTTTAAAGAAGAAAAGTACCAGCTTTCCATGCAGTTAGGGGCAGAAATGGCTAATACAGTAAGCGAGCTTGATGCTGATTACACGGTTACAGAATGCGGGATGTGTAAAAATCAACTTGATCAGCTAACGGTAAAGCCGGTAAAGCATCCGATCGAAGTGTTGTTAGAGGCTTATGAAAAAGCTAACAAAGGTTTAGAACAAGGCTAATTCAAGACTAGTCACTTTCCTACGAAGAATAAATTTTTTATCGACTTTTGTAGCACTGCTTTATGGTGGAGTTGCTACCTTGCTCGGTGGTTCAAATAGTATCTCCTCTAAGTGCACTGAAACTTCTCGCAAGCTCCATTAGTGATATCTTGTACTTCAAGGTTTCGCATAGAAATGAAAAACTTGAGCAATATAATACAAGATAGGTTTCCTTAAACACTAACATTGGAGGAATTATAATGAAACCAGAAAATAAACAGGAAAGACAACAAGAGCTTGAACAAGCGTTCAAAAATGTTCAATCAAATGCAACGAAAATAAATGATAATCAAAATAAAATTATCAGACAGTCTGAACTTGTGGAGATGGGAGGAATGTTGTTTGACACGGATACGAGCCTAGAAGTTGAAGTTAAAACGACTCCAATAATGCCACCACCACAACCACCACAAATGGGTACGACGCCGGAAGACTTGCAACAAGTGCAACAAGAAGTGAAACAAGCGCACCAAACATTATTAGATGAAAATCAACGACTTCAAACTGCACTTTATCAGCTTCATCAGCAGCAGGAAACCGTAAAACAAATTCAAAGTAGAGTGCAACAAGCGCAACAGGAAGTTCAAGTGAAACAGGCAGCTGCAAATGCGATTGTAAATAGCCTCAAGTAAAAGAAGTTTCAGCTAATTAGATGTAGGAAATGCCGAGTATTGATACTGGCATTTCTTTTTTTTAGAATAGACAAAAGAAAAATGAATTCTAAGAAATTGGAATTTTAATTAATAGTGATGAAGGCTTGTAACGCTCTAATTATGGTAGCCACTTACTGCTTTTTTTGTGTTAATCTATATACTTATGTTAATTAAAATAGTCAAAAACAAGAAAATCCCCACGAAAAGTGGGGATCGCATGAAATATTAAACATTCATTAAACGAGGGAATAAGATGTTGTTTTCTAAGTGAACATGCTCATGAGTCATCGTTTCTAATTCTTCAAGCTTTAAATAAGATAAGCGGTACGTATTGCATGCTCCTGGTGGCAACTGATAGTCATTTGTGAACTCACGAATATTTTTCAAAAGATCGCCAACTGCCTCGTGCTCGCTTTCTAGCTTGGTAATTTCAGCTTTCGCTTTTGCAAGTTCCTCTGCTGAGTTTGTCTCGTCAAAAGCTACGATGTGAGGGAACACATCACGTTCCTCATCTATTAAGTGTTGCTCCATTTCACCTTTTAACGTTGTGAACGCTTGATAGACGTCACGTAAATGAGGATGATCTTGCCCATGGACACGGTAGACCTTTGTTACGAATGCTTGTAGTTCTCCAAGAACTTCAGCCGTATAGACATGATATTTGTTTACGATATGGTCCACTAATTGGGCAAGTGGTGCTTCTTCCCATTTAACTTCGTCTGTACGATTACTAGTAGCATACAGTTCATTTAACTTTTCTAAAATCTCTACTTCGTTAAGCTTTTTCGCTTGAAGTACTTCACCAATCGGACGATCTCCGCCGCAGCAAAAATCAATTTTATATTCTTTAAATACCTTACTTGCAGCAGGAAGTTTTGTAACGATATCACCAGTTTTTGTTGAGCTATTAAAAATTGCGTTCATTTAGAACCAACTCCTTTTCTTTGATAAGTTAAGTATAATCCTATAAATAATGTCTCAATAGGACAAATGTCACAATGAGGAAAATAAATTTAAGCTTTAATTGTTAATCGCAACATGATTATTATTCCCCATAACAAATGAAAAATGGCTCAAAAAAAATGTAAGACTTCGGTCCTGCTGCTGATTTTTAGATTTAATTAACTTGCAAGTTTTGGAAGTGATTACGAGTGTAATTGCTTCTTTTTTTACCTCAAATTAGTTTTCAATTTCACTTTTATCTTATATGCTATAGAAAATCAATGAAAAGAAGGTCTCATGCCGATGTTATTCCGAATCAATCGAACTCTAGAGAAAATGATGCCTGTGATAACACCTAGTTGGATCAACAGTCGAAATCGACCAGTGGGGAATGATGAACGGATTATTTTGGATGATCGTCTTTCCTTCGGTTCTTGGAATGTTACTTAACCAACTCACAAGAGGGAAGGTAAAGACATCATTAAGTCCAAATTTAGCCCCGTTTACCAAAGTGGGCCTAGGAATCGTCGTTGCGATTAATAGTGCTGCAGTAGCGCCTTTTTTAGCAGATGTCAGTTGGAAATTAGTTGCGATTATTGTACCAGTGTTATTACTAGCTTTTAGTGGTTATACAATTGGCGGTTTGGCAGCTAAATATTTGTTTCGTTGGAATTATGAGGATATTGTCGCGTTAACATTTAATTGTGGAATGAGAAATATTAGTGCTGGAGCCGTAATCGCGATTACATTTTTTCCGCCACCTGTAGCAATCCCGGTAATATCATGTATGCTCATTCAACAATTATTAGCTTCTATTTTCGGTCAGCTACTGAAGCGTTTTTCCAATACAGAGGCAGAGCTGAAGTCAGTGAAAACAGGATAGCCCATTCAATGGTGCAAGCACACCTATGTGAGAGATGGTGCCAGGCACCTGTGGATAACATCTACAACTCACGCTGCCCTTTCTTTTACATCCTTTCGAAAATACCATTTTAAGAATGATGGAACGAGGATAATGATCACAAGTATCCTGATTAGTTGCAGGGCGCTAACTACAGCAGGATCTCCACCAACCGTAGAGGCTGTTAAGACCATTTCAATTAAACCACCAGGGGCAATACTTAACATTGCTGTTGCCAAATCTAATGAAGTAAAATTAGCTAAGGTTGCTCCTAAACCAAATGAAACAACAATCAGAGTGAGAGAGACCCCGAAATAGACAAGACAGTATTTCCCGCCTAATTTTAAGTCTTCAAACGAGATGTTTTTTCCAAGTCCAATTCCAACTGCTACTTGAGCAGAAAGGAGGACAACGGAAGGAATGCTTGCTAAGTCGATAGCGCTAATATTCATCGCTGCTGTGATTGCAAGTGGTGCAACAACGATGCCAGCTGGAATCCGATCACGAACGAGTATTCCTAAGAAAATAGGAATTATATACCAAAAATAACTGATACCTCCGAAAACGAAAGCTTCTTCAGTGACGAGATAGTTTGCTGCTTGCCCTTGTTCATTAAAATAGAAGACGATAAGTGCTGGAACGGTAAATAAAACAGTCAACAATCGAACTGTTTGAAAGATGACAACGTATGAGGCTTTCGCGTTTAGTGCCTCACTAGCAAGGACCATTTCTGATAAACCACCAGGAATAGAACCAAACACACTCGTAACTTTATCGACTTGAACCCATTTTGTTACGAGTGTTGCGATAAATATGCTTGCAAATATTAGTACAAACGTCATGAAGAGATAAGGGATTATATAAGGCCCAATCGTTAGGAACGTTTGGATTGTGAAATACAGTCCAAAATACATGCCAAGAATGAGAAATCCGCTTTGTTTCACAGGATTTGGCCAAAATGCTTTTCGCTTAGTAAAACCTTGCCATAGCAGAACAAAGGTTAATGCCCCTAAAACCCATGGCAGAGGAAAATCAGCAAGACTAAATAAATAACCACCTAAATAACCGATAAGCGTTGTTTCAATGAACCGTTGCACGTTTTTATATTCCATATAAAGGACTCCTTTTTAAACCGCGAATACTTTCGTATTACGAAATAATATTATACAGTAACTATTCAAATAAATGAACGGATTCATGTCGAATAAATAATAATTATTTTTTTAGTCGAAATAGTTTAACTTATCGATATTTTCATTTAATGTATAAGGAGGGGAATATTCACCTCAAAAAATACATAAAAATGTCTTTCCTACATGGACATTTGTTAAAGAAATGTCCACGAAGGGTGCCAGGCACCTCAGGGAAGTTCGAGGAGGGAAAATGAATGATTCATCAAACAATCATTGAAGATTTAATTACGGCAGCATTAAGTACAGGTGCGTTAATTCATTTTGCGATTAACGCTATTTTTTATGGTCTTGCTGGGCTAACGAGAGTAATCTAAACACCTCAAAGCATATTTTTTGGTGAAAACTTATGATAAATGTATAATTAATGAGTCAAGACAAAAAATAGGAGGTTTACACATGCCGTATAATGCTTTTTATCATCCTCATGCGTATTTTTGGATGATCTTAGTACTTCTTTTTGTCGTTACATTTTTTCTTTATCGGGGGAATGTAGCAAAAGGAGCAAAAATTACTCATATGGTTCTTAGGCTTTTCTATGTCATCATGGTTGTAACAGGAATTGCCTTACTCGTACTAAAAGGATTTCTTTTTACATACATAATTAAGGGATTATTAGCGCTTTCGTTAATCTATTTTATGGAAATGATCCTTGTAAAAACGAAAAAAGGAATCTCGGGAAAATCGTTAGCTTCCTATTGGGTGTTATGCTTAGCAGCGCTTTTAGTCGTTGTATTAATCGGTTATCGTGTCATTATTTTTTAAACCAAAAGCGGAGCATGTATTTATCATGTTCTGCTTTTTTTCATAATGAAAGAAAGGGCGGATATTGATGCGAAAAAAAATTATTCTAGCGGGCGGTTCAGGTTTTTTGGGGAAAGCATTGGCAAAGTTTTTAGTAGAGAAGGGTTATGAAGTTGTAATTTTATCGAGAAAAGCTGCAGTATCAGAAGAGCATATAAAATATGTCCAATGGGACGGGCGGCAATTAGGGGAATGGGCACGTGAAATTGACGGTAGTTATGCAGTTGTAAATTTTACAGGGAAAAGCGTAAATTGTATTTACACAAAGAAAAATAGAGAAGAAATCATAGCTTCTAGGATTGATTCTGTCAAAGTTTTAAGGGATGCCATTAAGCAAAGTGAGCAACCACCGCAGGCGTTTGTGCAGGCAGGTTCATTAGCTATTTTTGGGGATACTCGCGAGTTGTGTGATGAGAATTCTCCTTTTGGCAGCGGTTTTTCGGTAGAGGTTTGTAAACGGTGGGAAGCAGAATTTTTCACAGAGTCATTATTGACGACTCGCCAAGTGTTACTACGTATTGGATTTGCTCTTGGAAATGATGGTGGAGCACTAGAGCCACTAAAGAAACTAGCTTCGTTTAATCTAGGGGGAACAGTCGGTTCAGGGAAACAATACATTAGCTGGTTACACATCGATGATTTAAATGAAATGTTCCTTCGTTCGATTGAAAATGAGAACTATCAAGGGATTTATAATGCTACAGGACCAACACCAGTAACGAATAAAGAGTTTATGAGTACATTACGAAAGGTGATGGGAAAAGGATGGAGTCCTCCAGCACCTACTCCGTTCGTTTGGCTAGGAGCGTATGTTTTCATGCAAACTGAACCAAGTCTAGCTTTAACCGGGAGAAATTGTATTCCGAAGAAACTACTGAACAGTGGCTTTGCATTTCAACAAACAGACCTAGAAGTAGCTTTAAAAGATTTGATTGATTAGCAAAGGCTGCTATCCTCGCTAATCCATTCTATTTCCATCTAAATGAAACTTTCGTTATAATGTTTCTGTTGAGGAGTTGATGAAGATGATTGAAGTAACTGAAAAAATGATAGAGTGGCATTTCCTTAATAAGAAACAAGATATAAAAATTTATTATTGCTACACTCCATTATGTGGAACCTGTAAATTGGCAAGGCAAATGCTAGAGCAGTGGCAAGCACAGCATCGTCATGTAACAATTTATACAGTTAACCTTAACGTTAACCGCAAGTTAGCGATGGATTGGAAGATTAAAAGCGTGCCGTATGTAGCAGTGTTTGTAAACGGCTTAAAAGCCCACGAGTTTTATGCCTTTCATTCGACTGAAAATATTGATCGGCAACTAGCACCGTTTGTTAGGAGTGGGAAAACAACAGATCGTAATTGTTGAGTATAGGAACGAAGGAACTTCTGAATAAATTTCAGAAGTTTTTTGTGTTAAGTACAGTTTTAGTGATAGCAGCAACAGATGCCACCAAATTAGTTATTAAAATCGTTCAGAAACTAGTGGGAGGGAGCCCGTTAGGTTAAGCATTATTACAAAAAGTTTTTTTGGATCTATGCACAAAAATATGATTTATATGTTAAAATTAGGAAAAATATAAAAAATAGGGGAGAAACTATGAAAAAGCTTTTAATTCTATGGATCATTACCGTTTTTCTTTCTGGTTGTGTTGATGGAAGTTCACTAAAATCACAACTTGAAATTGACTATAATACTATGTTTGGGACTAAATTTGATTATTTGGATCAAGTAAGAGTATTTGAGGCTGATAGCGGTAATTTTGTCTATCAACTAAATGCAAAGGATTTCTATCATAACTACTTGAATGAGGCTAAACCTATAGAATACCGCAAAGATATACATGGGCAATATCATATAAAATTGTCTGCTGTAATTGATCCTGAGTACAGTAAAGGCCAGCAAGAAGCTCTTCTAAAGTATGATGAGGAAAATAAGATACTTTGCAGTGAAAAAAAGTGTATTGAAGTTCCTGAAGAGCTTAACCTAAGTCAAAGCTGGTGATATAGACAAGTGGAACATGGTACATGTAGATTTATACTTTTGAAATTGATGGTCAACTATAAGGAAAGCGATAGTTCAATTTTTATGCTCTTAATTTAGGTTCAATTTATAAAACGGGGGTTGTTTTAATTTGAAGAAGTTTTTTGCGCTTATTCTATGCATATTTTATTTGTTAAGCACGGTCGGTTGTTTCCAGTACGGAAAAGAAGAAGGCTTATCCGATAGACGACCAATGATTATGGTAAATGATAAAATTTACATGGATACAGGGGAAGAGATATCAGTGGAAATTGATGTTTCCGCAATATTAGGAGTAATAACTTCGTCGGTAAAAAGCACAGAGATCCCCACACAGCATGGGGAAAGTAACTTTGGTAACGAAGGTGCACAGTATGCTTTTTTTGATGATGGTCTTGTTGTGTTATTAAATAATGAATGGGTATTTTTTGAAGTAGATAATTAAGATTCTTCTACTGGAAAATTAGAAGTAAAGCAGGGTTCATTCATTGCTTTACTTTTTTTTCGTTTTCTCAATGTGAGATATTCGTTTAATAATGAACAAGTTTAACATTTTCAAATGGCGATTTTCATAAAGATAGTAATGTGAGTTTATAAATATAATCCAACTTTTAGATGAAACGAGGGAGTAAATGATGCGGTTTTATGACCCAAAAGATGATCATCAAGAAGCCAGGGTAGATGTGGAATTGCTTATATATTATTTAAAACAAATACCCAATAATCATTTTTTTGATATGCTTGCAGAGTCCTATACTCGTACATCGGGAAAGTTTTATCTCCCTGTTCATACTGCAACTTTAGTGGACTTCCAACAGTTAAAAGGAGATTTTGAAGATGGATTGGTGTCCTTTGAGCATCATAATCAAGAGTCCCTAGAGGAAATTCTGGTAACAACGCCCAGATTGATTGTTTCTATGAACGTAATACAGTTAAAAAAATGGAGATTCGAAACTGATATCATTGAGCATTTTGCAAAGCTGAATCTTGTCAAAAAACACTTAGAAAAGCATGGGAACTCAAAAACTATAATTCAAGTTTTATTCGTTTCCGAGAAAATATGGGATCTGTACAAGAAACAACCAGACGAGATGAAAGATTATAAGAAATTGCGTAATTATTTAAGGCACGAGCGCGAAAAAGATGTCCCATTCATTGTTTTATTTCTAGAAGATGTACTCAAACTAGTAGAAAAACTAGATTGACAGACTAATCTCTTCCTATTAAAATATAAAACAAATAAAAAGTTTTCCTTTAAAGGGGAGTAGCTGGTACAATAAATTCGTCATCACGAGGAAATTCCTCCGGGTTTATTGGCAACGAATGTTGTTAGCGAGACCTTTACCATAACGGTATCGGTCTGTCCATCTGCATTTTGCGATGTTATTTCATGACCTTACCAATTGGGTACAGGTCATTTTTATTTACATCAATGTAGAAGAGGGGACTTATTTTGGACGTAACACTTTTATTAGAATATGGCTGGGTTTTATTAATTCTAATTGTATTAGAGGGGATCTTGGCCGCTGACAACGCATTAGTCTTAGCCATTTTAGTTAAACATCTTCCTGAAAAAGAGCGTAAAAAAGCATTGTTTTATGGTTTGGCAGGCGCGTTTGTTTTTCGTTTTGGGTCTTTATTTGCGATTTCGTTTCTTGTTCATGTATGGCAAGTACAGGCAATTGGCGCACTATACCTTGTTTTCATTGCTTTAAATTACTTATTTAAAAAGTACGCAAGACATAAAACAGAATCCGATGAAATGAAAGAAGCAAAAAAGAAGGGATCTGGTTTTTGGTTTACGGTAATAAAAGTTGAATTAGCTGATATTGCTTTTGCTGTTGACTCGATTTTAGCAGCGGTTGCGATTGCGGTAACGTTACCTAACACAAGTTTGCCAATGGTTGGTGGTCTTGATGGTGGAAAATTTATAATCATTTTCTTAGGTGGTTTTATTGGATTAATCATTATGCGATTTGCAGCTACCCATTTTGTAAAGCTGTTACATCGTAAGCCTGGACTAGAGACTGCGGCATTTCTAATTGTCGGCTGGGTCGGTGTGAAGTTAGCGATTTATACATTATCGCATCCAGAAGTTGGTATGCTACCAGAACATATTGCTGAAATGAAAGCTTGGAAAATCACCTTTTATGTAGTTCTTGTCCTTATTGCTGTTTTAGGCTGGTTTTTATCAAAGGATGTCGACGTAACTGAAGTTGATGCTGACGTATTAGAAGCGAAAGTAAAACACGGATAAATACATTAAACAATTTGAAAAAACTTAAAAAAACCATAAATAAAGATAACGATACCGACAAATGATTTTATCTTTAACGATCTTGTCATCGGTGTTCCTCCTAGCTGCAGAAATAAAGTCCTTACTAAACTATATGCAACTAGGTACACAAATGCTAAATGATATTGAAGCCTTGAGAGATACAATTTAAGGCTTATCTATTTCATGCCCGGATCAGTCTTTTCATTAACTAAATTTGGGAAAACTTCAAAAAGTTTTAGTATATATTGGAACACAAAGGTATAATAATGAAAAGGTGTACGAAAATTTGTTTGTTTTGAAAGGAAGTAGATACTATGAATATTACTGGACATACTGTAGAAAAAGTTGAGGATACGACAGGAATTATTATCGGCGATCGTTATGAATTTTTTCTAAACGTTGAGGTAGAGGAAGATGACGAATTATATTCCGAGAACGGTTTATACATAAAGGTTATACTAGCAGTGGATCAAAATGAAACGCGAGTCGTACAGTATCAAATCCACGAGAAAGAAACTGAAAAATACATCGATTTAGCGCTAGAGGACGACGAAGAACAACTACTACATGACTACTGCAAACAACATATCGAATAGATCACCAGGATACAACTAGCGAACATGTTGTATCCTATTTTCTTGGGTTTAAATTCACCTTGGTCTTTTCTCAACAAAAAGGTTAAAGCAGGCATTACTTAGTGTCTAAATGGTATTTCGTTTCTCAAATGGGAATATCAATTACAATTTTCCTCGAAGATATTCAGAACTTTATAATCTATGAAACAATTACTGATGTTTTATAAAGATTTCATTATTACTTTTTGTCTTCATTTGTTATAATAGCGTGGGTGATTTAATTATCAATCTTAAAAATGGATCTTCTTTGTCAAAAAATGGTATGCTGTTGCTCCATTATGCATTGAAGGCGGAGAAAAGGGGAGTTTTAAAGTTGAAACTAACGCCAGAACAGCGTATTCAATTACATGGTTTTAATAATTTAACGAAGTCATTAAGTTTCAATATGTATGACATTTGTTATACGAAAACAAAAGAAGAACGGGAAGCTTATATAGAATATATTGATGAACAATACAATGCAGATCGATTAACAAAAATTCTAACAGATGTTACAAGCATCATTGGTGCTCACGTATTAAATATCGCAAAACAAGATTATGACCCACAGGGTGCTAGTGTGACGATCTTAGTTTCAGAAGGTCCTGTAAACAACGCACCACAAGGGTTCTTTAAGGAAACTCCTGGGCCACTACCTGAAACGGTGCTTGCTCACTTAGATAAAAGTCATATTACTGTTCATACGTACCCAGAATATCATCCTGATGAAGGGATTAGTACGTTTAGAGCAGATATTGACGTTTCAACTTGTGGGGAAATCTCACCGTTAAAAGCACTAAACTACCTAATTCACTCTTTTGATACCGATATTATGACGATGGATTACAGAGTTCGTGGCTTTACAAGAGACATCAACGGCCATAAGCTCTTCATTGATCATGACATTAACTCAATCCAAAACTACATTCCAGATGAAGTAAAAGTTTTATTTGATATGATTGATGTGAACATTTATCAAGAAAACATTTTCCACACGAAATGTAAATTAAAGAACTTCGACTTAAACAATTATCTGTTTGGCTATAAAAAAGATACACTGAGCATCGAAGAACAAGAAGAAATTACTGAAAAACTTAAGCTAGAGATGGATGAATTATATTACGGAAAAAATATCCTTAACCGTATTTAGGTGCCTGGCACCCTAAAAAGACAAAAAGATCAAAATGTTCACGCCGTGTGTACATTTTGATCTTTAATTATGTTAATAAAGATCCAAGGATCTCAACCAAAGTCTATGGACAATCTAATTGATCTCTTCAGTCGTTAAATATACTTGTTTCAGTTTCTTGATGATCTCTACATACGTATGATTCCCCAATAATTCAAAGAAATAGAGTGCTTGCTTATAGGAAGTCTTTATCTCATCATGAGGGTAATTTAGTTTTTCATAGCATTGACCCTGATAATAATATAGCTGACCAATTGAAGACATATTTTGATTTTTGATCGATAAGAGGATTCCTTTTTTTACTGTTTTAACAGCTAACGGATAGTTTCCAGCATCATACGCGGTTTTTGCTTTATTGTAAATCACTCTTAAGATGTAAATGTTTTTACTTTCGAGGATTGGGTTAATAAAATTTTCACTATAATCGTTTAAAATCTTTTCATAATAAAATAGACTTTCATGATATTTCCGTTGATCAGAATAAATAGTTCCAATAGTATTGAGGATCCTTACATTTAAAAACCGTTCCATAATAATGGACTGATTTAATAAAAGTTGCTTTAACCCTTCGATACATTCATCAGCATTGAGAAACTTTAATTGATATCCACTATAGTACCGCTGCCACAACAAGTATAAGTGAAACCATGGATCTTGGTTTTTCATTGTTAATTTAGCCTTCACGAGATGATAAGCTTCTTTGTATTGGTGTCGTGACGTTAGTTCCTCAATGTACGTAATCGTTTGGTCTATGTAATCCTTATTGTCATACAAAATAATATCAATAAAATGAGACAAGGGAACCTTTAATTTCAAAGCTAGAGAATTGAGCGTATCAAGTTGAGGACAAACTTCACCGTTTTCAATCTTGCTAATGGCCGGTTGTGTACAAATTCCTTTTGCTAATTCTTTTTGAGATAGGCCATTTTTTGTTCTTAAATACACGACTTCTTCGCTAAACTGCTTTAAATTCATTATATCCCCCCTATAACTATAGTTATTTTTACATTCATCTGAGTAAGATTATTAATGAAATTCAACGATCATTACTTAAAAAAGGACGAATTTAGGGATTTTCAAAAATTCAGAATATTATTGTATATAGTATAATAACAGAAAATCTACTAAAGAAACAGGATGGTGATACCTATGAAAAAAGTATTAGTTTGTTTATTTGTAGTTAGTTTATTATTTACTGGTGCTGCAACAACTGCAATGGCAGCAAATGACGTAACTCCAACAGACTTACCGCATGAGGTATAAGAACTTTGATTGAATACTTAGAGAAATAAAAAGCGAAGTAGATATCTACTTTGCTTTTTATTTTGGGTGCATCAGGATCTGGTAAAATTATCTCTGTAATAGAATGTATATAACTTTAGTTATTTCTTTCTGCGCAATATCCCATTATTAAAAGGTTAGAAGATGATACTACAACCACAACTACAATTATACCTCTATACGAATTTTAAATATTTTAAATATTTTCACTATAATAAAGTTGCTTCACAAAAATTCTTAGGAGGTAATGTAGATGAAGAAATTGCTCTCAGTATTTTTTGCAATCACATTGTTGTTGGGAATGGTATTTTCTCCAACAATGGGCTTTGCCAGCAATGATGGTAAAAACGAATACTTAGTACAATTTGATGGGAAGATTGAAAAAGGATTGCTTAAGGCTTTTGGAGTCAAAGATCAAGAGATTTTACACACCTTTGATTTACTTCCTGTTGTCACATTGAAATTAACTGAAAAACAAGCAAATGCTTTAGTAAACAATCCTAAGATTAAATACGTAGAAGAAAATGCCCAAGTACAAGCTTTAGTTCAGACAATTCCTTGGGGGATTAATAAGGTACAAAGTCAAGAAGTATTTAACTTAGGCTATTCTGGAAATGGAATGAAGGTAGCGATACTAGATACAGGGATTGATAGATACCACGAAGATTTATTTACAAACGTTAAAGGTGGATTTTCGGTATTTACCGATTCGGCAAATAGAGATCCTTACTATGATGGTAGTGGTCATGGGACTCATGTAGCTGGTACAGTTGCTGCTGTAGATAATGATTTAGGCGTCTTAGGAGTTGCTCGTCATGCTGACTTATACGCTGTTAAAGTCTTAAATAACAGTGGCAGTGGTTCATATGAGGGAATTGCCAAAGGTATTGAATGGTCAATTCAAAATGGCATGGATATAATCAATATGAGCTTAGGTGGATCCTCAAGTTCTGCAATCTTAGAACAATGGTGCAATCTTGCCTACAATGAAGGTGTTTTAGTTGTAGCAGCAGCAGGGAATAGTGGCAGAAGGAATGGACGAGGTGATACAGTTGGTTATCCTGCTAAATATGCTTCGGTTATTGCTGTTGCCGCAACGGATCAGTCAGACAATCGCGGATCTTTTTCAAGTACAGGGCCTGCAGTAGAACTTTCAGCACCTGGAGTCGGAATTTTAAGCACAACGCCAAACAATAACTACGCTTCTTATAATGGAACATCAATGGCTTCACCGCATGTTGCTGGAGTTGCTGCTTTAATTTGGGAAGCAAAACCTAACTTAACGAACGTACAATTAAGACAACTACTGCAACAAACTGCGAAAAATTTAGGTGATTCTAATCAATACGGTTATGGGTTAGTTCAGCCATTAGCCGCGATTCAACAGTAAGTATTTAATAGATGAGGTTGTCTTAAAGTAACAAACACTTCAGGCGCTATATCGTGCCTATCTGAGGTGAGTGTCACTTATGAGGCTACCTCATTTTTTTGTAGTTCGTTAAGTATGGGGGGTGTCCAACTAACAAAACCTATTAGCCTGGGAATTCATCGTTTCCAGAAAATTATTAAAAATTTGTTAAGATCCCCAGTCTTTACTTTCTAAATAAAAATGAACATCTCGTGGATGTTTATATTGCTCCTCCAATCTCCAATTAAAATGCTATAATAAAAAATATAGTTTAGTTACAGCAGGAGGAAGAAGTATTGGTTAAACCGTTTGTTAAATGGCCAGGTGGTAAAACGACCGAATTGGAAATAATCCATCAATATTTACCAGAAAAAATTAATAATTATATAGAACCTTTTCTAGGCGGAGGCGCTTGTTTTTTTTCACTACAAAAAACCCAATACAATCAAGCGTTCGTCAATGATTTCTCCACAGAATTAATTTCGTTATATAGGCTTATTAAAGAAAAAAATTATTTATTTATTGAACATCTACAAGACACTTGGAAATTGTGGAGTTTTTTCGGGCCATACTCAAATCAGCACTATCAGGATTTGCGAAGTCTTTATCGCCGTTTTAAACACGACGAAATGACGATAGACGAGTTAAAAGTTGAAATAGAGATTTTTGTTGAAAGTACTGGCAGTGATATTGAAAGAGCGATACCTGAAAGCTTGAACATGAATAAGGAACAATTACTAAAAGAACTAAAGAAGTCACTTGTTTCGAAGTTCGAGAATACGAAGAAAAACGAGTCAAAGAAAGGTGATTTGCCCGAAGAAGATTATCAAAAAAATATTGAAGCAAGTATTAGGGCAAGTGTCTACACCTATTATCGATATATATATAACGAAAGAGAAACCTATAAGATCGGCGAAGAACTCCATATTGCGTTATTTTTCTATTTGAGAGAATTCTGTTATTCTTCGATGTTTCGCTATAACCGTAGTGGCGGCTTTAATGTTCCTTATGGTGGAGCTTCGTATAATCGTAAAGCTTTTACTAACAAAATCGAATACTTATGGTCAGTCCAATTACAAGAAATCTTAGCGCAAACAACCATTTATAATTTAGACTTTGAACAATTTTTGCAAAGCATCATTATCCAAGAAGAGGATTTTATCTTTTTAGATCCACCATATGATAGTGATTTCTCGACCTATGCTAATCATTCGTTCGTAAGCAATGACCAAGAACGTTTAGCTAACTATCTACTAAATAAGTGCCCTTGTAACTTTATGTTAATCATTAAAAATACAGATTTCATTTATCAACTATATAACAAGAAACCTGGAATTAAGATCATTGGTTTTGATAAGGAATATAGTGTTAGTTTTATGGATCGTAACGATCGAAAAGTCGAGCATATATTAATTACAAATTACTAGATAGAGTTCTTCTCTATCTTTTTTTATTGAATTGCCTGCAAAATAATTACCTCGAGCCTTCTTGCATCTTTAAAAATATAATTGTGATTAATTGAGAGAGAATGTACATAATACAATACAAAATAAATATGTGAATAGGATTTACACCTTTATTTAGGTTAAACAAATCTACACCCATTAGAATTGGTTTAAAAACGAACGATAAGAATGCGATTAATGCTAGCGAATATAAATGAACATTCTTATTACGGTTCAGGCACCACTGATAAACAAAAATAAATAAAACTGGGATAAGCGATGAATCTAACGATATATTTCCTGGTATAAATGGCAGAAGTTCGTAAGGATAATCCCAATATCCTTGTTTCACCCCCCATATATTAATATAACTAAACCAAATGTGAACATTAAAACCATAGAAACCTAAAAGAAAGATGATTTTTCTGTCTATCCGAAAGTATAAAACAATTAAAGGGATTACGAACATCAAAAAAACGATCCAAAATCGTACGGTTGTTAGGTTCGTGTATTGTAGCCAATATTCAATCTGAACTCTACTTAATTGTTCTTGCATATCTGTTATTTTGTTTAACATTTCTTTTTGGCCAGTTCCCATTTCTTTCCTCCTGTTGTGTTTTACAATATCATTTGTATATATTTGTAAAATATTCATTTGCAAAGGTTAGGAACAGCTTCTGTCCTATCCTTTGCTGCTCCTTCACCTTGAAATGCCTACAAATGCCCGAGAGTTAACCCAATAGAAAAAAGATCATCCGCTTAACTAAAAGCAAATCAATATATAACAATTATAAAGGACTTTCCTCAGGAGCATTAGGTACATAGCGCGATTGAAAATTAATGACATCCGATGAATGGATCGTAATTTGAAGTGACCCACCATATACATTTGCTTGAATTAAGATCGGTTGATTATGGATATTTTCGAAAGTGAAATCAGCACCATACCAACTTACTTGAGCATCGCGACCTGGTGGAACATACGGGACACGCTTACTGTGTGAATAACGATTTATAATTTTTACGCCGGCGCGATCGACAGCATTAAATAAAGTCGATGAAACTTGGCAGATACCGCCGCCAAAGTCTCGATATACTCTTCCTCGAATAATCACAGGTGCAGGTAAATAACCTTTTTCAAAAGTTCTTTTGCCGACCACCTTATTAAATGAAAAGATTTCACCAGGAAAAACGACGTGATTGTTAATTGCTTCAGCAGCAAGTTTAATATTTTGAACCCGACCTTTTTTGTGGCGATTAAAGTAGGTCATGTATTGACCGATTTGCTTAACACGAATATTGGCTATAAGCTCACTATCAACTTTAGGATAAATTGGGATTGTCGGAACATTTATTTTCTTAGTGCCTTGGCCGTAGAAATATGTATAAAATTCTTTTGTAAAGTTTTGACGGTCTAGTTTATATCCAAGTTGCTCGGGAACAACTGTTCCATATTTGTCGATACTAGCATTCAAAGGTTCTTTTTGAATTTGGAGATCTAGTTTCTCGATAAATTCCTGATACTTCTCAACATCAATCAGTGAATTACCAAGAACAGATTGGAACTCAGCCCGATTGACAATCGCCACTGTTTCTCCCTCTAGTTGTAAGTAGACATTATCTGAAACATCAAGAGTTTGAACGAAAAATAATAAAAGCATGAGAAAACTATATTTCAACACACTAACACCCCTCCTACCAATAGTATGAGTAGCAATTAGGAATTTCATGAGTTTAAATATGAAGGGTCCTCTCTGAAAAGTCGCTGAGTTTTTACGCTTCGCTACTGTATCTAATGAATTTTAGAGACCTGTTCTGTATGACCACTTCTTAATAGAGGGGATAGTGCGTTACCATTTAGACTCAATCTTCATTTGAATGGACAAGATTTATTAGCTGCTAATCGACAAAATGTGTATAATTGTTAGTAGATTTTAGAGGAGATGATTAGATGAAAGTACTACCATTACAACAACGGAATATCTCATCAAGTAGGCTTGTCTTTGGATGTATGGGACTAGGTGGAGGTTGGAATCAAAATCCGATTACAGAAAAAGACATATTGCATGCAGAAAGAGTCGTCGATACAGCTCTTTCTATCGGGATAAAGATGTTTGATCATGCTGATATTTATACGTTTGGGAAAGCCGAGAAAGTGTTTGGTGAAGTGTTGAAGCGCCGTCCTGAACTTCGTGAAAAAATGGTGCTTCAATCGAAATGTGGAATTCGCTTTCCAGAAGGGGATATCCCTAATCGCTACGATTTTTCAAAAGAGCATATTATTGCCTCTACAGAGGGTATATTAACTAGATTAGGAATTGACCAACTAGATATTTTACTTCTGCACCGACCAGATCCATTAATGGACCCCGAAGAGGTTGCCGAAGCCTTTGACATGTTGCAACAATCTGGAAAAGTCCGTCACTTCGGTGTTTCGAATATGAATGTCGCACAAATGCGCTTTTTACAAAGCTGTTGTTCAGCACCACTCGTTGCCAACCAACTGGAAATGAACTTACATAAACTTGATTGGCTTGAAACTGGAGTACTCGTTAATCAGAATGCTGGCAAAGAATATAACTTTTCCGATGGTATTATTGAACACTGTCGAATAGAGAATATTCAAATTCAAGCATGGGGTTCATTAGCAAACGGTATTTATTCAGGCCGCGAAGTAGAAAACCCTACTGATACCTATTTAAAAACAAAACAATTAGTCGAAGAAATGGCGATAAACAAGGAAACCACACAAGAAGCCATCGTCCTCGCCTGGCTAATGCGTCATCCAGCGATGATCCAGCCTGTAATTGGAACAGCTAATGAACAACGGATTAAAAACTGTCAGGATGCAACAAAACAAGCAGAACAAATGTCTAGAGAAGAATGGTATTCTCTTTATGTTGCATCGCGTGGTCATTTAATGCCGTAATTCCACTTGTTAATGTAAAATGTTTATTTATTTTCATGTAACATAAACCGAAAAGAGACGACTATATATTAAATAGGTTTTTCCTGTGCGACGAGCTATCAATAAAGGCTCAGGAAACTCTTTCATTTGTTTTAGAAATTCACCCTTATAAAAGGAGTGGGGAAGTTTGATGATCTTCGCATCGTTTGTTCCAATGATTATTTTCGTATTTATTATTTTACTTATTGCTGGAGCTGTGAAAGGAAATTCAGAAAAAGGGGGAGAAGACGTGATTAAAAATGTTTACATTTATTTAGTTTTATTTGCCACGCTGATGATGACAATTGGTGGAAGCGTTGCCGCATTTATGGCTTTGGCTGATATTTATGCCCCTTCTCCGTATTATCAGTCATTTGAGGAGTATAAACGTTGGGGTGACCCAAGCTTTGAAAAATCAGGAGAAGAAAACGCAGAGAAATTGACTGAACAGCAATTGAGAGCTAATTATGACGCGATGGTGGCTTCACAAAAAGAAAATTCTATCCTTCAAGCAAAAAACAACTTGATTAAGAGTTTTGGTTGGATTGTCATTCCACTACCAATCTTCATTTACTTTCAACGACGACTTGTTCGTAGAAATTCGTTAAAAGAATAGTAGCCTAATCTAAAAGGACTAAATCTCAGCTTTTGATTTAGTCCTTTTGTTTTAGTTTCAAATTAAATGAGATAGATTATACCCGGTGTTCTCGAAGAATAATTGAATGACTAAGAATAACTATATTTGAAAAAAATTCTCAAGTGTGATACAAATAAATAGTATTAAAGAAATATTCTTAAAAACTTCATAATTATCACTCTAGGGGCGCTTTACAAGCTGAGAGAGACGGATGTCTTAACCCTTATAACCTGATCTAGGTCATTCTAGCGTAGGGAAGAAGTGCAAATACATACATCGTTAGTTAGTTTTTTAATACCTAATTAATCTTGTCTTGTCCAAAACCACTTCTTTCATTTTGAAGTGGTTTTTCTATTTTAGGAGGGCTGTATGCATGGAAGAAAGATTAAAAATCGTATTAGAACAAATCGAAGCACGACAAGAGGAACTACTTCAGCTCGTAAGTAGGCTAATTTCATTTAAAACACCAGCACCGCCTGCACGAAATACGAAGGAAGCGCAAGATTTTGTTGCTAACTTCTTGAGTGAATTAGGTTTTGAGATTGATATGTGGGACGTCTACCCGAATGATCCTAATGTTGTTGGGGTTCGACGAGGAAGTGGTTCTTCAAGGCATCAAAGCTTGATCATTAACGGCCATATTGATGTTGCAGAAGTAAGTGAGGATGAGCAATGGGAAACAGATCCTTTTGTTCCGATTGTAAGAGATGGCGTCGTGATAGGTCGTGGTGCCGCTGACATGAAAGCTGGGTTGGCTTCTGCGTTGTTTGCTTTGCAATTACTTAAGGAGGCCGGAATTGACCTCCCTGGTGATTTAATTTTTCAGTCGGTGATTGGTGAGGAAGTCGGCGAGGCAGGTACATTGCAATGCTGCGAAAGAGGGTATAAAGCCGATTTTGCTGTCGTTGTTGATACGAGTGATTTACATATCCAAGGGCAAGGAGGCGTCATTACTGGATGGGTTACGGTCAAGAGTAAGCAAACCTATCATGACGCGACAAGGCGAAATATGATTCACGCCGGAGGCCAACTTTTTGCGGCAAGTGCCATTGAAAAAATGATGAAGATCATTGCTGGCTTACAAGATCTTGAACGACATTGGGCCATAACTAAAAGCTATCAAGGGTTTCCACCAGGGACTAACACAATTAACCCTGCGGTAATAGAGGGTGGTAGACATGCCGCATTTATTGCTGATGAATGTAGGCTTTGGATTACCGTGCACTACTATCCAAATGAGTCTTACGAACAAGTAGCAAAAGAGATTGAAGAACATCTATTAACAGTTGCTAACAGCGACCCTTGGTTAAGAGAAAATCCACCTTTATTTACATGGGGAGGAACTTCGATGATTGAAGATCGTGGTGAAATCTTTCCATCTCTTGAAGTCGATCCAAATCATCTAGGTGTAAAGCAACTGGGAAATGCCCACAAGCTTGTCTCAGGAAAAGAGGCAATCATTGATGTATCGCCAACGGTGACTGATGGTGGGTGGCTAGGGGATGCAGGGATCCCAACGGTTATCTATGGTCCTGGCCATATTCAAAACGCCCATGCTGTCAATGAGCATGTATCGATTGAGCAATTAGTTGAATTTACAAAGGTGATTACTCAGTTTATCTATAACTGGACCCATACAAAAAAGAAGGAGTGTTAATAATGAAATTTAGTGAACGTCTTTATACTGAACTCCAGCCAATCTGGCGCAAAAATCATGCCCATCCGTTTGTTCAAGCAATTGGTGATGGAACTCTTGATAAAGAAAAGTTTCGTTTTTTTATGGTTCAAGATTATTTATATTTAATTGACTATGCGAAGTTGTTTGCGCTTGGTGCTGTAAAAGCTACTGATGTGGAAACGATGGGACGTTTTGCTAGTTTACTAAATTCTACTCTTAATGAGGAGATGTCATTACACCGCCAATATGCGAAAAAATTCGGAGTAAGCGAAGAAGAGTTTGCAACAGCAAAGCCGTCACCAACAACTTTGGCATATACGCACTATATGTTACATGTTGGACAAAATGGTACATTAGCAGATCTTGTAGCGGCAATTCTTCCTTGTATGTGGAGCTACTGGGAAATCGGTAAAGAGCTAAATGAAATTCCTGGTGCTAGTGATCACGAGTTTTATGGAGAATGGATTAAAATGTATAGCTCAGAGGAGTTTGGCCAGTTAGCTTTATGGTGCATTGAACTCCTTGACAATTTAACAGACGGATTACCAGAAAAAGATTTGCAGCGGTTAGAAGAGATCTTCCTAAACACAACAAGGTATGAATATATGTTCTGGGACATGTCTTATCATTTGCAAATGTGGCCTACTGATGAGTAAGTTTTCGTTACAGTTTAAAGATGTATCTTTTTCCTATGAAACTAGTAACAAGTCGATCCTAACTGGCTTAAACTTCGACGTTAAAGAAGGGGAGTTCGTTAGCATTATCGGGCCAAGTGGTTCAGGAAAAAGTACGATTTTTAAATTGATTACTGGTCTTGAAGAGACGAGCGAAGGAAACATACTCATAAATGGCCAAGCCTACACTAATCGTTTAGGAAAGGTTGGCTATATGCCGCAACAGGATTTGCTCATGCCGTGGCGGACCGTCCTTGAAAATGCAGCGTTGCCTCTTGAAATTAAAGGAATGAAAAAACAGTTGGCTTATGGAAAAGTACTCGAATTATTAGACCAATTTGGTTTAAAAGGGGTCGAACATTCCTATCCAAGTCAAATATCAGGTGGGATGAAGCAACGAATTTCATTTTTACGAACGGTATTAAGTGGGTCGAATGTCTTACTCCTCGATGAACCGTTTAGCTCGCTTGATGCGATTACGAGACTTTCGATGCAGGAGTGGTTACTATCGCAATGGGAAAAGTGGCAGCTGTCGATTTTGTTTATTACCCATGATGTCGATGAAGCCTTATTCTTATCAGACCGTATTTTTATCTTTACGGAACAACCAGTAACAAAGTTTGTAGAAGTGAACGTGCCCGTATCTCGCCCAAGAAAAATTCGCGATATTCACGCGCCAGCAGTTATTGCAGTTAAAGAGCAACTAATTGAACAACTTCGGGTGAAGGTGAATTTATGAAACATGTAAAACATTCAATTGCACCTTTTCTATTAGTACTAATCTTTCTCATTGGTTGGCAAGTGCTTGCAATGCTAGTTGGGATGACCTTTATTTTACCAACACCAATACAAGTAGCTTTGAAATTATGGGAATTAAAAGAAGTGTTGCTACTCGTCCATCTTCCGGCAACAGTGTTAATTATTGTAACTGGGCTAACAATCTCGATTATTTTAGGCGTAGGTATAGCCATTTGGATGTATCTTAGCAAAACGATCGAGAAGGCATTTTATCCAATTATTGTTGCGTCACAAACGATCCCAATTATTGCATTAGCGCCAATTTTTGTCCTTTGGTTCGGGTACTCGATTTGGAGCAAAGTGGCCGTCACATTAATTATTACGTTTTTTCCGATTACGGTAAGTACGTTTGATGGACTCCGTTCGACTAACAAAGATCTTAAAGAGTTACTATTAACAATGGGCGCTAGTAAACGTGATATCTTTTTAAAATTAAACGTTCCAACAGCCTTACCCTTTTTCTATTCAGGATTAAAGGTTGCTGTTACATTAAGTGTCATCGGGGCTGCGATTGGTGAATGGCTTGGCGCGCAAAGTGGTCTTGGTTATTTTAGTCGGAGGATGATGACTCAATTTGATGGAGCAGGTGTTTTTGCGCCAATCGTCTTATTATCAGCAATTGGAATTGCTTTGTTTTTGTTTGTTGTTTTACTAGAAAAAATCACATTACATTGGAGGAAAATAGAGTGAAAAAAGCATTATTCGTTTTCATTACGTTTGCGTTAATTTTTATAATGGCAGGTTGTGGCCAGAATGATACGTCTGGAAAGAAAGAATTAGCTGAAATTGATTTAATGTTAGATTGGTATCCAAACGCTGTACATAGCTATTTGTATGCAGCTATCGAAAAAGGTTATTTTGAAGACGAAGGAATTAAGCTAAATATTCAATTCCCGACAAACCCTACAGACCCAATAAATCTTGCAGCGGCAGGACAAATTACGTTAGGAATTTCCTATCAACCAGATGTTGTGATTGCTAGAGCAAATCAAGATGTACCTGTTAAAGCGATTGGTGCAATTGTGCGCTCACCTTTAAATCATGTCGTTTTATTAGAAGATAGTCCAATTCAAACTCCTAAAGATCTTGAAGGGAAAACGATTGGTTTTCCAGGAATCCCATTAAACGAAGCGTTATTAAAAACAATGGTGAAAACCGACGGTGGAAACCCTGACAATGTGACGATGATTGATGTTGGTTTTGAGTTAGGTTCTTCGATCGTCAGTGGTCGAGTTGATGGAGTGATCGGGGCTTATATTAACCATGAGGTCCCGGTACTAAAACATAAAGGCTATGAAACTCGCTTTTTTAATCCAGTTGATTACGGGGTTCCTAGCTTTTATGAGCTAGTTTTAGTAACGAATGATAAGACCTGGAATGAAAGAGAAGAAGATATTAAAGCCTTTTGGCGAGCTGCGACAAAAGGGTATGAATTTATGAAAGCTAACCCTGATGAAGCGCTAACCATTTTGTTAAATAACCAAGACAAGGCTAACTTCGCATTAATTGAAGAAGTCGAAAAACAAAGCTTAGAAATATTATTACCAAAAATGGAGTCAGCAGAGGGCTTTGGTAGCCAAGACGCATCATCATGGCAAGAAACGATTGACTGGATGGTTGAGTTCGATTTGATTAAGAAAGAACCAGCGTTAGAGGAGATTTTTATCAACATCGTGGAATAAAAAAATCCAGTCACGCTTATTGAAAGAATCTTTACGTTTGCAATCTCTACATTAAAAACTAGAAGAGGTTGGGACAAAAGTGTTAGACACCACACGGGAGTTACTGAATATAGACGTACAGATTTATCATATGTCTATATTCGGTGCCAGGCGGTATCTGATACTTTGTTATGTCCCAGCTTCTTTTTTAATTTCAATCTCTCCATATTTCGACATGTTTTGCGAAATCCATGTAGTAATATAGTAGGAAGTCATTATTTTCATAACATTTACTAGTTTTGGAGTTTTCAAACGAAAGGAATTTGTCATGGAACAAAATGTAACTCTTACCCACAAACGGAATATCATTTTATTTCGATTACTATTTGGCTATTACATATTTAATATGGTTTTTAGTGTCATATCACTAGGTTTTTCTGTATTATTTCCTCCAATAGGATTTGTTTTCTTCGCTATTATTGGTGTACTGATCTGGAAACAAAAGATGAGGCGCTTTACAATGTGGTTTTCAATCTTTATGATCTTTGTTTATTTTTATTTTCTGCTCGATGGTCATCCATACCTCGTCAACTATATATTCATGTGGGTAGGTCTTATCATTAGTGCTATCTATCAAAATTATCGTGTCACTATTTTTGCTGGATGTTTATCAATTTTACTTACCGTCTATGCCTTTTTTCAATTTCGTGAAGAGATCTTTCTCGGCGCAGATTTAATAGATTTAAGTTTTTTAGTTTTATTTGGTCTGTTTATCACTGTTTTTCTTTTGTTTTTCACAAAATTCGTTAGTCATTTATATGTTGAAGCAAAACAAAGCAAAGATAAACTAAATTTCATTCTAGATAGTTCAAATATTGTGACATTTTCTTATGATATGTGTTCTCAAAAACTTAGCTTAACTTCCGGAAAGAGAGTATTTTCACAACTTCCTACTGATTATTTTTCTAAGTCCGGAGTGCTATGGAGTCAGTATATTCATCCAGATGATTTAGGAGTGGTTGAGAACATAAAGCAACATTTTATTTCTGGAAAAGTACATACGGTAGAATATCGAATAATCCTACCTACTAATCAAATTCACTGGGTGCAATGTCGGTATATTCCGATGGTTGTAGAAGAAGGTGCACCGGTACAAAAGGTTGAAGGGATCCTTGTTGATATAACGGAAAGAAAAGAACGCGAAGAAGAAATTACATATTTAGCCTACCACGATCAATTAACAGGCTTACCTAATCGATCAAAATTACAAACTGATTTTGCTTCATTACTCGCTGAGAATGAGGAAAAAGTCTTTTTAATTTTTATTGATCTCGACGAATTTAAAGCGATTAACGATACATTTGGTCATGTTTTAGGAGACCAATTATTACAGATTGTCGCCAAGAGATTAAAAAATTGTATTAGAGAAAAGCATATTATCTCAAGAATCTCTGGTGATGAATTTGTCGTCGTTATTTCGGGAGTGACTGTGCTTCAAGTAACGACAATTGCGAAACGGATTAAAACGACGTTAGCAACACCATACGCTATTGAAAACAATGAAATCGACATTACGACGAGTATTGGAATCTACCGTTATTCTGATAAAAATGACGATTTAAATGAAATGATCAAAAGAGCTGATTTTGCCATGTATCGTGTTAAGAAACAAGGCAAAAATGACTTTTGTTTTTATGAGGATATCGAGAAAAACGTTAATTAGTTATCTTTAGCAAGAAAAACCTTTTGTTTTTCTAAATATCTAGGCACATATCCCTTATAGCAGTCATAAACTTATAAAAGAGTTTAAACGAAGATGAGAGGGGATAAAAAGTGCAAATACATGTCGTTCAATCAGGGGATACACTCTGGCAAATTGCTCGTGCTTACAACTCTACTGTACAAAATATAGTAGCAGCTAACCAAATACCTGAACAAGAAAGGTTGGCAATAGGGCAGACGCTGGTGATCCCGATTATTGGTAGTTTCTATTGGGTTCAACCAGGGGATAATTTATGGG
Source organism: Anaerobacillus sp. (assembly GCF_046314235.1). Classification (NCBI taxonomy): domain Bacteria; kingdom Bacillati; phylum Bacillota; class Bacilli; order Caryophanales; family Bacillaceae; genus Anaerobacillus; species Anaerobacillus sp. The sequence goes on from NZ_JBKBWN010000002.1 coordinate 208,255, forward strand.
CCATTGGTCAAAGGTTTGGCATTAATTACTTAACTTTGGCACAAGTAAACCAAATTGATCCAAATAGTCCATTAGCGATTGGTTTAAGATTGTACATTCCGCCACAACCAAAAACTTCTGCTGAAACAAATGCTTATATTGAGCCTAGAGGAACGACCGTTAGTCCGACTTTGTTAGCTGAGGCCCGTCAAGCAGGTCCCTATTTAACTTACTTAGCTCCTTTTAGCTATGAGGTAAGAAGAGATGGAACATTGAAGGCTCAACCACTACAAGGGATTCCAGAAGTGGCGAGAGAGACCGGTGCTTCACTGATGATGGTTGTTACAAACCTAGAAGGTGGCCAATTTAGCGGTGATTTAGGAAGAGATATTTTACAAAGCAGCGCTGTTCAAGAGTTACTTTTAGATAATATCATTGCTGAAACAAGACGAGTTGGTCGCTTCACCGATGTCCATTTTGATTTTGAATTTTTGCCTGGGGATCAACGAGTGGCTTACAATAACTTCCTACGAAGAGCAGCTGAAAGGTTACGGGCAGAAGGTTTACTCATCTCTAGTGCGTTAGCGCCGAAAACAAGAAGAGATCAGCCTGGTCAATGGTATGAAGCACACGATTACCGCGCGCATGGCGAAATCGTCGACTTTGTTGTCCTGATGACATATGAGTGGGGGTATTCTGGTGGTCCACCGATGGCGGTGTCTCCGATTGGTCCTGTCGAGGATGTCATTCAATATGCTTTAACAGAAATGCCAGCTTCGAAAATTATGATGGGCCAAAACCTGTACGGCTATGATTGGACATTACCTTTTGTCCCGGGTGGCGAATACGCTCGGGCAGTAAGCCCACAACAAGCGATTGAGCTAGCCAAACAATACAATGTTCCCATTCAATACGATTTCCAAGCACAAGCACCTCATTTTGACTATGTTGATGAACAAGGGCGAAGCCACAAAGTTTGGTTTGAAGATGCCAGATCAATTCAGGCAAAATTTGACCTTGTCAAGCGCTTAGGCCTTCGCGGTGTTAGCTATTGGAAATTAGGTTTACCATTCCCTCAAAATTGGCTGTTAATCGATGCAAATTTTAATGTAGTGAAAAGATAATAGAAATGTAGAGAAAAGGCTTTCCCGTAAGTATCAGACTACCTCAAATTCATACTATACATAGAAATGTATTTTGTAAGAAGTCTATTTATAGTATGTGGGGTGACTAATACTTTACTATTCGGAAAGCCTTTTTATCGTACCAAATCGAAATCATTTTTTTAATACTAGGAAAATCATGTATATTCTTTTTCAGTTTTGGAATAATAGCATCAGATGATAAAAAAGGAGTATAGTGATGAAAATTGAAGTTGGAACTGAATATAAAATTTCTGAACATGTAAAACAAAATTTTAACTTTGCTGATGCATTAACTGTGATTAGACATACCGGAAGCATCGTGCAATTTACTCTTAACGGGAAAAACGGTCATGGTTCAATGCCAATACAACACCTACAATATTTATTAAAGAAAAATCAATTAACTCAAACTCCAAGTAAGCGTCAATTACTATTGAGCGAAACTGATGAGGAACAAATTGTTTAACGAACCGAGCAAACGCTTGGTTTTTTTATTGCTTTTTGACACAAGATATAATCAAAGGTTTTCTTTCATATCAAATTGCTAGCAGTTTGATATCACTTAGCTAATAACCTAAAACTTTTCCATGGTAGTTGATAAAGTCATTGTTCATAAATATGTAGAAATAATTAATGCATGTTTTTGCAATTTTATGGTACACTTTACAAAGTATTACCAAATCTTGTTCAGTTCTGGAGGGAAAAAAATGAGTGAAGTTAATTTAAAGTCATTTTTTGAGAAGAAAATTTCAGAAGCGATCACCCAGTTTGAACGAACGATCGATTGTAAGCATACTGAATTTGATACATTATATCCTTACATGAGTGAACAACCTCAGTTTTTCTGGTATAAGCGTTATGTTGCTTGGCAAGAACTACTTACGATTGTAAAGCTTTCTACAGAACTTGACGTCGATTGGGAATACTTATTAACTGAAAAACAAGCAGGCTACGTACGTAATAAAGTATTAGATGCGAAAGTACTGGACTATTGGTATGATGACGTTCAACGAATTAAAAATGAAGAGGAATCGTCTTTTAACGAGTACTAAGTTTATCTTAGTGCTTTTTTTTGTTCTTTATGGTAAAAATAATTTGAAGATGACGCAAAAAATGATTTTTTCCAAAAAGGCGGGTAATCATGGACAAAACGAAACTAAGAGAACAGTTTGAACATGCATTGAACACACATGAGGAAGGCACAGGGCAATTATTTTTGTATTCATTATTAGATTTTGACTTTGAATATGACGAAGAACAGAAAGTTGTTCGTATTCAGGCACCTATTTCTGAAATGATGTACAATCCTTTGGGCTACATTCATGGCGGAATTATTTCCTATATTGCTGATACTGCGATGGGGCATTTATGCGCTGCATTTGCTGATCGACCTGGCGTATCGTTAGAGTTAAAAACCCAATTTTTACGATCGGCAAAAACAGGGTCATTACATGCAGAAGCATACTTTTTGAAAAAGGGAAACCAAATTCAGTTTGTTGAATGTACGATTAATGATGATCAACATCGACTATTAGCAAAAGTAACAGGAACCTTTTACTCAATAGGTGAATAATCACACAGGGGTAGGCCAATATCTATGTGTTAGTCCCACATATACGTGGTTTACAAAGGGACTGACACAGATTGGACAACCCTTTTTTTGTGTTTCTCAAAGACTGTTCATATTAGGTTCACATTGAAATGATATAGTTGTAGTAATCAATTAAGGGGAGGTTACTCTATTGAAAGTTAGATGGGTACAATTCATAGGGATTTTTGCATGTTTCTTATGTTTTCTATGGATGATTGGGTTAGGGATGACCTTTAACAATTATTTTAATAAAGGAGCTACAGCAGTGAGCCAACCAGTACAATTACAAATCGAAGACACAAAAGAGGAGCCTAGTATTGAACCTGTGAAAACCGGGTATCATGTCGTTGCATTAGGAGATTCCCTAACTGTTGGAGCTGGAGATGTTGAAGGAAAAGGCTATGTCGGAAATATTATCGATCAGCTGAACGAACGGTCAACTGAAGCTGTAATTTTAGAAAACTTGGCCATTAATGGACTGACTTCTGACGGTCTAGTAAAAGTATTGCAGCAGGAACAAGTCCAGCAGCAATTAACTATTGCTGATTTAATCCTTGTCACGATTGGTGGTAATGACCTTTTTCAAGGCGGCCAGACACTCGTTGAGTTGAACTTAGAAGAAATTACCTTATTAGAGCAACAATATCTCAGCAATTTAAATCAAATCCTAGCTGAAATTCGTCAACTAAACAAAGAAGCAACGATATATTTTAGTGGGTTGTATCATCCCTTTGCAGAGTTACCGAACGCTGAAATTACGACGAAGGTCATTATCGACTGGAACCACCAAACGGCATTAGAAATTGCTAAGTTTAACAAGACTGTGTTCGTACCAACCTATGATCTTTTTCAATACAATTTAGAAACGTATTTGTCTCATGACCGTTTTCATCCGAGTGCGGACGGCTATCAGCAAATGGCAATGAGAATTGCCTCACTTATTCCTTGGGGTGGTGATGATCGTGAGTGAAGTAACGTTAGCCGTTAAAGGATTGCGAAAAACAATTAAAGGCAAAGAAATCATTAAAGGGATAGATTTTGAATTAAAACAAGGAGAAGTGTTTGGATTTCTAGGACCGAATGGTTCAGGGAAAACGACAACAATTCGAATGATTGTTGGCTTAATTAGACCAACAGCAGGTTGTATTGAAATATGTGGCTTTGATATTCAAAAAAATTTTACAAGGGCAATGTCGAACTTAGGATGTATTGTCGAAAATCCTGAGCTTTATCCATATTTAACTGGATGGGAAAATTTGAAACTTCTTTCAGGAATGATGAGTGGAGTTAAAGATACTAGATTACTAGAGGTTGTTCAGCTCGTTGGCTTGACAGCTAGAATACATGATAAAGTCAATACGTATTCGTTAGGGATGAAACAACGCCTAGGAATCGCTCAAGCTCTTCTAGGTAACCCGAAAATATTAATTTTAGACGAGCCAACAAATGGCTTGGATCCATCAGGAATTAGAGAAATGCGTGAATTGGTGAAGTATTTAGCTGAGAGTGAAGGCTTAAGTGTCTTTGTTTCTAGTCACTTATTGAGTGAAATTCAACTAATGTGTGATCGTGTTGCGATAATTTCAAGAGGCGCAGTTCTTCAAGTTGGGGAAGTTCGTTCGTTATTGTCACAACAAGAGCAGCTGTTATGGCGTGTTGATCAGGTTGAAGAAGCAGTAGCTGTTTTTTCTCAGTTAGGAGTGACTATTGAGTTAGAGGGCGATACGATTTTAACTCCTTATTTTGATAATGAGGTTGGCGATTGGAATCGAAGACTAGTAGAAAACGGGATTACCGTTAAAGAAATGTCGAGGAAAGTTCCTGCGCTAGAAGATTTATTTTTGCAATTAACAGGAGGGGAAAGTATTGATTAGTTTAGTCCAAAATGAGTTACTAAAGCTGATGAGTAAGAAGAAACTAATCGTAATTACCCTTATTATTGCTGGTTTAATTTCGCTGTTTACGTACGCCCAATATAAAGAAGCCGAGCGGACAATGGAACGCTTCAATACGAGTGATTGGCGAACGACAATGGAATTACAAATAGCTGACACGAAAAACCGCTTAGATAGTAATCGGATCACCTCTGAAGAATGGCGCCAGCAATTAGAAATACGAATTCAACAGCAACAATACTACTTAGATCACGATATTAATCCACTTGAACCTGGAGCGCCAACATTTGTGCGTCGGTTTTTAGAAAGTGCGGTCCATTTATTATTACCACTATTAATTATGATTATTGCAGCGGACCTTGTCTCCTCTGAATATAGTTTAGGAACGGTAAAGATCCTTTTAACGAGACCGATAAAACGGTGGAAAGTATTATTAAGTAAATATATTACCTTAGTGTTAACTGTTTCGTTGGTTCTTTTCATCTTTGGTGCGTTATCATTCTTAATTTCTGGACTTGTCTTCGGTTATCAGGGCTGGACGGCACCTGTTTTAATGGGGTTTCAAACAGATGCAGGTATGTTAAATAGTGCAAATGTTACACTCCTGCCACAATGGCAGTACATTTTAATGGCATTCGGCTTAGCTTGGTTTGTGACCTTAATCGTTGGGACACTTTCGTTTATGTTATCGGTACTGATCAGAAGCACAGCCGCTGGAATGGGGATTATGTTAGCTTGTCTCATTTCAGGGACAATCCTAAGCACGATGGTTTCATCGTGGGAGTCTTCGAAATATCTCTTTATGGTAAACTTAAACTTAATCAGTTATTTAAACGGCTCATCACCACCAATTGAAGGGATGTCCTTATTATTTTCCTTTTCAATTTTATTGCTTTGGGGCTTAGCCGCTGTGGTTGTTTCATTTACAACCTTCGTTCGAAGAGACGTTTACTAGAAGTGCCTGGCACCTATAGGTTTCACCCTATAGTGCCTGGTACCCTAAATGGACAAAAAACGGCAAAAGTCAACCTGAGGAGGACAAATGTTTCTTTAAACAATTGTCGCACCCAGGTTTCCTTTGCTATAAGCAGTTTTTCTGCAAATTTTTGGCATGCGACTTTTTGAGCTAACATAATGTTGTATAATATAATTGTCTTAGAAAAACGACAAAGGTGGGGTTTGCATGTCAGAGTTAACAGTTTTACAAAAAACACCTCTAGTCAAGTACCCAGACGGAATGCTTCTTTTTCAAATAGGTAAAACAGAATGGGAGCTTGAAGTAAGCCGTGACAACGGGCAAAGAAAGCGGTCCATTCTCGATCGTATGATTGGGTTTGATCCAAATGAACCAATAAAGCGCACAAGCTTTTTTGATATTGTTGATGAAGAAGAAGAATATTTTCATTGTGTGATTGGCTTTCGCGATAAGACATCCGGAGAATTTACGTATACAAGAGTCCGTAAAGGAGCAGATTGTATCATTTCAGATGGGATGATGCTCATATCTAGGAGTGCTTTTCTTGAGGGGGAAAATCCAAGCCAAGAAGAAGCCTTCATTATGAACGTAGTCGAGGAAAGTGCCATCCATCATGGGGCACGCATCGTCTCAGAAGAGCTTGTCGAACGCGGAGATTTAAAAAACAAGTACAAAATATCTTTAACAAGAAACCGCCAATTAGTTGTCAATGGCTATCATTATGCTTTTATCGCTTCAAGCTTTGTTGTGCTCCATGTTTTTGACGGCTATGAAGAAGCAATCGAAGGTGGAGACGGGTTAGATCTTGATATAGGTGGACTATTATAATTAACAACAGAAGCAAAAATTCATGGTCTTTTTAAAAAGTGGTCAGCCTTAGGGCTAATCACTTTTTTTCTGTTTAATAAAAATCCCCTCCTAAAAATTGATGTTGTTGGGGATATTAACCGAGAAGGAGGGATGAAAATGGAGGCATTTTCACACTATCGGTTAACACCAACAAAAGATGGCTATGAGATTGTTTTATATCTTAACGAAAACACGACTGAGTTCTCAGCAGAATTAGCAACTAAAAGTCCTATGCAGCAAAAAAGTCTTGAAGAAGCAGCCATTAGCTATACGAAAAGTCATCTGCCAAATTTAAAAGTAAAAGTAATTAAAATAGTTGCAGGAACAATTCTTATTACAACATTAGGGTTCATTAATCTTACTCCTAAGGCTGAAGCGGCCTCAACTAACACGACCCAACAAACTGTTGCCCGTACATACACTGTTGTAGCTGGAGATACGCTATCACAAATCGCGGCAAGGTTTCATACGACAGTTAATGCAATCCGAACAAGCAACAACCTTACATCGGATCTCATTCGAGTCGGGCAAACACTAACGATTCCTAACGGGACAGTTCAAACCGCGACACAACAAACAAACTATGTTGTTGTATCCGGTGATACTTTATTCCGGCTTTCGCAACGTTTTGGTACAAGCGTTGACGCGATCAAACAAGCGAATAATTTAACGTCTGATTTTTTACGGATTGGTCAATCATTAACGATTCCAAATGGCCAGACAACAACAACTCCAACTCAACAAACGCAACTAACTCAACAAACAAATTATACCGTTGTGTCAGGTGATACGTTGTCTGCAATAGCGAAGCGGTATGGAACTACCGTAGATGCAATAAAAACTAGAAATAACCTTACATCAGATTTTTTACGGATTGGTCAAGCGTTAGTCATTCCATCAAACGGCACAGTTACATCTACTCAACCACCATCTACACAAACAACTGCACCAACTACAACAACTACTTATATCGTTGTTGCTGGTGACACTCTTTCACAAATAGCTGCTAGAAATGGTACCACCGTTGATGCGATTAGAAGAAGTAATCAATTAACGACCGATTTAATACGAGTTGGACAAGTATTAATACTTCCAACAAGCGGGGAGGTTCGCCAAGCTCCAACAACACAAGTTCAAACACCAATCAACCAAGCAGAATTAGATTTGTTGGCAAAAATCATTTTTGCTGAGGCAAGAGGGGAATCGCTAGATGGCCAAATTGCTGTTGCAGCAGTTATCTTAAATCGTGTTAAGCATCGTGAATTTCCAAATACGGTACAAGAAGTAATCTTCGAGCGTAGCCATGGACACTTTCAGTTTAGTCCAGTAGGCAACGGTGAGTTTGATCGGGCAACCCCAAATGCAACCAATTATGAGGCCGCGCGCCGTGCCTTAGCAGGTGAGGATCCGACTAACGGTTCGTTATTTTTTTATAATCCAAGTAAAACGAACGATCAATGGGTGAGAAGCCGAACTGTTTCTACGATCATAGGCAATCACGTATTTGCGTTTTAAAAAATAAATAACGTATACTTTGAGCAAGCTTGTCCCAAAAGAAGTAACAGCATTTCAGGCAAGATTATCTATCGTCCCTGAAATGAACTGTCACTTATGAGACAATCTTGCTTTTATTTTTCTATAAGCAGAGTTTACATTTTATGTTAAACTGAATTTAAAAAGTGAGCTTGAGAAAGATTGTACTGTAAACTCGATTTAGTTCATGTTGACTAGTCTAATTAGACGTTTATTATTGTTAGTATCTATGAAACTATCGGAGGGGTTTTCATTGAAAGACGCTATTTTCACCTTTTTATTTATAGTCATTAGCCTTGCGTTTGCTGCAATCTTTCAAATTCCCTTAGTGATTGGTTTTGCTGTGGCTTTATCACTCGTCATTCTGTTTGTGTATCATAAAGGGTTTACCTTCCTCGATATTCTTCTTGCAAGTGTTGACGGTCTCAAACGAATTAAGCCTGTGTTATATATTTTAGGTTTAATCTCGTTACTCATTCCGGCATGGATTATGAGTGGCACTGTACCAACGATGATTTTCTATATCGTTAATTGGATTGAACCTTCTTGGATCGTATTGTTTGCTTTTGCGATTGCCGCTTTAACATCTTTCGTTTTAGGAACCGCCATCGGTACGCTAGGTTCACTTGGAATTATCATAATTGGTGTTGCGATCACAGCGCAAGTTCCAACTACGCTAGTAGCTGGGGCACTTGTTTCGGGAGCATTTGTAGGCGACCGTTGTTCACCATTGTCATCCGCGTTCCACTTAGCAGCTAATTCCGTCGAAGTGGATCCAAAACACTTATTCAAAAAAATGATCCCGACAACAATATTAATGTTGGTATTCTCAGCAATTTTTTATTTTGTAATCGGTTTTTTTATTCACCCAGAAAACATAACTGGTCATATACCTGTAACTGCTTTACTACAAGAACACTTTCAAATTTCAATCCTAACATTGCTTCCAATTGCAGTGCTATTTGGGAGTATCCTTTTAAAGATCCGAACGATTTACTCATTAGGATTGGGAGTCATAAGTGGCGTTTTGTTAGCGGTGATTTTTCAAAAATTGCCTACTCTACAACTTTTGCAAAACTTAGCATTAGGTTATCACCATTCAAGTGAAGGACTAGAAGCGATTTTAAGAGGTGGCGGGTTTATAACGATGTGGCAATTATTTATTTTTATATCGCTCGCTAGCATGATGAACGGAATTTTAGACAAGACACAACTATTTAAAGTATTTATGAAAAAAATGTTTGAAAAAGCCTATAGCCTCACAAACTTTACGGCGCGGACCGTCGTCATTGCAATTATCTTTGCAATAGTTGGTTGTAACCAAGCATTTCCTGTCATGCTTACAGGCCGGTCACTAAAAGATACATGGTTAGAAGCAGGTTTTAAGAAAGAAGAGCTAGGTAGAGTTGTTTGCGATTCTGCGCTTGTCACATCAGGTTTGGTTCCGTGGAATATGTCCGCTGCAGCCATCGGTGTATCTACATTAGACTATGCGTTATTTGCTGCATTCCTTTGGATCGGACCAGTCATGACGATCGCCGTCAGTTACTCTTACAAGTCTCCCTACGCCTTAAGACTTAGTGGAAAATATATCTAAGGTTGATTATGGGAAACAGCTAAATAACCTACAATGAATACATAGAGAGGAACGCAACATCATTTTCTTATATAAAAAAAGCAAAGGGAGGAAATAACCATGAATAAAGGAGCTTTACTTGGTTTAGCGCTTGTTGCAATAGGTATCATCGCTTTAGTTTTTAATTCTACAAATCAACCTGTATTTAACTTCTTTTCTGGTAGTACTGAAAATATTAATGAAACTCAAGTTGTCGAAGGGGAAAAAATTACATCCATCGACATTAGCGCTTCATCGGCTGGAGTTTATCTCATCCCAACAGATCGTGACGAAATTACAATTGAGTTAACCGGATCGGTGAGTAGTAAACTAAGAAACTCATTTTCATTAGACGTAGACACAAGTCGTGATAAATTAACGGTCAATGTAAAAAGAAAAAGCGAAACGATTAAGAATATTTTTGGAGTAGTGACCATGAACACAAAGCTTGAAGTTTATATTCCCGAAAAAGTCTATGACTCAATTAGTATTCAAACATCTTCAGGAAAAGTCTCCATTGGAGATTTAGAGGCTAAAAGCTTCGCAGTAAATTCTAGTTCTGGTAGTATCAACCTATCTGACATTATTGCTGAAAAGGACATCACTGTACAAAGTTCTAGCGGTCGGATTGCGGTCTCAAATAGTCAGACAAAGTCGGTAAGTGCAAGCGCAAGTAGTGGTTCAATTAATTTAGACAGTGTTGTTGCTGAAACGTTGAATGTCGCTACTTCTTCAGGGAGAATTGAATTGATCGAGTGTGTCGGAACAATCAATGCAGCTGCAAGTTCAGGAAGTATCAACATCGATCAAAAGCAATTAGCTGGTAACATTAATGTATCTACATCAAGTGGCCGCGTTGCTATAAACATTCCTGCTACTTCATCAGCGATTGTTGATTTTAAAGGTAGTTCGGGCAAAGGAACTGTTAACCTTACTGGATTAGTCTTCGAGGAAAAATCAAATAACGAGGTTTACGGAAAAGTCGGTTCCGGAGATTATGAAATCAAAGTTCGTACGTCATCCGGGAGCTTTAACTTAAACTGAGTCGCGAAATATGTTATATTAATATAATACAGTGCGAGGCTGTCCCAAAAGTATCAGCACACTTGATGTTACTCTATATAGACTGTACGTTTGTACATCATCTATTTGAAGTATGCAGGGTGACTGATGCTTTTCAATTGGGATAGCCTCGTCTTTATCTTACTAAAAGGAAGAGTGTGAATGAATTACATCGAAGAATGGCAGGAAGCACTATCCATTGAAATCATTCATCTTAAGAAATATGGAAGTACAAAATATGCCGTCCGAAACGGACATTTGGTCTCTACTACTAATACTATCATTACCTATTATTTTGAAACGTCTATGCAAATATCAATCCCAGTAAGCTCGAAAGTTCGGCTACAGGTCGGTAATCAAAAGCTTGATGGCAAAATACTGTCATCAGAAGGAAGAAGCTTGCTGGTTTCATTGGAACTGTCGTTGGGCGATGTTATTCAAGAAGCGATCTTAATGCACGACCCGTGGGAACTATTAGAAGAGCTTATTCTCCGTTTGAACGAGATTAAAAAAAGTAAACGAAAACGAAATCGTATTCAACAACTACTAGAGCCGACAATGCCAGCAAAACATCCGATAGAAAAAAATAAAACTAATTTTCATGAACTATTTTATCGGTCGAAATATAATCCGGCCACATTTGTCTGGGGTCCTCCTGGAACAGGAAAAACACATACATTAGCTCGTGTGGCCGCAAACAAGTATTTTCAAGGGAAACGAGTTCTGCTCTTGTCTCATAGTAATCAAGCTGTCGATGTATTGCTTCTCGAGATTGTCCATTTTTTAACAAAAAAAGGGCGTTTTCAGGAGGGGGATGTGTTTCGTTATGGATCTGGATCAAAGTACTCAAGTGAAAAGGCTGTTACAACACAAACTCTATTAGAAAAACGAGAGCCGAAATTGGCAAATGAAAAAGAAAGCATCTCCGAGGAAAAACGTCTACTAAAAGTTGATTTATCGCTTTCATTTAGTAAACGAGATAGTGAAAGCCTTCTAGCGATAGAAAAAAAGCTAGCAACAATCCTTGAAAAAGTTCGCTTAAAGGAACTACATTATTTAAAGGAGGCAAAAATTGTTGGCACAACGCTAGCAAAGGCAGCAACGGACGCCGCAATTTATGAAAAAGAGTTTGACATTGTCATAATTGACGAAGCAAGTATGGCTTATGTTCCGCAAACTGCTTTTGCTGCAACGTTAGCCAAGCGGGTGATTGTCTCTGGTGACTTTAAACAACTGCCACCAATTGCTTCTGCGCGCCACTCTCTAGTTGATAAATGGTTAAAGGAAGATATTTTTCATCGTGCTGGAGTTGTTGATGCGATGAAACAAGGCAGCTTACATCCACATTTAATGTTACTAAAAGAGCAGCGGCGGATGCATCCTCAAATTTCAGCTTTTACAAATCAACATATATACGAAGCAAAAGTTTATGATCATCCAAGTATGAAAACGAAACGAAATGATCTCGTCGCCCAAGCGCCGTTTCCTAATCTAGCATCCATATTAGTTGATACAAGTTTTACCGGAGAACATTGCATTCAGGAAAGAAACTCAAAATCAAGATTGAACGTATGGCAGCTTTTCCTATCGTTTCAACTCATTCACGAAGCTTTTACAGGAGGGGCGAAATCGATTGGTTATGTCACACCATTTCGCGCGCAAAGCTTGCTGATGGAACAGCTTCTCCAAAGTCTCTATGAAGAAGAGCAGAAAGTTGCCGATATCATATCAGCGACAGTCCATCGATTTCAAGGAAGTGAACGAGACGTGATGATTTTTGATACCGTCGACAGCTACCCACTCGATCGACCAAGCATGCTTTTAATGGGGAAAGATAGTGAGCGTCTTGTTAATGTAGCGATAACGAGAACAAGAGGGAAGTTCATCCAGGTTAGTAATCGAATTTACTTAAAAAACACAGTGAATAAAGGCAACACAATCCGCAAATTAGTTGAGCATCAAGAACAAAACGATCAGGTCATTACGCACCAGCAGATTGGAGCGTGGATTAAACATCAACACCCTAAGCTGAAATGGATCCACGCCTTGAAATTAGATCAAGTTTTTTCAGATTTTAAAGCAGCAAAGCGATCAATCAAAATCTCCTTACCAATAAATACAACGTTAACGAGCGAATGGCTCGATGTCTTAGCAACGATAGCTGATCAAGTAGCGATAACGCTAATTTCTAAACAATTGATAATAAATAAAAAATTCACCTATATCGAAGAAGAACTATCATTTCCATTTGTCATTGTTGATGATGATATTTTTTGGCTTGGTCTTCCGTTAGAGGGAGCGAGAAACAGTTATCCGCCTTTTGTCGCAGCAAGACTCGAGTCAGAAAAGTTCGTCACGCAATTTTTAACTCAATTACCAATTTAATGAAACTTATTTATTTCCTCAACGTACTACTAATTGTGACAAAAAAATTAGACCAGGAGGATTTATATTTTGAAGAAAACGTTAGGAATATTTGCACTACTCTCGATCTTGATTTTTAGTTTACTAGGTTGTACTGAAAAAACAAACGAGCAAATTCCAGCAGAGGCTGTTGTTGGCTCAAAGGGAGTATTTTACGAAGTAACGCATGAAGATACTACTGTTTATTTATTTGGCTCCGTTCACATTGGGCTTCCTACCATGTATCCACTCCACGAAAAGATTGAGTCGGCATTTGACTCAGCTGACCATTTGGCGGTAGAAATAAACATTAACGATTTAAATCCAGCAGAAATGATGCAGCTAGTTACGGAAATTGGGCTTTATAGCGACGGTTCAACCATTGAAGATCATATTTCAGCAGACCTATACGAGGAATTGCTTAATTCGATAAGTGAACTTGGTTTACAAGAGAATGGCGTAACGATGTTTAAACCTTGGCTCGTTTCCGATATGCTAGAGTCGGTCATTTTAGAAAAAGCCGGTTTTGCTTTAGAGTTAGGTGTTGACCAATATTTTCTTGATAAAGCAGTAGAAGACAATAAAGAGATTATTAGTTTAGAAACGATTAAACAGCAATTAGAACTGTATACAATTTTATCACCTGAATCGCAAGAAAAGGCATTACGAGCAACTTTGCTAGAGCAAGAAGAAAACCAAGCGAAAATTGCTGAATTAATAGAAATGTGGATTGCTGGCGACATAACTGGTCTTTCTGAATTACGAATTATAGAAGATGATAGTCAAGATATGCGCGACTATTTTACAGCTTTGACAGATGAACGCGATCTTAAAATGACGGCAAAAATTGAGGACTTCTTAACAAATGGAAAATCTGAAACGTATTTTGTGGTCGTTGGAGCACTCCATTTAGTCGGTGAAAATAGTATTGTCGATTTACTAGAGTCACGAGGGTATGATGTAAAAATTGGTATTGAATAAACGAAAAAGAAGCTACCCCTTCACTTTTGTCAGCCAAAATCCTATTAGGTATTTGGGCATTGTCAGTGATAGGGGCGCTTCTTTTTACTTTACCTATAAAGCCGTAAATGCTTAAAAGAATAATTGTGAATATGTTGTGTCATAGGGTGTAGGTATATTTAGCTATAAGGAAAAAACTTCTAGATACACGCGTTTCTATCTTTATAATATTAGTAGTTTTAATTATCAAATATCGGAGCATCAGTATTTGAATAGATAATTGACATAAATTTCAGACTTCAGTATGTTCTAATTAGAATGACTTTTAATTTGATATGAATTGGAGTTAGCAATCGTGAGTTTAATTATAGAGCTTGAAAGATTTCTTTTGAATTTATCATTTGTCTTTCTATTATTTTTTGTCTATCACCGTTATGTTGAAAAAAGGATTAATCTAATCTCCAATGAAATTTTCTTAAGTATCATTTCTGGAATCTCAATTATATTATGTATGACTTTTACGTTGTCACCTACTCCTGGGATTATTCTAGATCTTAGATTGCTTCCTTTAATGGTTGGTGCATTATATTGTGGGCGCCGTGTTGCGTTTTTCTTAGTAGTTGTCGCGATCGTTTACAGATTTTATTTGGGGTTTGATATTGGGTTTTACGCAAACATGATTTTGTATTCAACGCTATACTGTATATTGTGGTTTATCATTCCTAAATTTTCAAAGTCGCAAAATTTAAAGGATAGATTATTAATAGCCATTGGTGTTTCAATTATTTGGATCATCATCTTCAGAACGATCATGTACGGCCTAAATATTAAGCTTTCAGTTACAGGAGAAATGACTTTAGTATTAATGTTTGTTGCCCAATTCTTCGGAGCTCTTCTTTTTATTACCTTTATCGAAAATACTCGGAAAGATCGGCTTTTATTAAATGAGCTCAATAAACTTGAGAAGCTAAAAATTGTTAGTGAGATTGCAGCTAGTATTTCTCATGAGGTACGAAATCCATTGACAGTGACAAAGGGATTTTTGCAACTGCTCAAGGAAAGAGGGATTTCAGAAAAAAAGAAGAACATGTATATTACATTGTCTTTGGAAGAACTAGAGAGGGCAGAGGAAATCATTACGGATTATTTAACGTTCGCAAAACCTTCATTAGAAAACATAGAAATGCTCGAAGTTAATAAAGAGCTAGACTATATAGTCAATGTTTTAGCACCTTTTGCAACAATGTCTAACGTAAACATTAACATTGAGAAAAGTGAGCTCATTTACATATTAGGTGAACGCCAAAAATTTCACCAAGCCGTAATCAATCTCGCTAAAAATGGCATTGAGGCCATGAATGACGGTGGTGAACTGACAATTAAATTAGCAGAAACAGAAACAAGTGCTATTGTCATTATTGAGGATACGGGAAGTGGGATGGATCACGAGCAGCTAGATAGATTAGGAACTCCCTATTATTCAACAAAAGAAAAGGGAACTGGCCTTGGAACAATGGTTGTGTTTAGTATCATTAAAGTCATGGGTGGGGAAATCGCTGTTGAAAGTGTAGTAGGGGAAGGGACAACCTTTAAAATAATTGTTCCGAAAGTAAAAATAGATAGTAGGTCTGTTAAATCTAATAAAACCCTCAAACTCTTAAACTAAGAACGGGGGCTACACTCTTTGTAGCTTCTGTTTTTTTATTTTATACAACAAAAAACGAAAGTTAAAGAAATTAGACATGAACAATGAGCCTGGTTTACCAAGCTCATTTATTTATTTCATCACTTAACTTCTTCATCCTCATATTCACTCAAATATCGATTATTCGTTGTTGCGAAACGGACATTTTCGAGACTCATTTCTCGGTCTAATTGATCAACCTCGTTATTTAACTCTTTCTCATTTTTACATTGATCTACCTTTTCCTTCATCTAATTTGACCTCCTAGCTTTTATCTTATTGCCTGTCTTATTGCCACTTGTATACTCATAAGTGGCAGATATACCGCTATCAGAGGCCTTTCCCCGTGTTACTTTATATTGCTTCATGTCTTGTTTTGCCATCTTACTTCCTCCTTATAGAATGACTACAGTTATTTTTCCATTCTTTGTTTGTTTCATTCAGATTGGGAAAGCTACATAACAGAAAGGGGGTTAAATTGATGAGCAAATTAAACAATGAAGCTGCACCCAACAATAATTTAGCACCAGGAGATATAAAAGCTTCAAAGCGAAAAAACAATGACCATGAATTCTCCGAAGAACTATCTGATGGTGGCGAACGAAATGAGAACGTTGAAAAGTTAAACAAACCGACTAAGGGCGTAAGGCTGATTTAAGTTGACAAATGGCGGTGCCAGGCACCACTACTATAGGTGTCTACACTGTAAAATAGTATCTACATGAAAGTTCACTTTCTTCGATTGGCTGTTTTGTGTAGATCATCCTTGTTGGTGAAAATGAACTTTCATTGGTGCCTGGTACCTAAAAAGGAAACTATTTACACCTAATTCTTTTGATGGTAAATTTAAACAAAGGTCTTTTGGAAAAAGTCAAGGAAAGTGACTTGGACTTTTATTATTATAAGAGGGTGAAAATGATGAAAACGGTCATTATATTTGCGTCATCGCACGGGACGACTGCGAGAGCAGCAAAAATGTTAGGAGAAAAACTTGGTGGCTACGTGACTATTGTCGATTTAAAGAAAACAAATTTACCTGAAATCAAGGATTACGAGACTGTGATATTGGGAGGTTCTATTCACGCAGGTATGATGCAACGGAAAGTAACAAAGTTTATTAAGCTAAACGAGAAAGAACTGATGACAAAAAAAGTCGGTCTTTTCCTTTGTTGTATGCATGAAGGCGACGAAGCAAATGCGCAATTTGAACTTGCTTATCCAGAAGAACTACGTAATCATTCAATAGCGAATGGACTATTTGGTGGTGAGTTTATGTTTGCGAAAATGAATTTTATAGAAAAAGCGATTATAAAAAAAGTCAAAGGTGTTACTGAAGATGTATCAAAATTAGATGAGAATGCGATTAACGAGTTTTCAACTAAATTTTCAGCTTCAGTAGTCTAACAGAATTGGAGAGAAAATGAGAACTTATACATTTATAAAAAATTATAAAGAAAACGATAAATACAGAGCTAGCTTTAATGACTTAGCTAAACTTACATTTCAAATTGATTTTGAGCCTTGGTTTAAACAGCAGTTTTGGAATGATAGCTATATATGTTATTCCTATTTAGATGGAGACAAAGTTATTGCGAATGTTTCGTTTAGTAAAATGGAGATGGTCGTTCAAGGTGAAAAAAAACACGCGATTCAAATTGGAACGGTAATGACGCACCCTGATTACCAGAAACAAGGCCTTGCTGGAAGTTTGATGATGAGAATTATTGCAGAATATGAGGGAGAATACGACTTATTTTTTCTGTTTTCCGATGAGAGTGTATCAACGTCATTCTATAAAAAATATGGATTTACACCTGTCCAAGAAACAATCTATACTCTAAGCGTCACGCCAATGATCACGAACAGTCAACCTCGAAAACTGAACATACAAAGCGATAGAGACATGATCTTAAATTACTATACTAAGAAAAAGTCTTCTCATAGCTTTGATATTGAAAAAGCAGAGAGTATTCTAGGATTTTACGGTGTGTACGTATTTGCCAACGATTTCTACTACATAGAGCAGTTAGATACGGTTGTCATTTATAAAAATTCAGACGAAAAACTCCATGTATATGGTATTTTTGCCGGACAAACAGTATCGTTTACAGAACTATTAAGAGAAATTGCCACTGAAAAAACAACCGAAGTCGTTTTTCATTTCACGCCAAACTTTGAGGATGTAAATCCGATGATGTCAGCTTTACTTACGAGGGATGACATTTTCCAGATAAGAACGTCAAAAGTGAGCTTACCAACGAACTTTAAATTCCCACTCATTGCACATGCATAAATGGAGTAGTTTTTTTTCATTTTTCTCGTTTATAAAAAAATTAAGGCTGTTCCAAAACTTACTCCCCTGATCATATCACTTAGGGCAGCAGTAGTATTGGGACAGCCTTATCTTATAAACGAAACACACTAATCGTTTTTAAGAACAAAGACCTTTTGAATAAGTGGGTAAATGAAAAAGCCAACTAAAACTCCAAATACATTAAGGATGAGATCATCAATATCTAAACTACCTCTTTTTGTGAGATATTGAAGACCTTCGATTACACAAATCGAACATATTGCAACCATGAAAAGAGAATTTAAATTGGGTTTTATTTTTATATAGCAAAAATACAAACCGAATGGAATGAATAAACCGATATTGGCTGCTAAATTATAAAACGCTATTAAAAAATTGACCTCTCCAGAAAGATAATAGAGAATCGTTTCAAACGGAACGAGATTGATCGAACCGTATTCTTGGTTTGCTGGTCTAAAAAATAGGAGGACGATTAGTCCGCTTAAATAAAGAAACGCAATCATATGAAGGCTACGTCTTGAAACGACGATTTTTTCATGTTGTATAACGCACACAACATATAAAACGAGCAAAGTATAACAAAACCAAACAACACCAATGACAAGCGGGTGTAGGTAAGAAGTTAATTGGAATAAGGTTGGCAAAAGCAGTAAAAATACAATTTGTGACAGGAATAAGTAGACTTTTGTTGTTTTTTTCATATTTCCCCCAATCCGAACTTGAACAATTGTTTTAAGATTGTTCAATCAACTAGACTTCCAAATTATAATAAAAAAGGAACAATCTGTACATAGGGGGGGGGACTATAGTGATAGAATTTTCACAAAAAATTGAACAAATAAACATTAATTTTAGTAGAAAAAAATAATTTTTTTTTCCATAAAACAGTAATCCTTCCAAAAATGCTTTTCTCATACAGCAGTAAGGGCGAGGACGTTAATTTTTATCTAAAGTAAAGATAAATAATAGCCATTAAGGGCCATATGAAAAAATAAACTGTCAATAAAATTTGCTATTCCAATTTTTCTATGTTACTCTAAGTAAGAATTATTTTTGTTCGGTGGTATGGAAATGAATAAGTTGTAAACTTTTCGCCTTTGATATCAAATTGAGCAACAATAGTAATAAATCGTGGATAATAAATCCACATCAGGAGGAAACACACATGCAACAAGGTACAGTAAAATGGTTTAACGCAGAAAAAGGTTTTGGTTTTATCGAGGTTGAAGGTGGAGAAGACGTATTCGTACATTTCTCAGCTATCCAAGGCGACGGCTTCAAATCTTTAGACGAAGGTCAAAGAGTAACATTTGACACAGAGCAAGGCCAACGCGGTCTCCAAGCTACTAACGTTAACAAAGCATAATTATTGAAGGACTCTTTTTAGAGTCCTTTTTTATTTGGGTTTGGACAGTATTAGACCTAGAAGAAGTAAAGTAGTCTGAAGCAGAGCTGGGTTTGGACAGGATCAGGCTAAGACGAAGCATAGTAGTCCGAAGCAAAGCCAAGTTTGGACAGGATCAGGCTCAGAAGAAGTAAAGTAGTCTGAAGCAGAGCTGGGTTTGGACAGTATTAGACCTAGAAGAAGTAAAGTAGTCCGAACCCGAGCCAAGTTTGGACAGGATCAGACTCAGAAGAAGTAAAGTAGTCCGAACCCGAGCCAAGTTTGGACAGGATCAGACTCAGAAGAAGCAAAGTAGTCCGAAGCAGAGCCAAGTTTGGACAGGATCAGGCTCAGAAGAAGTAAAGTAGTCTGAAGCAGAGCTGGGTTGGGACAGTATTAGACCTAGAAGAAGCAAAGTAGTCTGAACCCGAGCAAGGTTTGGACAGTATTAGACCTAGAAGAAGTAAAGTAGTCCGAAGCAGAGCAAGGTTTTTGTCTTACATACATACACCTCTTATAGAATTCCTCGAAAGATCTAGCTTGTTTCTAAGCACTCTGCAACCAGTGTAAAGTCCTTCTAAATCTCTCTACAGTGAAATCCCTCCCAGTTGGTCGAAGGAGAGTTTTTTTCAAAAGCGTTGGTAAACAAGATTTCTCCCAATTATGGTACAATTAAATTTAGCTTGTTGCGCCTTCGCCAAGCAAGTATTTATAAGATAACCTCAGGAAAGAGTGAGGCGTTTGGATATAAAGTTAAATAAAAAAATCATAGAAGAAATGTGTGGAACGGTCTCCTTTAAAAGAGGAGATTCTTTTCATCGTGCTAATAAAGTAATCTTTAATAATTTTAGTCTCGATCATTGTAGTGCAACGGTTACAGGAAAAGAAGAATTCCATGTCACGATTGAAAAGGCTGAAAGCGGAAGCCTGAATAAGACCTGTAGCTGCCCGAAGCTTGCTTCGTTTAATAAGGATTGTCAGCATATCGCAGCTGTATTATTAGCGATTAACGCCAAACAAAGGCAAGCAACGACTCCAAGTTTCAACATTTCGTCAAATCCCTTAACGAAAGGCTTGTTAACCATATTTGATGATCAAGAAGGTCGTTCAAGCTGTCACCAACTTCATTTTGAAAAAAGACAAGTGCTTGATACTGAATTCACTTGTAAACCGGTCACTTTCGGTAAGCGAGAGCTGCTCGGGATAGAGATCTCGATTTTTGGAGTGAAAATAGAAGATATCCGATTTTTTCTTGAACAGGTGAAGGGCGGACAGTCTTGCATACTATCTCATTCCTTTACGTACGACCCAAATCTTCATTGCTTTCAAAAAGATACGAATGCCGTCCTATTGGAACTCATCCAAGTGATTGCTGATGAAAAGGTATTTATTGAGGAGTTAGCGGATCGAAAAAAAGATTTAAGTAAGCCGCAACTATTACTAATTCCTTCTTCTTCTTGGGACAGGCTTCTGCCACTGCTTAAACAAACACCATTGGTGAAGTTGGAGTACGACGGAAAGAGACACAACCTACACTTTTCGGAAAACGAGCTTTCATTACAGTTTGACTTTGGTAAGGCCGATGGTAGGGGCTATGAACTGAAGGTCGAAGGGTTGAAGGACATGATCGTGTTTCCGTCATATAGCTATGTCCTAGCTGGTGGTAGCTTAATTAAGATGAAAAATGACGATTGCAAACGACTGGCCGATTTAAAGCAGATGTTAGATGTCTCATCAACCAATCGAATTCCCATCTCTGAAGAGCAAATTCACTTTTTCCTTGAAAAAGTCGTCCCAGGTTTAAAAAAATTAGGTGCTGTTCATATTTCTACTGCTATTTCCGAGCAGCTAGTTAAGTCGCCTTTGGTTGCCAAACTCTATTTGGATCGTGTTAGTAATCGACTTCTTGCAGGGCTAGAATTCCATTATGAGCAAATTGTTATAAACCCTCTGGAAAATCGCGAACCGAAAGCAGCCACAATGCTAATCAGGGATATCGAAAAAGAAGAAGCGATTTTGGAGTGGATGGAGGATAGCGAATTTGCAAAAACGGACGGCGGCTATTTGCTGCATAATGAAGAGCTGGAGTATGAGTTTTTATATCATGTTGTTCCAAAGATGCAAAGTTTTGTCCAAATTTATGCAACAACAGCTGTAAAAATGCGGATCTTCAAAGGGAATACACCTCCAAGAATCCGCGTAAAGCTAAAAAAAGAGCGGACCAATTGGCTGGAATTCAAATTCGAACTTGAAGGTATTCCAGAGAACGAAATACGCGAGGTACTTGCTGCCCTCGAAGAAAAACGGAAGTACTATCGCTTACCTAATGGATCACTAATGTCGTTAGAAGCAAAAGAATTTAACGAAATCAATCAGTTTTTACATGCACTGCCAATTCAAAAAGAAGATTTCGAAAGCACTTTGAATGTACCAATTGTCAAAGGTCTACAAATCCTTGATGCTGTTCATGATCAAAACTTATTCACGATCGAAAAATCATTTCGGCTGTTTTTAGAAAAAATTAGCGACCCGAAACGACTCGAGTTTGAAGTACCTGAGAATTTACAATCGATTTTACGGGATTATCAAGCGACTGGCTACAAATGGATGAAGCAACTTGCAAGCTTTGGTTTTGGCGGAATTCTCGCCGATGACATGGGGCTTGGAAAAACGCTGCAGAGCATTACGTTTATCGTATCCGAGCTTTCGGTTATTCGTAAAAAGAAAATTCCAGTCTTAATCGTTTGCCCATCGTCTTTGACCTATAACTGGCTTAGCGAATTCATGAAATTCGCGCCAGAAATCCAAGCAGTTATCATTGATGGTGATAAAACAGAGCGAATGAAGCTGCAAAAGGACATAACCAGTATTGATGTTCTCATCACTTCCTACCCGTTATTACGCAGAGATATTAAGTGGTTTGAAAAATACACGTTCCATACCGTTTTCTTTGATGAGGCACAAGCATTTAAAAATCCTGTAACACAAACAGCTAGGGCCGCGAAGAAAATCCAAGCAGATTTCCGCATCGCCCTCACTGGTACACCTGTTGAAAATTCACTAGAGGAACTGTGGTCAATTTATCATGTCGTTTTTCCTGAGTTATTCCAAGGGCTAAAGCAATATAGCAACCTTACAAGAGAAACGATTGCAAGGCGGATTCGTCCATTTTTGCTACGAAGAATGAAAGAGGACGTTCTTTTAGAGCTTCCAAAAAAAGTTGAATTGACACAACGGATCGAATTACTCCCTGAACAAAAGAAGTTATACGCTGCCTATTTAGCAAAGCTAAGACATGATACGTTAAAGCATTTGGACAAGGACACACTCCGAAAAAATCGGATCAAAATTCTCGCCGGTTTAACACGGCTTAGACAACTATGTTGTCATCCAGCCTTATTTGTTGACGGCTATAAAGGAAGTTCCGCGAAATTTGAGCTACTCATGCAAATCTTAGCGGAGGCAAAGCTTTCTGGAAGAAGAGTATTAATTTTTTCGCAATTCACGAAAATGCTTGGAATTATTTCAAGTGAATTAGTTGCACAAGGAAGATCCTTTTTCTATCTAGATGGCCAAACTCCATCAGAAAAAAGAGTAGAAATCTGTTCTCGTTTTAATTCAGGCGAGCGTGATCTGTTCCTCATCTCTTTAAAAGCAGGCGGTACTGGGCTCAATCTAACGGGTGCCGATACTGTGATCCTCTACGACTTGTGGTGGAATCCCGCTGTCGAGGAGCAAGCCGCAGACCGTGCTCACCGCATCGGTCAAACAAATGCCGTCCAAGTTATTAAGCTCGTCACCAAAGGCACAATCGAAGAAAAAATTGATGAACTTCAAGGAAAAAAGCGTGACCTTATCGAACAGATCATTGATCCAGATGAGAAAGCTACTGCTGCACTCACAGAAGACGACATACGAGAGATTTTAATGATATAGCTTCCAGTAAAACTTTTATAGTCACCAAAAAAGCACACCAAATCTGACCTGCACCCAACCAGTAATTTGTGTCTAACAATTGGGGTGCAGTTTAATCAGGAGATTATGGTGTGCTTTTGACATGGGAAGGCCTTTCGACAAGCATTAACAAGTTACAGATAGCTTGAAGACGATTGAAAAGTATTAAGCTTTTCCTCGTATGACAATAAGCTTTTTCCTCAGCATGACTTTTTATTATGGAAAATCTCATAAACTAATAAAATAATGGTAGAATGGAGAAATAATTAAACTTACTGGCATCGGATGGTGTTTATATTTATGGCAGAAAAGAAGAAGTTAGCAGAGGTAGACTTATATAAACCAATCCAAACGTATTTTACAAAAGAAGGATTTGAGGTTTATGGAGAGGTTAACGACTGCGATATCGCAGCAGTAAAAGGCGATGAATTAGTTGTAATTGAATTAAAACTTACATTAAATGTTGAGCTCCTTGTCCAAGCTACAAAGCGGCAGCGTCTAACAGATCATGTTTATATTGCGATACCTAAGCCTAAGTACAAGCTAAGGTCAAAACGTTGGACCGATATTTGCCATTTACTTAAAAGGCTAGAGCTAGGATTAATTGTTGTTTCATTTTCAGGAAACCGAAAAAAAACAGAGATTTTGTTTCATCCGACTTCATTTGATCGAAAAAAAAGCATGCGTCAAAACAAACGAAAAAGAGCTGGTCTACTGAAGGAAATAAATGGACGAAGTGCAGATTACAATGTTGGCGGCAGTACCCGTACAAAAATTATGACTGCCTACAAAGAAAACTGCATCCAGATCGCGGCTTACCTGGAACGCTATGGTCCGTTATCTCCGAAAAGTTTGCGTGATATGGGGACGGGTGAGAAAACTTCGTCCATTTTAACGAAAAATTTTTATCGTTGGTTTGACAAAGTTAAGCGAGGTATTTATGTAATAAGTGACAAGGGAAGAAAAGAGATCGAGGAATATCCTGAACTTGTCAGTTATTATTTAGAGAAGGTTGCTCACGAAGATACTGAGGCTAGTATAACAAAAGAATGAACAATACTACTAAAAATAAAATGAGGGTGACTCAACGTCCGTCACCTCAAGTGCTCTGTGCCAAATGAAAATTTCAATTCTATTGGCATACATGAAAAACTTGAGGGAAGCGATACGGTTGAGTCATCCTCTTATTTGTATTGCAAAGAAACTTACCTTGTTTTGCATAGGAACTCACCTTCATGAACCTCGTTTGAAATAGGTAAGTTTTGTAGTGTCAACGTTATTTTGCGTTATTATGTTGACTCATTTCCATTTCAATACGTGCAACTTCTTCTTTGCTTTTTTGATCCGCTTTTTTCAATCTTGATAAGCTTATTTTCGCAACGATAAAAAGAAACGCCATCATTAAATAAGCATACCCAAAGCCACCTGCAGCTTTATCCGGGAATGTAAAGATATCCATAGGTAACACTACCTTTCGTATTATCTAACATAAGTATACTAGGAATGGTGTTTTTAATCCACATTTAACTACCTCCATTAAAATCTAGGCGGCTGGGTACTTGCTCTATTTATAGACGACTACATAGAATATTACGAATAACAACCAAGGAGGAATGAACATGTATGATCACTACCAGCAAGGTACAGGAATTAATCCTTATTCGTACCAAATAGGATCCGAACAATATAGAGATTTTGATCCAAATGATCAAAGGGTACTACCGTTATTAGGGGCTACCGCACTACCATTATTTTTAGGTGGAGCATTGGGCGGAGCATTTGGTGCCGGAGGCTTTGGAGCGCCATTTGGCGGAGGTTTTGGCGCACCAGTGGGAGGTTTCGGAATGCCATTCGGTGGAGGATACGGGTTTCATCATGGCTATTATGGAGCGCCATATGGCAGACCGCCATTCGGTTATGGTCGCCCCCCATATTGGCATGGCAGACCGCCATTTGGACACGGTAGACCACCATTCGGTCATGGCTATTATTAAGAGCCGTTCAATCTAGGCAAGTGTTGATAAACTTTAATATTAGGACAATGGCCCATACACATTGACCACATTTGAATATAGTAACTTCGAAGGTGGATATAACAAAATTTCCACTAAACTAATATAAAGGAGTAGATCACACATGGGTGCAGGATTTGCGTTAATCGTAGTATTGTTTATTCTTTTAGTAATTATTGGGGCTTCTTACGTAGGCCACGGTTATTAATTAATTAGAAAAAGGTTGCCATTTGGCAGCCTTTTTCTGTGCAATTATTTCGGCGATTTCTATCGTTCACCTCTTATACAGGAACTGGATAAGAGCGAAGCGAAATATCTTTTCGATCTTAGGTGATCCTCATATACAGTTTAATGTTGAATTCCTGTTTCTAAATGCGAAAAAACAGCATCAAGATTTTCGTATCCTCTTGAGTCTCCATCTTCACATTCGATGACCCACGTTTGTTCTTGTGGAGCTAAATCACCTTCGTCATTTTTTTTGAAGGCTTGGTGTATCATATACACTTCGCCGTTTTTCCTGACTGTATAACCTAGATAATAACGGTTTCCTTCACCTTCTTCTTGAAAGATACCAACATCATCAAGGTCATATTTTTCCAACATTTTTTTGAGAGAGTGATTCATCTCAGTTAATAAAGCTTCCCTTTGCATAAATTCCATAATTAATCCCCCTTTCTTGATACAGTTCTAATATGCATTATTTTTCAATTAAATATTTAGTTTTGTGGGACTTCAATAAATTTTCCATTAGTGAGTCATAATAATAGTGTGGAACGAAATAAATGAAGGAGTTGTTTTCGTTGGGCGCAATTGATCGAAATGGGTATCGTTTTGAACCAGAATTCAGCGTTATAAATCAAGCTGGAGCCATTCACGTTACAAAAGATGGTGAATTTATTGAAGAAATTGTCTTTAATTTCTCGGGGCAATTTCCTGAATTAAGTCAATTAGAAGATATTGTTGATACATATTGCGAAAAACATAATATTTAGGAGGCTTTTCATATGGACGTTACTTTAGGCTATTTACGAGAATCACTATCAAACTATACAGAGAAATACCCAAGCTGCCAAAAAATTTATACGATGCTTAAAGAAAATCAGTACAAAAACGAAAGTGAATTTGTTAACGATTTAAATGAAGCGGATGTAGCTGTCCTAGATCTTGTCTTAAAGAACGAAATTACGTACGCAAAAAAAGAACAAGACCACAAACGAGCTGATGAATTAAATGAAGTGTATGAGTTACTATTTTAAAAGGTCGATAAGGTGAAAAATATAAGCATGTTTTCTCCATTGCGTAAAGCTCTTATTGTATAATAAAAACGAACGAACAAAAGACAGTGTCCCACTCGAACACTGTCTTTACTATTTAATAAACTATGGTGATCACAGATGAGAAAAGTCATTTTCCAGCAGTTAAGAGAAATTGAAAATGAACATCAAGTTAAAATTGTTTTTGCATGTGAAGTAGGCAGCAGAGCTACTGGTCTGGAAACTGAAAGTAGTGACTATGATGTTCGCTTTATTTACATCCGTCCAATTCAATCGTATTTATCAATACATAAAAAAAGCGACGTCATCTCTATGCCGATCAATGATCAGCTTGATCTTCATGGCTGGGGATCTCCATAAAGCCTTGTTATTGCTAAAAAAATCAAATCCGACATTGTTAGAATGTTTGCATTCAACCAATGTGTACGAGCAAAATATCAAAATTATTTCGATAATCAAAGAAGCCGTTCCTTCACTTTTTTCACAAAAAGCATGTTTTTATCATTATCTGAAAATGGCAACTAGTAATTATCAAATCGTATTAAAGGGAAATACATCAGTAAAGCAGTATCTTAACGTTATTCGACCACTTCTTATGTGTTTATCGTTAGAGAAAGAATTTGCATTTCCGCCTTTAGAGTTACAAAGGCTTGTCCATTTATGTGATCCGTACATAAAGGAACAAATAAAAGAGCTGATCCTTCTGAAAAAAGGGCAGAACGGAACACCAAATTACACTTCTTTAAATACATTCATAGAAACAGAAATAAACCGACTAGCAGCAGTAGTCAATCAGTTAAGCGAGGGTAAAGAGAACGATAGTAGACGATTAGACGAGATTTTTACGTTTGCTCTTAAGACCGTCTGGAACATCAATTTTTAAAAGGGAGTGGAGAAATAAATTGTTAAAATATATTATTTTCGATTTTGATGGAACTCTAGTTGATTCGAAGGATTTTTCAATCCAAGTAATCAATCAATTAGCAGAAAAATACCAGTTCCAAAACTTAAGTAGGGAACAAATCGAGGAATTAAGAAAATACTCGATAGCTGACCGTTGCCGTATGATGAACTTTCCATTGCATAAAATACCGTTTGCGTTTATCGAATTTCTACTTCTTTATAAAGAGGGGACACAACAATTGCGCTTGTTTCCCGGTATAAAGGAGTTATTAGCAAAGCTTGAAGAAGATAATTATAAATTAGCGGTTATCTCATCAAATACAGAAGAAAATATTAAACAATCACTTCAAAATAATCAGGTAGACAATATTAGTGAAATATTAGCAGCATCAATTTTTGGAAAAGACAAGATTATTAAAAAATTCTTGAAAAATCATAGATTAAAAGCTTCTGAAGTACTTTATGTAGGGGATGAATTACGGGATATCTTGGCCTGTAAGCAAGCAGGCGTAAAAATCGCTTGGGTTGATTGGGGTTTTGATTCAATCGAGGTGACAAAAGTAGAACAACCGGATTTCTTTGCTCATCAACCTTTGGATATCTATTCCATTACTCAATCAATAGGAGGCTAAGATGGGAGAGGCTGTAAAAACAATTGAAAAAAAATCTGTCATTGAACGCTTCGGGTTAGAAGCTGTGCCAAAGCATTTAAGGACAACTACTTCTATCGAGTATGCAATGATCCAAGTGGCTATTTCTGTAAACGCCGGCAACTTCCTTGTTCCTGCTTTAGCTGTATTGGAAGGTGGACTGTCTTTTTTTTATGCTGTGTTATCTACGGTCATTGGCGCTGCTGCTGCTTTTTTATTTGTATCGATTTTAGCGTTACCTGGAGCGAAATATGGCATTCCTGCTCAATATGCAATTCGATCAATCATGGGTATAAGAGGTGCACGTTTCGTTGCCTCACCTGTTCGTACCCTGACTTCGCTTTATTGGTTTAGTGTCCAAACAATAGGAGGAACTTATCTTCTAAAGGAAATGATTGAACGATTTTTAGGATACCAGGTTGGATTTGTGCCGCTGGCATTAATCATGGCCACAATTATGGCCACTCTTGCACTGATCGGTTTTGAGGCTGTAAAAAAAATCACAAAAGACTTTTTACCCGTTTTATTTCTGGGCGGCGTTGTTATGCTTTATATTTTCATTTCCGTCACTGATGCTGGAATGACGTTTAGTGACGTTTGGAAAAAGGAAGGGACAAATCAAATCGGGACAATGCTTTTCTTTGCAAGTTTAGCCTTTGTTCAATATGTTTCTGGAGTAAGTTCTGCCTCAGATATGGCCCGATATGCAAAATCACCAAAACAAGCTTTTGGTGGCTTATATGTTGGTAATGTCATCGGTTTTTCGATTACTGCTATATTAGGAGCTTACACAGCAACATTAGCTGGTAGCTGGAACCCATATGTTATTTCAACACAACTTACCGAGTCGCCGTTTTTTATCTTCATTATTTTTGTGGCGGCTATTGCTTCGATGATCTCAATTAATTTATCTAATGCCTACACCGGAGGCTACAGCTTATTAAATAGTATCCCTAGGCTAGGGCGGGTTAGAAGTGCGCTCGTTTTTGGGCTTGCCGCGATTACTTTAAGTGCTTTTCCAACCCTTGTGAATGATGCGAAAGTGTACATAACCCTTTTAGGTGCCTTTATCATCCCGCTCTCTGCTGTCATTGTCAGTGATTTTTTGTTCGTTAAAAAAACAGTGCTAACCGATTTAGATTTTGAACGTCTTGGGAACGAAAGCTATCGTTATAACATCATTGGTTTTAGTTGTGTGCTCATTGGACTAATTATTTATCTAATATTGCCAGTTTCCTACTCACCTGGATTTGTTACATTTGTCGTTACTGGAATTTTGTATTATGTCTTGAAACAATATTCAAATGATAAGTGAGGCAAATGCTTCGCAGCACGCCGCGATGCCCTGTGTTTTAAGGGACAGCCCGATTTTATTTATGGTTGAAAATACATTCGCCTTTAAATACAAACGCTAAGAGGAACTCTAAATTTAGAAACGATAAATGATTGAGGTGTTTGCAATGCAATATAAACCACTAGAGCTGGCCTTCTATCAACAACCGACGCTTCAATTAGCGCAATCACTTTTAGGGAAATTGCTTGTAAAAGAAACTAGAGAGGGGGTTGCATCAGGGTGGATCGTTGAAACTGAAGCATACATTGGTCCAGGCGACAGAGCTGCACATAGCTTCGGCAATCGTCGTACACCGCGAACCGAAGTCATGTTCGGTCCAGCCGGTATTACTTACACATATGTCATGCACACCCATTGCTTAGTTAATGTTGTTAGCGGTGAACTTGGAAGGCCAGAAGCCGTTTTAATTCGAGCCATTGAACCAGTTGATGGAATTGAACTAATGTATTTTCGTCGCGAGAAAGTAAAAAAAGAGAAGGACTTAACAAATGGTCCAGGAAAACTTACGAAGGCATTAGCAATTACAAAAGAGGATTACGGACATCCGCTAACTCAACCGCCATTATATATAGCTGAGGGAAAACAACCTCAATTGATTTTGAGTGGGCCTAGAATTGGAATTGATAATAGCGGTGAAGCCAAAGATTACCCATGGCGTTTTTGGGTTAGCGAAAATCAATATGTATCAAGATAAAGAGGCTGCCCATAAGTGTCAGAGCACCTCACAGTCAGACTAAATAGAGAAGTGTATGTTTGTACAATATCTATTATAGTAGGCGAGGCGACTGGTACTTTGTTGGGACAGCCATTTTTAAAAATTTATTGTTGTTGTGAAGAATAGTTGCTTGATTGGTAAGGCGATTGTTGATGTTGTTGCATGTTCATTTGGTTCATCATTTGATGAGTTTGATGTTGCATTGGTTGATACGAAGGAGTAGAAGTATGACCATAGCTTATTGTTGTGCTTCCTTGGCTTCTAATTTCCTGCTCTAACTGGTTACAAGTTTGAATTATTTGTTGGCATTGTTGGATCGCTTGATCATGCCCTTGAAGCGTGTGTTGGATCAATTGAGTCGCTTGACGCTCACGTTGGATCATTTGCTCTAACATTTGGACGTTTTGTTGCTCCTGTTGTAACATTTGTTTGTATTGCTGACTACCTTGTTGTGTTTGCTGAATTAATTGTTGCGCATATTGACGACATTCGTTAATTTGTTGCATTCCTTGGTTATATGTGTTCATAGATGATGACCTCCACGTATTTGTTTTTTGGAACAAACGTATTTTGTGCTTTTGCTGAGCAAGCAATCCTGATAAAATATTTTAAAAAAAGGAAATAACTAACAATTTGCTTTTGGTTTATTTCTGTTGTTTTTAAGAGAAAGAAACGGATTGGACGCAGTAGGTAAAAATTTATTAACTTCTTACTCTTACATACTTCCCAACAAAAAACGAGTATTAACCTTTCTACGGCCAATACTCGTTCATCACCATGTATTATTAGTCTGAAATGATATTAGGTTCACGGTCAGCTTCAACCGCAAGAGCATAAGCTGCTAAAATCGATGCTTTTTCTTCAGGATTTGTAACGCCTACCAACGTTTGTTCATCCTCATATTCCTCGATCCGCATTAAAATTACTTCTTCACTTGATGAAAGCAGTGCATATGAATCATCTGCCATGTCAAATAACGCCTCAACATTATAATCTTTCTCATTCCCATCGTCATCTTCAATCGTAATTTGATCACGAAGTTCGTTCATTTCCATATTGAATATACCACCTTTTTCTCTGACTTATCGTTAATTTCCCCGTAACAAAACAAATTATTTTGTCATTGAAAAGAGACATATTCATTCGTCTAAATATGAAAAAAAATGATAAGATTGTAATGATCTAAAACCTGCGTAAGAAACAATATATTTTTGAAAAATAAGGAGGATTTCTCATTAAAAAATTAGTTTTTATTCTTTTACTAACATTCATTGTCAGTGGTTGTGCTGGAGCAACGAACAACCATGAGGACGTTGTTGCAATCGTAGCTGGAGAAGAAATTAAAGTAAAACATATTTTAACTCAATATCCATATGAAGAGAAATATGTTGAAATGTATCTCAAGGAAGAAATAATTATTGTTGAAGCACAAAAGCTTGGCATTACTATTAACCAACAAGGAATAGATTACATGAAGAAGTTATATTACCCTGGAATCGATCAAGAGGGTGATACAGAATTTTTCGAAACTCAGGCTGCACAGTTAGAGATGTCTGTTGAAGAGTATTATGAGCTTTGGACAACAAATTATCTGACAAGAGATGGTTACTTACAGGAGTATATTGAGAAGAATTTTGAAGCGCCTACGACTGAAGCAGAAGCACAAATTTGGCGAGAAAACATCGATAAGCATATTAACGAGCTTGTTGAAGAATATAAAAGTACCGGTCAATTAGTATTGAACTAAGAAGTAATGGCTGTCCTAAAAGTGTTAATCCACCTCGACGTGATCCTATACATTATAGTGTAGACGCTGTCATTTTTGACGAGGTGATTGATACTTTGCATGGGACAGCCTTTATTTGCATTTTGACGTACAGCCTTCCTACAATTGTCGTTTAGCGAATAACAGTTATTTTAAATGCGCAAACTATAAGAAAACAATTGGAGGGCACCATGGACCAGCAACCCTTAACATATTTTGAAAAACTAGAACGGCTATATGTTTTAACTGAAACGCGGAAAATGCTAAAAAACCAATTAAGCGAACTCCAAGTGAACAACCAGTCCCAAGCTGGTATTGAAGATGATCTACTCAAAATAGAGCAAGAAATTATGTACTATGCAAATGGTCATGACATTGAAGAATTGGATTTTACTACTTCGTCATTAATTAACCCTGTCTTTTATACAGATTTTGAAGGGGTTGAGTAACGTGGCGAAAAGACGGCGACGATTACTTGTACCAGAAGCAGCTCAACAGGTAAATCGTTTTAAAGCTGAAGTGATGGAACAAAAAGGGTATAACGTTAGTCAAAATTCACCTGAGTCCGTAAAATACGAAGTCGCAAAACAGTTAGATGTTCCGCTCAAGAAAGGGTATAACGGCACACTTACCTCAAAACAAGCAGGCCAAGTTGGTGGTGAAATTGGTGGCCATATGGTGAGTGAAATGATTAAATTAGCAAAGAATAATTTAAAGAAATAGTATTTCTTTGAGAAGAGTTACAACTAACCAGTTGTAATTTTTTTGTGTTTTTTAAGTAGGATTATCAAATTAGTTAAAATGCCAAAAAACAATTTTATGCAGTAACTTCTCCTTATGTTAAGATAATGAGACATTAGTTTTTTTAGAGGGGAATTGATAAGGAAATGAACGTATTTATTACAGGGGCAACTGGATTTTTAGGGACTGAACTTGTAAAAGGCTTAGTGGGAGAGGGCCATCAAGTTTACTTATTAATTCGCAGTAAGAAAAAAGCTAGTGCATTACTGGAAAAATTACCAATTACACAAAGACACCTAGTCCATTTTTGCGAGGGAAATTTAGAAACAACGAGATTAGGTATGAGTAATCAAACAGTTCAAAATCTTGTTGGTAAAATAGATATCTTCTTTCATAATGCCGCTTTTCTCTCCTTTGATGAATCGCTAAGAGACGAAATTTTCAAAACAAATCTCGACGGCACAAACTTTTGTTTAGAATTTGTAAAAGAAATTAACGCTCAAAAATTTATCTATGTGAGCACTGCATATACGTTAGGTAATCAAACTAGAGGTCAAGAGGAATTATACTCTTTAAATACAAGATTTGTTAATAGTTATGAAGAAAGCAAATGTCATAGTGAGCACGCTGTGATGGGGTACAGTAATACGTTTCATGTCGCAATTATGCGTCCTTCGATCATCGTTGGGAACTCCATTACCGGTGAAGCAAACACAACATTTGGGATGTATGGGATCTTAAAAGCAGTTCAACTATTAAAAAAACGTTCTATTCGATTGAATAAGGAAATAGCTGTGAGATTACTAGTAGATAAAAATACAGTCTCCAATATTGTTCCAGTTGATTATGTTGTACAAGCTCTGTTGTTGGCCATGAAACATAGGATAAATAAAACTGTGTATCATCTAACAAACCCAAATCCGCCAACAAATGAATTTGTCATTGAAATGATTAAAGATGTGTTTGACTACCAAACTTTAAGGTTAGCTTCCATTGAAGAAGCACCCCATTTAACAGATTTTGAACTTTCTATTAATAAACCACTAGAAGTTTTTAAAGACTATGTAAATAGATCGATCCATTTCCCAACCAAAAATACAAACGAATTATTTCACGAAAATGGACTCACTCCGCTTAAAATGGATGGGGACATGCTTTATCGGATTATTAGCGGTTATACTAAAGAAGCACCGGTTTATAACAAATAGCTAAATGATAGAGTTACAACTTTAAATGGTTGTAACTCTTTTTATAATCCGCTGATATTAATTTAGTTGCATTAAACTATATCTAGAGGGACATATCCAAAGCTTGATCAATTATGAAAATGACTAAAATAACAAGAAAAACAGTATTTTTAGTAGGAATATCTATACGAACGTCGAAATATTATTAATAGTTTGATAAGATGAGTAGTATGTCTAATAGTCATTTTTTATAGGAGGATATATGGAACGAACATTGAGAGGACATCATTTATTATGTGTCCACGGCTTTCAAGGGATGGGATACAGTCCTGAATTTGTTGTCAAGATGGGCTCAATCGTCGAAGAAATTCGCGATGATGCGAATGACTTTCCAATTCGCGTCGTTGCTACATTAGATGATGCTTGTACTGCATGTCCCCATAATGGCGGAACGATTTGTATTGCTAGCGTTGGTTCAGACGAGCATGTCAAAACGATGGATGAAAAAGTTATTGAGCACTTACAGCTTGAAAAAAATAAATTGTATCGCAAAAGTAAACTCGTTGAGTGGACTGCACTGAAAGTTCAACCTGATGATTTAGATTATTTATGTAAAGACTGTAGTTGGTTACCTTATGGTGTTTGTAAGGCAGGAATCGAAAAACTAAAAACCAATAAGAGGTGAAGACGATGAAGCAAAAAGACCTTGTTGCAACATTTTCAATTGTTGGGTATGACCCAGAAACAGAAGAGTTAGGAATTGCGGTCCAATCCAAATTTTTAGGTGTGGGCGCGGTTGTTCCATGGGCGAAAGCGGGTGTAGGTGCAGTCGCAACCCAATCGTATGCAAATACTACATACGGTCCACTAGGTCTTGATCTAATGGCCGCTGGTAAAACCGCACAAGAAACGATCGATCTATTAACTGCTGAAGATGAGGACAGAGCACTACGCCAAGTTGGCATTGTCGACGGAAAAGGAAATGCCGCGACGTTTACAGGTGAGAAATGTTTTGAATGGGCTGGTGGGATAGCCGGTAAACATTTTGCCGCACAAGGAAACATTTTAGTAAGTGAAGCTACTGTTAACGCAATGGCTACTACATTCGAAACGGCAACAGGGTCGTTAGCTGAGCGACTATTAGCTGCTTTAGATGCAGCACAAGAGGCCGGTGGTGACTCTCGCGGGAAACAGTCTGCAGCACTCCTTATTGTAAAAGAGGAAGGTGGGTACGGTGGTTATAATGACAGGGCAATTGACCTTCGCGTTGATGATCATCCTGATCCAATCAAAGAGCTTATTCGCATCTATGAATTACAACAGCTCTACTTTAGCAAACCCACTCCAGAAGACATCATAGACATTGATGAAACAACATTAGTAGAAATGAGTAAAGCGCTACAAGCATTAGGCTATCTAAAAATAGACGCATGTCGAGCAGAAGATCTTACTGAAGGCTTAAATCAATTTATTTTGACCGAAAACTTTGAAGAACGCCAGCAACCACAAGGGAAAATTGATAAAAAAGTGTTGAACTTTTTATTAAATAAAAGCAAAATTTAATTTCTTTGCGAAAAAATCTATTTTTTGACTAAATCCAGTAGGGTTTGGTCTTTTTTATGATAAAAATGTGGAGTTGACTAGAGATTGCCTGGGGTTTTTATCTGAAAAAAATCGACCTTGGAAGTAGCTTACTATCCAATCTACCAAATTGATCAAAATGGATGCTTCAGCAAGCAAGAAATTGGAGCTTGAATTTTTTATATGTTACGATCAGAACTAAAGTAACAAATAAAGGAGTGTTTTTTTATGAAGCTAGTTTCTATTGAACCAACACCTAGTCCGAATTCCATGAAAATTAACTTAGATACAAATCTGCCTAACAACCAGTCTTATAACTTTAAAAAAGACGAAAAAGACATGGCACCTGACTACTTAAAATCACTACTAGAAATTGACGGTGTGACAGGTGTTTATCAAGTGACAAACTTTATTGCGCTTGAGCGTCATCCGAAAATGGATTGGAAAACAATTTTACCGCAAGTTCGCGGAATCTTTGGCGAAAAAGCTGAAGTCGTAAATCAGGAAGAAAGCGGACCTACTGATACATTTGGTGAACTAAAAGTGTTCGTTCACATGTTTCGGGGAATTCCGATCCAAATAAAAATTGAAGACGGTGATGGCGAAAAACGCTTTGGACTTCCAGATCGCTTTAAGGAAGCAATTCTAAAAGCTCAATCTGCTGCTGATAATCTAGTAAAAGAGCGGCAATGGAAAGAATTTGGCGTACGCTATGGTGATGCAGAGGAAGTTGCCAAGGAAGTAACCGAAGAGATTGCAGCAGCTTACGACCAACAACGTCTAGACGAATTAGTTACAGCAGCATTTCAAAAAGCAGAGGAACGTCCAATCCGCGTGCAATTATCTTCAGAAGAAGTGGCAGAAGCATTTAAGGGTGACGATTGGAAAACTCGCTATGCAGCCCTTGATAAAATGATTCCAAAACAAGAAGACATCACTTTACTCGCCATGGCGTTAAACGATGAAAATACATCAATCCGCCGCCTTGCTGTTGTCTATTTAGGAATGATTGAGGATGAGGCGGTTCTTCCATATCTCTATAAAGGCTTAAAAGATCGATCAGTGACCGTAAGAAGAACAGCCGGTGATTGCTTATCTGACCTCGGTAACCCTAAAGCAATTCCGGCTATGATTGAAGCGTTAAAGGATAAGAACAAATTGGTCCGTTGGCGAGCGGCGATGTTTTTATACGAAGTCGGTGATGACAGTGCGCTAAATTCCTTAAAGGCGGCTGAGGATGATCCTGAGTTTGAAGTAAGTCTACAAATTAAAATGGCGATTAAGAGAATTGAAAGTGGCGAAGAAGCAGCAGGTTCTGTTTGGCAACAAATGACTAACGCCAGAAAAACAGAATAGTGAGGTTGTCGCAAAAGTATCAGCGCCTCGAAGTGAGAGGAAATCTAGCTAATTTTCACTGAGGATTGCAGAAGTGTTTTCGATGCCATCCATTTTGTTCCCCTGTACAATTATCGTACAGGGGAATTTTTTAGTAAGCTTTTAGGAACATCTAGTAGTTTCTTTTCGGAGTACGAAGATCTCATGTGATTTAGCTAAAAAATAGTTTGTCGATTGATTAATTTCAAATTAAGATGGGGAAAATATAAAGTGTTAAAAAAGTAATAGAAAGGGGAGTTTCTAATGCCACAAGGCGCTACTGAAACAAAAACGTTAAAAGTTGGCGATCAAGCACCTGATTTTAGGTTACTGGCACACGGTGACCGTATCGTATCATTGAGTGATTATCGCGGTGAAAAAAATGTATTTTTATGCTTCTACCCCTTAGATTGGACTCCAGTCTGAGGCGCGCAGATGCCTTCATACGAGGATGATCTTTCTCGTTTTGAAGATTTTGATACCCAGGTCTTGGGTATAAGTGTCGACAGTGTTCATAGTCATAATGCATGGGCAAAATCAATAGGCGGTCTTTCATATCCTTTATGTGCTGATTTCTATCCGCACGGAGAAGTATCTGAAAAATATGGAGTTCTACGTACCAATCCAGAGGAACCGGCCTACGGTGCATCTGAACGTGCCTTAATGATCATTGATAAAGAGGGAACTATTCAGTTTATTGATGTTCATCCAATTGGTCAGCAACCTGATAATGAAGAGTTATTCGATGTTTTACGGAAGTTATAAACAAATCGCAAATAAGGAGGTTGTGTATGGAACTATCGCGAAAAGCCATACCATATACGCCTAACGATAAACCTTTACATGAAATGACGATCATGATTGTTTCAACATCGGGAGTTCATTTAAACGATCAAGAACCTTATAACACCGATCCTGCTGAGGGTGATGCAACATTTCGGATTATCCCTGGCGATGTTGAAACAAAAGATCTAACAGTTACACATTCAGCACCAAAGGATCACTATAATACTGACTATCCTAAAGAAGATATTAACTGCGTTTTTCCGATTGATCGCTTGAGAGAAATGGTAGACGACGGTGATCTTGGCGGTGTAGCCGAAAAGCACTTAACAATGATGGGCTATTCTATGAGGCTAAACAAAATTAATAAAGAAACGATCCCAGCACTCGTCAAAGAAGTTGTTCGCTCTAAGGCGGATGCAGTCTTACTAACGGCTGGCTGACCACTTTGTCATCGCACTGTAGTTACAGTGCAGCGTGGCATTGAAGCACAGGGAATTCCTACTTCTTTAATTACGCTTGATGTTGAACAATCAAGTTTAATGAGACCTCCAAGAGCCATCCATCCAATTGGGTTCAAATTTGGTCATTCGTTAGGAAAACCAAACGATAAAAACACGCAAATGAAGGTTTTACTGGCAGCACTAGAGGAAATTACAAAAAGGCAAGAGCCTGGTCATATTCATGAAGTAGATTTCCCTAGCTATAAACAATCATAGGTTTAGAGTCTATCTAATAAGTATTAGCTCATCTCGATTTAACACTATATATAGAAGTATTTGTTTGTACTCAATCTATACTATAGCAACCGAGGTGACTGATACTTATTTTTTGTAATAGAGTCCCATGTTTATCCACACTCAAAATTCTCCTTAAGAATGAAAAAAAGCTCGAACATTGTTGTTTTTATAATCTCTACATTCTGTTACAATAGAACTACATTGAATTATCTGTTTACATTCTATGACTAAATCACAAATAAGCAATGAGAATGTTGACGACAAAGAGGGGAAGAATGAAGAATGAATACCAACTTCGTTTTATTCAATATTGAAGGTGGAACATACGGAATTGATATTAATAATATTGTTTCTATTGAAAAAGTTTCAAAAACTACACATACACCACAAATGCCAGATTACATGGTAGGAATCGTTAGTATTCGGGGCCAAGTATTACCTATCATTGATAGCAAAAAACTACTTTATAATCAAGCAAGTCAAATTGACCAAAATACAAGATATATTCTGATCGAAACTGAGCACACAACAATTGCCTTTATGGTTGAAAGCACGAACGAAATCATTAATTTCGATCCGTCGTTAATTAAGCCTGTTAGTTTAGTTGGCTCAAGTAGTAGCTATAGCTTTTTAGATGGTGTAGCTTTAGTCGAAGACCGGATTATCTCAATTATTAATATCCAAGAACTAATTTCTTCGATTGATAATATTGAAAAAATTAAAACGGACTTTTTAACGGAAGTCTAATAATATAACCAAACATAAGACAAGTCCACTTATTAGGAAAAGCTACATAATTCTTAATATAGATCGGACTTGTTTTCTTATTTGTAACAATTTAAGTTCGAAACCCTCTTGACTTTTTTGAAATACACTATAGACATAATGTTTTTAACTGTTGCATAATAGAGGTAGAACTTAGTGTTGGAATAGGAAGCGAGGTAAGTAAATGGATACTAAAAATTCCCTTGGTAATTTCGCCACAGATATTAAATATGCTCTTGATGCAACGACGATTATTGCAATTACTAATAACAAGGGCGAAATTATTTATGTGAATGATAAATTTTGTACCATTTCAAAATATAAGCGAGAAGAGTTATTAGGACAAGATCACAGAATCCTAAATTCAGGGTATCACCCTAAGCAATTCTTTGTAACGATGTATCGTACAATAGCTAAAGGCACTGTCTGGACTGGAGAGATTAAAAACAAAGCAAAAGACGGTACCTATTATTGGGTTCACACAACCATTGTGCCATTTTTAGATGATTCAGGGAAACCTTATCAATATATTTCAATTCGAACTGATATAACAGACCGCAAGGCAACCGAAGAAAATCTAAAGCTTACATTAAAAAGGTTAGCTTCTACAAATAAAGAGTTAGCTGATATTAAATACGCCTTAGATGCTTCATCGATTTTGGCGATTACAGATAATAAAGGGATTATCACCTATGTAAATGATACTTTTTGTGAAATCTCAAAGTACAACCGCGATGAATTGTTAGGACAAGATCATCGAATGTTAAACTCTAACTTTCATCCAAAAAGCTTCTTTAAAGACATGTGGAAGAAGATTGGCAAGGGGCAAATTTGGAAAGGTGAAATCAAAAACCTAACAAAAGAAGGAAAAGAATATTGGGTAGATACAACGATTGTGCCGTTTTTAAACGATAATGGCAAACCATATCAATTTGTTGCGATTCGAAAGGATATTACTGATCGGAAAAAGGTCGAAGAAATGATCTTAAGATCGGAAAAGCTTGCCCTTATTGGTGAACTAGCAGCTGGCGTTGCCCATGAAATTCGTAATCCACTGACCTCATTAAGGGGATATACTGAGTTTTTAAAAGATGAAACAACCGAAGAAGAGAAACAACAATACTTTGACATTTTATTAGACGAAATTGAACGGATCGACTTTATCGTTGGCGAATTTATGCTTCTAGCAAAACCTAAGGTCCTAAACTTCAGTCGAAAAAATGTCGTTTCAACCCTTACTCAAATCGTGAACTTCTTGAAAACTGAAGCGAAATACAAACGAGTCACAATTTCAACAGCCTTTGGGTCGGATGAAGTATTTGTTCAATGTGACGAAAATCAATTAAAACAAGTCTTTTTAAATATTGTAAAAAATGCGATTGAAGCGATGCCTAATGGTGGTGAACTCAAAATCAACGTTAAAAATGTCGCCGGAAATGTAACCATTGAATTTCAAGATCAAGGTGTCGGTATTTCAAAAGAAAAATTAGAACGTTTAGGCGAACCATTTTTCTCAACGAAAGAGCATGGTAACGGCCTTGGACTGATGGTTTGCTTCAAAATTATTAATGATCATAAAGGAATAATGGAAGTAGAAAGTGAAGAAAACATTGGTACAAAGTTTAAAATTTCATTGCCAATTGCAAAATAATAAAGAACCATGAAGCGCCTTATGCTTCATGGTTTTTATTGTGGACACTCCTTGCTCCTGCGGTTACTCGTCGCAAAGCTTGCAAAGATGATTATTCAAGAAGTTGCTTGACAGAACATTTGCTTGTCGGGGCTACCCGAGGTACGTGAGCTTTTCGATTGTCTAGCTCACGTACCCAGCCCCTCGAGGTCAAATAACCTGCCAATATAAAAAGTGAAAAGCACACTTTTCCTTGCTCCTGCGGTTACTCGTCGCAAAGCTTGCAAAGAAGATAATTCAAGAAGTTGCTTGTCAGAACATTTGCTTGTCGGGGCTACCCGGGGTACGTGAGCTTTTCTTTTTACCCTGTTTTGAGTTTGTATTTGATTTTTCTTAGTACTTTATACATTAGTTTTTTTACATCAACATACGTTTTTACAGGCTCATATGTTTTTTCGAATGTTTTTGGATCACACGGAAACTGCGCTCCATCGGCCTGCGTAATTAAATAATCGCCTGCTTTACCACTAAGTTTGCCTTCAGTCGTTTCGATTGTTATTGGACTTGTAATTTTCACCGCTTCAACGACAACTGGTTTTCTTCTGAATTTCGGCATGAATTCACCTCCTTTGAGATGCAATAACCCCCTAGGACAGATTATTCAGAAATTGGAACAACCGTGACAAATTCATTAGAAAAACGATTGATTTACTTTAAAATACTATATCCACTGTCCGTATACGCCAACCAGTATATACGGACAGTTTTTATATCCAATTTCATATACTTACTTGTTCATAAATCTACTAATTGAGAATTGGTTAAAATTTCAAATAACTTACAAGGTATTTCAGCTATTTATGTTAAAATATGTATAGAAATTGTGAATAAACCTATTAAAGTTAGCCAAGCTGGTTTGAAAAAAGGTAGTATTTGAATTTTATTTATCGTTATAAGTAAAAAACACAATGAGAGGGGTAATCTTAATGGAGTTAACAATTATTAAGAGTGTTAGAACTAATAATTTTAAAGATGAGGCTATTATGCAAAAGATTAGAGAAATGTGGAAGGAGGCAACAAGTATTTTGGAAAACCAAGATGAGGTTAAATATGGACTATATTATGATTACGAGAGTGACTATAAAGGCGATTACACATTAAGCGTAGCAGTAGAAAGAAGTGAAAATCCTCCTACAATTAAAATTCCGAACACAATTAAATATAAAATATTTGAAGTGGATGCATCAGAAGAATTTGGAATACTTAACGCTTGGAAGGAAATATGGGAACGACAAGAGAAAGGAGATTTGAAGAGAGCTTATTCATTTGATTTTGAAAAATATTATCCCAATGGACAAATTGAGATTTACATAGCAATTCAATAGTTTACAATGCTTATAGAACTTAATGAATGCACGAGTTGAGGAACTGTTGCAACGGCAGTTCCTACTGTTGTTGAGTAACTGGTTGTTTACAATTAGAAGAATGATTATTAGCCGAGTATATGAGTAATACTTTAAAGAAAATATTACCTATAAAGGATTGATATTGTGTTACTGTCTGAAAATCTATTAATAAAACCTTTTATATTGACTGATGCCGATGACTTGCTTCAATTTCAATTAACTAATAAAGAATTTTTTGAAAGGTTCTCAATGATGCGTCCGGATTCATTTTATTCACTCGAGCACCAACGGAGTTTAATAAGTAAATGGAAATATAATATAGAAAATGATACTGAGTATCAATTTGGGATATTTCAAAGAGATACTAGTAAGCTCATAGGGATTATAAGTCTCTTTCAAGTTATACGGGGTTCTCTACAAAGTTGTTTTATTGGCTATTTTATTGATAAAGATCATAACGGTAAGGGATTCGCGACAGAAGCTGTTAATTTGATTGTGAATTATGCTTTTGAAAAACTTAAATTACATAGAATTGAAGCTGGTGTTATGCCTCATAACATAGGTTCCATTCGTGTCTTAGAAAAGACAGGATTTCACAAAGAAGGCATAGCTCTTAAAAATGTAAAAATTAATGGTAAATGGGAAGACCATCAAGTATTGGCGATTATTAATCCTAATGATTAAAAAGTTTAGCATATTGTTGAGTAGATTGATGTTAGAAAATATTTGTATTTTTGGAATGTATTATACGGTGAAGGATGTTTATAAAAGAAACAAATGGTTTTAAAACCTGAGTCTAATTAGGCTATGAAAAACTTTCGATACACTGCGGGGATTTCATATTTAGAGGGAAGCTTGGTTTTAAACGCAAATTTTTTTAGATGGTAGAATTAACTTGGATCGGTTTGGGGTTGTTTCTGGATTGATTGCCTTTTAGGAGATGTGGAATGTTTAATAAATTTAATAGGTTTATGTTTGCAGTGCTCTATATGATTATCGTTTTATGTACTAATTATTTTTATGAATTAAGCAATACGACTTTAACTATTTTGTTAGCAATCTTCCTTGTTTTACTATTGATTTACGATGTTGCAAAATTAAAATCTGAAGAAAAGAAAAAAGAGAACTAATGCGACAAGTAAAAGTAATAAGGGTCACTCATATTCTCCTTTATACCTTTTTTAGGGTCTCTTTGTAAATACTATTTTTCTTGGTCAAATTCTTTGGCTTTCTTTTTCTAATCTCACAATAAACGCTGTCGAAAACCGCTGTTTAAACGTGATACTAGAAATAAAAGCCTAGTTATTTGATTTTTCAACACGATAAATAGTATGATTTTAAAGAGATTTTACTTAAGGAGGAGTACTGTGGAAAGAAAAGTTCGAAATTACACACCGGCGATTATCATTTTAACAATTGTTATAAATGGCCTTGTCATCTTATTATCAGGGATGCCAAGACTTGAGATTGATCCAGGGTTTGACGTTAAAGTATTACCATTGATTAATGCTATTTTAAATTCATTTACATTTTTATTTTTAGTAGGTGCACTTTGGGCAATTAAGAAAAAAAATATTACCCTGCATACGAAGTTTATTTATGCAGCGTTTACGACAACGGCATTATTTTTAGTTACCTATGTCGGTCATCATGCATTATCGGAAGCTACAACATATGGTGGAGAAGGGATATTGAAATCAATTTACTATTTCATATTAATTACCCATATCGTTTTAGCTGCTGCGATCGTTCCCTTAGCTTTAACAACATTAGCTAGAGGATTAAATCGTCAGGATGAGAAGCATAGAAAAATTGCGCGTTGGACGATGCCGCTATGGTTATATGTAGCGATCACAGGTGTACTCGTTTATGTCTTGATCTCACCGTATTATTAAAATATCATGCCAACGCCACTAGGTGTCAGCTCACCACTGTAAATGAAGTAGAAAGGTAATATACTTTCTATTTTTACGGGGTGACTGGCACTTTTTATATAAGAAGGGAAGTATAAATTTTTTTGCACATTAAAAGTTGACTAGCTCCGAGCGCCAGCTGCTCCTGCGGTTACTCGTCGCAAAATTGCGGAGAAGTAGCTCAAAGAAGTATTTGGC
The DNA here is from genome assembly GCF_046314235.1 of Anaerobacillus sp. NCBI lineage: Bacteria > Bacillati > Bacillota > Bacilli > Caryophanales > Bacillaceae > Anaerobacillus > Anaerobacillus sp. The sequence continues at coordinate 252,590 of NZ_JBKBWN010000002.1, forward strand.
TACCAATAGTTATCACTTCTATTTAGAAGGGGAATCATGTATGATTCACATTAGTGCGAAAAAATAGCAAGGAGTAAAAAGATCCTCATGAAAAAATTTAAGAAATTTTATGTTGAAATAACTAGCATTTGTAATCTTGCTTGTAGCTTTTGTCCTCCAACGGAGCGAGCAAAGCAGTTTATCGAAATAGAACAATTTATAAATATTTTAGATCAAATTAAGCCACATACGAAATATATTTACTTCCATGTTAAAGGTGAACCACTGCTTCATCCGAAAATTGATCAGCTATTAGATATTAGTCATGAAAAGGGCTTTAAAGTAAACATTACGACAAATGGAACACTCTTAAAAAAAGCAAAACATAAAATTTTTCAAAAGCCAGCGTTACGACAAATGAATTTTTCGTTGCATAGCTTTGACGGTCATCCTGGATCGACAAACCGACTTGAATACATTTCACAAATTCTCGATTTTGCCAAAGAAGCTGTTGCGAATAGCGAGATGATCGTATCGTTACGACTTTGGAACTTAGATCAAGACAATGCAACGAATGCAGAAAAAAGTCGTAATCGCCAGGCTCTCGAAATTATTGAAAAAGCTTTTGATCTAGATTATCAAATTGAAGAAAAGGTGATTCCTGGTAGCGGTGTTAAAATTGCTGAACGGATCTATTTAAACCAAGACCATGAATTCAAATGGCCTGCCTTACATGAAGAAGAAGATGACGGGAAAGGATTTTGTCACGCTTTACGAAACCAAGCCGCGATTTTAACGAATGGTACAGTTGTTCCTTGTTGCCTTGATGGAGAGGGAGTGATTAACCTTGGAAACATTAAAGACACTCCATTTTCTGAGATCATTGAAGGTGAACGCGCGAATAATATTTATAACGGTTTTTCAAGAAGAGAAGCTGTGGAAGAATTATGTAGGAAGTGTGGCTATCGTAAACGCTTCGGTTAATTATAGAGATTGTCCAACAAGTAAGAGATCTACTCGTTTAGGCATGGATCAAGAGAAGGAAAATCCTCTAGGTCGTGCCTCGGGTGACTGATCCTATCTTTCTGACAAGCTCTTTTTTTTACGAGTCATAGCTCTATTCACGACAATAGTCCTTACCTGAAAATTATTTCCAATTTTTACATAGGCTTAATTTCACACACAAAAAATGCGATTTATAGAGATTAAGGTGTGTTTTTAAGATTATCAGTCCTATTTTGTCAAAAACGAAAGAAATATCTGGAGAAATGTGAAATAATTGTTACGCTACGTCTAAATGAAGAATAGAGAAGGGTGAAGTAACGGTGTCAAAGCATAACAATCAATCACATCAAGGGTACGCGCCACGAAAAAAGAGAAAAAAGTCAAAACGGAAAAAATTTGTTCTACCTATTATACTTATGGTCATCATCGTATATAGTATAGGCGTATTTTCAAGCGATTTTGTCGCTTCAATTACACCGAGTTATATCCCAATCGTAGAAGTCTTTGATAAAGAAAAACAAGAACGAACAGCTTCAGCAGAAAAAGAAGTTCAAGATGCGCCATTAATTAAACAGTCACCACCGTTAAAACCTGTAAATCTAGTAGAAACGGTTGAAGAGAAGGTAGAAGAAAAGATAGAAAAAGAGGAAGAAGATAATCAGCCAAAAAATGTGGAAGAAATTGTACATAAAAAAAGCAGCAACGAAACTAGTGTAATACCGACTTCAGTCAATACTTCTAAAAAAGAGACGAAAAATGTCCAACAAGTCGTTTCTACGATTGAAACAAAACCAAAAGAAGGTATGAAAGAAGCTAAACCTGCAAAACCAACAGCAAATCTAGTCGTTAGCCATCTAGTTCAGGCGAATGAAACATTGTATAGTATTACGATGAAATACTATTTAACTAGTAATCAGCAAACAAAAGTAGCAGAATTTAATAACTTAACGAATCCTGCGACTGATATTAAAGCAGGGATGACGCTCGAACTGCCAGACCCGGTGATCATCGCTTTTCATGAGGTGAAGCAAGGAGAAACTCTTTATAGCATCACGAGGAATTACTATCAAAACGCTAACTATCAAGATGCTCTTGCTAGTTATAATCGGATTAAAAATCCAACGACAGATATTAAAACGGGTATAGTTCTAAAAATTCCTAATCAAACAGTAATTGTTAATCATCAACCAAAAGGAACGTATAGCATCAAAATTAATAAAAGTACAAACAAGCTAATCGTTTCCATTGATAACGAGACGGTAAAAACCTTTCCGATCGCAACGGGTAAAGAGGCTTCGATGACACCTGAAGGTACATTTACGATTGCTAATAAAGTGGAAAAACCGTGGTTTAATCCAGAAAACATCCCAGGCGGTGACGATAAAAACCCACTAGGTACTCACTGGCTTGGTTTAGATGTTCCAGGAACAAAAGGATATACATATGGGATCCACGGAACGAACAATCCTAGCTCAATCGGAACGTATGCGAGTAAAGGCTGCATTCGTATGCATAATTCTGACATTCAATGGCTCTATGATAATATCCCAGTTAAAACAACAGTTGAAATTATAAGATAATCTAATAAATGTATTTGAGGCTGTCCCAATAGTGTCTACCTGTAAATAGCATTTTTACAGGAAAGTTCAATTTCTTCGAATGGATGTTTTGTGTCGATCATCTTTACATCCATGTTGGTGAAAGTGAACTTTCATTTGTGTCTGACACTTTGTTTGGGACAGTCTTTTCTATTTTACAGTAGCTCATTAAGTCGCAGCGCCACGCATTGGACAGCTTTTTTTCGTTGATTTTAAGAATAACTTTTATTTTAATTGAAATTAAGGTAATATAGGTAGTAGTTTCTATGACCTGGTCATAATTGAAAGTAAGGGTGATGAAATGAAATGTGTAGGTATTATCGGAGTAGGCTCATATGTACCGACAAACATAGTTTCTAATCGTGAATTAGAAGCAGAGCTAGACACAAGTTCTGAATGGATCCGCCAGAGAACTGGTATAGAAGAACGAAGAATTGCTTCAGAGGACATGGACACATCTGATATGGCGATTATAGCGGCTAAAAACGCACTTAGGAACGCTTCACTAGATGCAAGTCAGCTTGATTTAATTTTAGTTGCTACAACTACCCCAGACTTTCTGTTTCCGTCTGTCGCTTGTATCGTTCAAGAAGCCTTAGGTGTACCTAATATCCCTGCCATGGATTTAAGTGCAGCCTGTACGGGGTTTGTTTATGCGGTTGTAACTGGGAAACAATTTATCGACTCCAATACATATAAAAATGTGTTAGTCATCGGAAGTGAGAAATTCTCGAAGATCATCGATTGGTCCGACCGTAACACAGCAGTTTTATTTGGAGACGGTGCTGGTGCAGTGATTTTAAGTGAAGTTTCTGAAGGAAAAGGAATATTAGCCTTTGAATTAGGTGCTGATGGGACTGGCGCTAAAGACTTATTAGTCGATAATAAAACAAATTTCGTTACGATGAACGGGCGCGAAGTATTTAAATTTGCGGTCAGACAAATGCCAGAATCAAGCTTATCAGTCGTACATAAAGCAGGCTTAACGAAAGAAGACGTTGATTTTCTCGTTCCACACCAAGCAAACATCCGGATCATCGATGCTGCTAGAGAAAGGCTTGGTTTAGATAAAAATAAAGTCTCAACAACCGTTACTAAACATGGAAACACTTCAGCAGCCTCGATACCGTTAGCGCTTTTCAGTGAAATTGAAAGCGGTAAAATTAATGATGGGGATGTCATTGTGATGGTCGGTTTTGGTGGCGGTTTAACCTGGGGTTCCATTTGTTTAAAATGGGGGAAATAAAATTTATTGAGAGGAGAACAACAAATGAAAAAAAGAGTAGTAGTTACAGGAATTGGAGCAGTAACACCATTAGGCAACGATGTAGCAACAACTTGGGAAAACATTAAAAATAACATTTCAGGAATTGCAGAACTCACGCGAATTGACACAGAGAAATTTACTGTAAAAGTAGCGGGAGAGGTTAAAAACTTTACTCCTGAGGCATTTATGGATGGTAAAGAAGCCCGGAGAATGGGACGCTACACTCAACTTGCAATTGCGGCAAGTAAAATGGCGATCAAAGACGCGAACGTGACGATCGGACAAGATGTAGAAGCCGAGCGGATTGGCGTTTGGATCGGTTCTGGAATAGGCGGCTTAGATGCCTTTGAGGAGCAACATAAAAAGTATCTAGAAAAGGGCCCAAAGCGAGTTAGCCCATTTATCATCCCAATGCTCATTCCTGACATGGCTTCAGGACGTGTTTCGATTGAATTAGGCGCCAAAGGAATGAATAACTGCTCCGTAACAGCCTGTGCTTCGGGAGCTAATTCTATTGGTGATGCTTTCCGTACCATTCAAAGCGGCGAAATGGATATGATGATTACCGGTGGAACTGAAGCAGCGATTACTGAAATGACAATCGCAGGGTTTTCCAATATGACGGCTTTGTCGACGAATCCTGATCCAAACACTGCAAGTCGGCCTTTTGATAAAAATCGAAACGGCTTCGTTATCGCCGAAGGATCAGGGATCCTTATTTTAGAGGAATTAGAGCGTGCCTTAGCACGTGGTGCCCATATTTATGGCGAAATCGTAGGGTACGGAGCAACTGGAGACGCTTATCATATTACAACACCTGCACCAAATGGTGAAGGTGGGCAACGCGCCATGAAATCAGCCCTAAAAGATGCAGATCTGACGCCTGAACAAGTTGATTACATTAATGCCCACGGCACAAGTACTCACTACAATGATTTGTATGAAACACAAGCAATTAAAGAAGTATTTGGGGATCACGCATATAAGTTAGCGATTAGCTCAACAAAGTCAATGACTGGTCATTTATTAGGTGCAGCTGGGGCGATCGAAGCAATATTCTCTGTCTTAGCTATTCAAGAAGGAGTTATTCCTGCAACGATTAACTATCAAACACCGGATGAAGAACTCGATCTAGATTATGTGCCAAATCAGGCGAGAAAAGCTGATGTTAATGTTGTTCTATCAAATTCATTAGGCTTTGGTGGGCACAATGTTACACTAGCATTTAAAAAATATCAGTAACTTTTCAAAGAAGATGTCCTAGCGCATCTTCTTTTTCTCATTTTTAGGAACGAGGATTACAAGAAACATAATGAGTTTACCCTTTTTTGATCAAGAACTTCACAAAGAACTACCAAATCTGTTTAAAAAAGGATTGTTTATACTTTTTTAAAATGAAATAATTGTAATGAGCGAACTCATGGTTAGTGATCTAGATGTAGCGGGCTTGGCCCCTTTAGGAAATAGACTATATAGAAAGGAACTACAATTGTGACTCCTTTTACCGAAAAAGTAATTCACATTATTCGAAACATCCCAGAAGGCAAGGTTATGACCTATGGCCAGATTGCTGGGCTAGCGGGAAGTTCCCGTGCAGCTCGTCAAGTTGTTCGGATCCTTCATTCAATGAGCAAGAAACATCAACTGCCTTGGCACCGGGTAGTTAACGCAAAGGGACAAATCGCTCTTCAAAATGATGAAGCCTATAACGAACAAATAATGAACCTCGAAATTGAAGGCATTGAAGTGGACCTAAATGGTAAGATTGATTTAGGAAAATATCAGTGGCAACCCTCACAAAATGAAACCTTTTATTTGTAAAAATCGTACCAATAACTAGGGAAACGGAAACTAGTAAATGAAATTAGAGGAAAGCTCAAAGGCTGAGACCATCTGATTGCTTCTTATCTAGCAGTATATTCGGTTGAGCAGCTAATAAAGAGGAAGCCTTATGAGGTTTTTCTAGTTATCTAATACTTAATAGGAGTGGTACAACGTGTTTACAGACTTAAATAAGAATTTAGAAGAGATTAAAGAAGCCCAATGGAAAAAACGAAAGTATGAAGAACATCTTGCCCGGGCACAAAGATATTTAAGAGATCAAAAGCAAAAGGCTGCTAGGTTTAAAAATCAGCTTTCAAAAGAAAAAAAGGATGTCGAGAAGCTTGAGCGAGTCTCACTTTCAAACATCTTTTATACAATCATCGGAAAAAAGCTAGAGAAGCTAGACAAAGAACAGCAAGAAGCCTTAGCAGCGGAATTGAAATACGAAGAAGCATTAGAAACAATCCGAGAAATGGAACAGGAAATTTCAGTACTATCAAGTGAACTTGAAGCTGTCATAAATGCGGATCGCGACTACCAGCACCTACTCATTGAAAAAGAGCGACTGATCCACGACGAACAGTCCATTTGGAGTGAACAATTATATGAACTGTCCGATAAACAAGCCGAACTTTCAGCATTAATTCAAGAATACAAAGAAGCCATTCAAGCTGGAAACGCCACAGCAAACGCTCTTTCTACGGCACTTTCATCATTAGAGAAAGCCAGAGGTTGGTCCACATGGGACATGGTTGGTGGTGGCATGATGACAACGATGATTAAACATGGACATATTGACGACGCAAAAAAGTATGTTCATCAAGCGCAAACACGTTTACGTCATTTTCAAGAAGAATTAAAAGACGTCACGAATCATGATCAGATTGATCTTCAGTTTAGTGGTATGTTAACCTTTGCCGATTACTTTTTTGATGGGCTTATTGTTGACTGGGTTGTTCATGGGAAAATCACAGATTCTATCAAACAAGTAGAAACAACGAAAACGTCAGTTAATCAATTACTCAGAAGGCTCCACACAAAAAAAGAGCAGCATGAAAATGAATTGCAGCAACTTCAGAGTGAGAGAAAACAAATTCTTGAAACAGCTTATTAAATGTGAAAAGGAGTGTGTCTTTCATCAAGGAACGATAACTGTTATACAAGTTGAAGATGTTGTCAAAAATAATATCTTACGCTAATAGTAACGAAGAAAGAAGATGATTTAAGATGACATTGTCCATAGATAACCTACAACAAATGGAAATAGAATATATCAAGATGTTTTCGGAAGTCAGTGAGGACGAACAAACCTTAACCTTTAACAACTCAAACATTCCTGACATGTACACGCATAATTTTGATCTTTATAAATCAGATGTTGGGTTATTAGAGTACATTGAAAGCCAAATTAATAAAGTAGAAACGAAAGCGAAAGGTTTTTTTCGAATCGAGACTTATCATCCAATCAGTGCTGACCTAATCGAGAAACTATCAGTAAAACCTCAGATCTGCACCTATGATTTCATGGGGATTGAAACAAGAAATTACATAAATTTAATTGGAAATCCAGAGTGCTCGGTTTTAAGTGCTGAGTCAAGCCGTGTTCTAGAAGATGGCATTACGGTCGATATCGCAGTAAACGAAGAAGGGATGGGTCTTGATTTTGCAACAAGGAGAATAAAGGGTAAAGCTGAAGTATATAAAAATCCGGATAAAGCTATTGAATTATTTGTTTGTTATAGTGGCGATACTCCAATAGGAAATATTGAATATATACCATTTAATCGTGTTGCGAAATTTGAAGACTTTGATATTCTAGAAGATTATCAAAGAAGAAGTTTTGGTACGTCTGTTCTTAAACATTTGTTAGAGAAGGCATTCGACAACAATATAGAGCATGCCTATTTGATTACTGACCAAGCAGATACAGCAAAGGAAATGTACAAAAAGAATGGCTTTGAAAAAGTCGGCGAAAAGACAGAGCTATTATTTCTTTTTTAATCGCTCACTCCCCCTCATTTGATGCATAGTATGAATCATCAAAATTGAGGAGTGATAGACGATGGCCAAAAAGAAAAAAGAAGTTATCTTTGTAACAAACGATAAATACGCAGATACAATGAAAATCGTCACTGCAAATACTTGCTTTGTATGTAAAAGCCAATGCGCTAGAGGATTAGCTTATTTAGATAAAATGAGTAAGCCTGGGGCAATAGGTAAAGGCGTACCATGTATATTAACAAAAGGGAAAGCATTTAAATAGATTGGTAGATTTGCGCTTATGTATTTGAAATTAACCGAAACTGTCGCTGGTTCTCCTAGAAAATTCCTGTAAAATTTGTTAGAGTCTTCTAGCAAACGGAGTTATCAGCGACTTTTCATTTATTGATGAGTATAGTCGCTTGGTGTAAATCATGGTTTTAAAAAGTGACAAAGAAAAGAGTGGTTCGTGTTGAAAACAAAAAGTAAATTCAAACGAATGACAAAGGTATTGTCTTTAGCCTTTATCATCTTCATTCAAATTTATTGGTTTAAACTCTTCAAAAAATCAGAAGCCCAGTGGGAAGCGCTATGGGGTAAAATTGGCATAAGGTTTCGTAAGACATTATTTGAATTAGAGGGACTACTGATCAAAATTGGTCAAATACTTAGCATACGTGCCGATCTACTGCCTCATGCTTTTATAATTCAAATCCAAGATCTAACTGATAAAGTTCCTTCATCTGATTGGAAGGATATCGAGCAAATTCTAAGGTCCGAATGGGAACGGCCTATAGACGAGCTATTCCAAACGATCGAAAAGAAGGCCGTTGCTTCTGCGTCGATTGGTGAAGTTTATAAAGGCGTTCTAAAAAATGGACAAGAGGTTGCGATTAAAGTGCAGCGACCAGACATTCAGTCAATTGTCCAAACGGATTTCCGCACACTGCGGATCATTATTTGGGTTGTCGATCACTTAATTCCGCTACCGAAAGGGTTTATTAACTTTAACGTTTTATTTCAGGAATTAAAACAAGTAATTGAAAGAGAGCTAGATTTTGCCCAGGAAAGAAACAGCCTGCTTCAGTTTAAGGAGCGATTTAAGAATATAGAGTCAGTCAAAATTCCTGAAGTCTATTCTGACCTAAGTACCTCAAAGGTTCTCGTCATGGAGTGGGTCGAAGGTGTGAAAGTTACCGATGTAGAGAAGTTAGACCAGTTAGAGATTAACCGGACAAAACTTGCTCAGCAGCTGCTTGAAGTCTTCCTACCTCAATGGCTAGAGCCAGGTTTATTCCATGCTGACCCACATTCAGGTAATGTATTAGTAACAAAGGAAGGACAAATTATCTTACTAGACTTTGGGATGATTGGAATGATTTCTAAAAAAGATGCGAATTACTTTCAAGTGTTAATCGAAGGCTTGCTTTCAAAGAATTTCCCTAAAGCAGTAGATTCGTTGACTCACTTAGGCTTTTTACTTCCTGAAGCTGATCCGCGGACAATGGAAAAGTTATTAGCAGAATTAATGTCTTTCCAACCTGCCCAATTAAAAGAAATGGACTTAGTAGCGTTAAAGCTCGAAATGAACGATATGCTCCAGGCACTTCCGATCCAAGTTCCAACAAGATTTGTCTTTTTAGGGCGTTCATTCGTTACCATTGAAGGCATTGTTCGAAGCTTGGCAGAAGAAGAAGAGCTTATTGAGATAGCTAAGCCAGTTTTTATCGACTGGTTAACGAAACAAGGGAATAAGTGGTCGTTTGTCTGGTATTGGTTGCAGTCACAACCGCTGTTCAAAGTTCTCCATTCTGTGACAGAATTTCTAAAGACACCACAAAAGCTTGAAGAGATCAAAGAAACCGAACATCGAAGGCTTTTTCAATTTACCATTTATGAAAATAACAAAAAGCAGCTATTCCAATTAACCGTTCTTGGATTAATTGGGGGCGCTACAGGTATTTATACTGATCATTCTCTCATTTTAAAGCTGTCTATTGGTGTAACCGCGATCTCTAGCATTGGATATATTCTATATACTATCAAGTTAAAAAAATGGCTGAAATATATGCATGAAAAACGAAGAGCGTAACAGCATAACTCTATGAGTTTTGCATTGATAAATAGAGACTGCCCCTTAAGTGTCAGAGTACCTCGAGGTGTTACTAGATATAGAAGTGTATTTGCACGCAATCTATTTCTAGTAAACGAGGTGAGTGATACTTGAATTCGGGGACAGTCTCTATTAATTTTGTTTTACATTCTAGTTCTTTTATTCCATCATATCCTCAACAAACTGGGGATCATCTAGCAATGAACCGAGCAGACCACCACAACCATACATACAATACTGCCAACCGAACATTCCAGGTCGGTAGCCTAGAGAGAGGCATTTTTGGCGGCAACGCTGTATTGGGTCTGTTACTTTAGGTAGTTCTACTTTGTATGGGTCGAACGTCTGTGGATGTGGATACGGATAGTAACTAATTGGTGGATTGTGGTAGTTGATTGGTACGTAACGATACGGGAAAAAGTTCATCGTAAACTCCTTGATGATGTATTTTTTTATTAATCTATGCAATGAAAAACATAGTGTTGAGCCTATTATTTTCCAATCTAAAAAAAAACATTGAAAGTTTCGGAAAAGAGGAGTAAACTCCTTCTATAAATCATTTCGAGTCACTAAACAAAGAAGGAAGATGCATAGGTATGTTTTACCTACCAGAGACAATTAAATCAAATGAACGTAACAGTATTTGGAATGGAGCTTTTTCGATTATTGCGATGAGTTTAGTCGCAGGCTTTATTCCTTTGTTTGCCATTCAAGTTTTAGGTGCTAGCAACCAGCAAGTTGGTTTACTAAGTTCCTTACCGTCATTAATGAGTATTTTAGCGATGATCCCGGGTGCGATTTGGATCAATCGTCTAGAAACGAAGAAAAAGTTTACCGCAATTGCAGTTTTAATGGCTCGATTTTTTCTTTTGCTGCTAGTTTTTGTACCATTTATTCCATATGTTAATCAAGCATGGATTTTAGTCGTTTTAATCGCTTTAATGAATTTCCCGACAGCGCTAGCGACATTATCGTGGCAATCATTCATTGGTGATTTGATCCCTGATGAACGAAGAGGCCAGTTTTTTAGTGAACGAAATCGGGTTTTAACGATTGTTGGGATGTTTACGACGTTTTTAGTTGGGGCGATTTTAAACTTTTTTGATGTTAGTGCCGCAGGACCATACCAAGTCTTTTTCACGCTTGGGTTTTTATTTGGTTTACTTGAGGTTTATTACTTAATGAAGCATGTTGAGTATAGAAAAGTACTTGAGAACAAAACGAAAAATGTTAAAAAAATCGATTTTACAATTATTAAAAAAATGGTCAAACATAAACCATATTTTTATTTTTTGATTTGTGCACTTTTATTTAACTTTGGTTGGCAGATGGCTTGGCCACTTTTTAACATTTATCAAATTAATTACGCCAACGCCACGGCATTTTGGGTTAGCTTGTTTACCGTTGCAAACCAAGTTTCGCAGATTGCTAGTTATAAATGGTGGGGGCGATATGCAGATAAAAAAGGAAACAGTGCCATGCTTTTAGTAGCAGCACTTGGAATGACTACTGCACCGTTCTTGACGATTTTATCGACAAATCTTATTTATTTGACGTTAGTGAATCTGTGGTCAGGTACATTTGTGGCGGGAACAACCATGCTTTTGTTCAACCAATTATTAAAAGTTTCACCTGAAAATGACCGCACATCATATTTAGCTAGCTATAATGTAGTCATTGCTGGGGTTGGCTTTATTGCGCCTCAACTTGGCGTGTTATTTTTAGAACTGTTTGGAATGAATGTTGCTATGAGTATTTCATCATTGTTCCGTCTCATTGGTGGCCTCGCGTTTTTAGTTGTTGTCCTTTATGTCGAAAAAAAATCAAGACCAAGCTCTAAAATAGAAAGCCCTCATGCAGGATAATATTTGATAATTTTGCCAACCCATTCATATAATAGATAGATACCTAGATTTTTAGTCCTAGCCCACACAAAAATGGCAGGAGGGGAAAACATGGAGTGGTCGAAACATTATGAATGGGTATTAAACATGGTTCATGTTGGTGTCCATGTCGTTGATAAAAAAGGGACAACGGTTTTTTATAATCAAACGATGGCCGATATTGATGGGATGGAACGGGAAAATGTTTTAGGAAAGACGATTTTTCATCTCTATCCTTCATTAACATCTGAAACTAGCACACTAAATTTAGCATTAAAAAAGGGCATAGAAACCGTCGAAGCGATGCAAACCTATGTGAATTTACAAGGTAAGGAAATCACAACCATTAATAGTACATACCCTTTGTATGAAGGGGATGAAATTATTGGCGCAGTTGAAACAGCTAAGGACATAACAAGAATTGTTCGAATGTATGATCAAACGCTCGAACTACGTAAAGAACTGCTTGAAACAAAGAAAAAAGGGCGGGTAGCTAAAGGCTCTGCTGACTTTCACTTCAGCGACTTAATCGGAAGTAGCGCTAACTTTAACAAGGCATTAATGATCGCAAAAAAAGCGGCTAGATCGCTTTCTCCAGTGTTGATATGTGGCGCAACTGGAACTGGAAAGGAATTAGTCGCACAAAGCATACATAATGCGAGCATTAGACGGGAAGAACCGTTCATTGCTTTAAACTGTGCCGCTGTGCCAAGAGAATTAATGGAGGGTTTATTGTTTGGGACGACAAAAGGCGCTTTTACTGGTGCCATTGATCGCCCAGGAATTTTCGAGCAAGCTAATGGTGGGACGTTATTTTTAGATGAGCTAAATAGTTTAGATCTTTTTTTACAGGCAAAATTATTAAGAGTGCTTCAAGACGGAAAAGTTCGTAGACTAGGTGGCAATTCCGAAAAAGAAATGGACGTTCGGATTATTACTGCGATGAACATTCATCCTTCAAAAGCACTTGAGCAAAAGATTTTGCGTACCGATTTATTTTACCGCTTGAACGTTGTCCATATTGAGCTTCCAACTCTGCAACAAAGAAAATCGGATATTCCGCTTTTAGTAAACTTTTTTCTAAAAAAGCTCAATGATACGTTTGGTTCGAACGTTCAAGAAATAAGTGATGAAGCATTGCAGCTTTTACGTCATTATCACTGGCCAGGTAATATTCGTGAATTAAACCACGCGATCGAATCTGCGTTTAATGTTATTGATATTGGTTCTACTAGGCTTGAAAAACGACATTTGCCTTCACATCTATTCCAAACGGTACCTACACCTGAACAAACAACAATTGTACCAGCAACGGGGCAGATTGATCTTCCAAATATCCTTGAGGAATTTGAACGAGAAACCATTTTGCAAGCGTTTAAGGATAACAATGGCAATATAAGCAAAACGGCCCAAGCACTTGGCGTAAAAAGGCAAGCACTTCAATATAAACTAAATAAATATGGCATCGAAAAATAAAGGTGCAAAAAAAATGGCAGCAAATGATTTTCATTGTTGCCATTTTTTTTGCATTTTTACGGTTTCTATACTATTAATTCCACCTTTTACCTTTGGCATGGTTTTTGCAATGATTTTTGTAAGTATCTGAAAACGAGTGCTTATTGCCAAACTTTCGATACTGCATTTTTTCAGATCCAAAAAAAATTACGCCTAGGAGGCTACACTATGAACCAAGAAGGAAAAAATCGAACTCGTCATTACAAAGAAATTGAACTGTGGAAGGATGTCCCCGAGGAAAAATGGAACGATTGGATGTGGCAATTAACAAATACGATCCGCACGCTCGATGATCTAAAAAAAGTCGTAAATTTAACACCTGACGAAGAAGAAGGCGTTCGAATTTCAACACAAACAATTCCGTTGAATATTACTCCCTATTACGCATCACTTATGAATCCAGATGACCCCCGTTGTCCAATCCGAATGCAGTCAGTACCACTATCTGCAGAAATTCATAAAACAAAATATGATCTTGAAGATCCGTTGTTTGAAGACGAAGATTCGCCGGTACCAGGATTAACGCATCGCTATCCAGATCGTGTCTTATTTTTAGTAACAAATCAATGCTCAATGTATTGTCGTTACTGTACGAGACGCCGCTTTTCTGGCCAAGTAGGAATGGGTGTACCGAAAAAGCAACTAGATGTAGCAATTAATTATATTCGTAATGCTCCAGAAGTACGTGACGTATTAATTTCCGGTGGTGATGGCTTACTTATTAACGACACCATTTTAGAATATATCTTAAAAAATTTACGTGCGATCCCTCATGTTGAAATCATTCGCATCGGCACGAGAGCACCGGTTGTTTTTCCACAACGAATTACCGAAAACCTTTGCAATATATTAAAGAAATACCATCCAGTCTGGTTAAATACGCACTTTAACCATTCACTTGAAATCACCGAAGAAGCGAAGAAGGCTTGTGATATGTTGTCGATGTCTGGTGTTCCACTCGGCAATCAGGCTGTCATTCTCGCAGGGATTAACGATAGCGTAGCAATCATGAAAAAATTAATGCATGATCTCGTTCGTACAAGAGTCCGTCCTTATTATATTTATCAATGCGATTTATCAGAAGGGATCGGTCATTTCCGTGCGCCAGTTTCAAAAGGGTTAGAGATTATTGAAGGGCTGCGCGGACACACATCTGGCTATGCAGTACCAGCATTTGTTGTCGACGCTCCTGGTGGCGGTGGAAAGATCGCGCTACAGCCGAATTATATTATTTCACAAAGTCCAGATAAAATTGTGCTTCGTAACTTTGAAGGCGTAATCACTTCCTATCCAGAACCGAAAAATTACGTTCCAGGCCAAGCAGACGAATATTTTAACGAAGTATATGGTGTTAAGGAAGAGAAAGCGGTCGGAATATCGGCGTTATTAAATGATGAAAAATTTAACCTTGTGCCAGAAGGGTTGCGTCGCAAGGAAAAACGTGAAGCCTATCAGTCGACTGAAAACCACGCGACATTAAAAGAGCGAAGAGAAAAACGTGATCAAATGAAAGAAAAATTGATGAAGTCCCAGGAGAAAAAGAGGAAAGAAAACTTGGAGACTTCATAAAATGAGTGGAAAGGAGGCTTATTCATGGACTGCATGTGGTGTGATCGTATAGACGCAGAACAAACAACGAAAGACTGCTACTGGATTTTACCTGACGGAAAGGATGCCGTTGAAATTTTAGAAATACCTGCCATCTATTGTCAAGATTGTGGCTCTTATTTAACAGATGAGATGAACCACGACATCGATATGGCCTTGTATTCTAGAGAGCTTCCGAAAGGTAAAAAAGAATTGACCTATAAAGAACTTATGAGTGCCCCATATAAAAATATATTTGCAACAAAAAATGTGTAAACGATGGCTTGCTATACAATTTAAATTTTTCAGATGAACGGTAGAGGAAACTAGCTTTGATTAGTTGGGGCTAGCCTGAAATATGAAATAAGTGAGTCCCATTATGGGGCTCACTTCCTTTAAAGAAAGGAGTAACAGTTATGAATGTACCTTATTTAAGTAGAACTGAAACTGGTGCTGATTTTTTTATCGAAGTATATTTAGATTTCGTCAATGAACGAATTCGGATTGATGATTATCGTGGGAATATAAATTCTGTCATAACGAGAATGAAAGCGTTAGCAGCCCAATATTCTTTTACTAAAGAAATTATAAAATCCCGGGTGGAAGATTGGCCAAAATTTCTTTCAAGGGGGTATGAGTTAGAAGGTATGATCAATGGTTATTTTAATGGCAGTGATGCCTTTTTTATGGTCAACTATGCAAGTGATGATCGCCGCACAAGCGATTGTTGGAAAGCTGAGGATGATTTATTGGATAAAATCGTCGCCCAAAAAGACGCCGCTCAACCTAATCAATTACCTACTGGCTATTCAATGCGCCTTGCTAATGTTGAAGATTGTAAAGATCTAGCTAATCTTTACGGACTTGTTTTTCAAACCTATCCAACACCAATGAACGAGCCAAGCTACATTAAAGACGTGATGGAAGAAGGAACAATTTTTAAAATGATTGAATGGAACGGGCAAGTTGTCAGTGCAGCTTCAGCTGAAGTAAACGAAACATACCATAATGCCGAAATGACTGATTGTGCCACTCTACTAGAGCATCGAAAGTATGGGTTTATGCAGTTGTTAATTTCAGCACTTGAAGATGAGTTAATTAGCCGAAATATCTACTTTTCATATTCACTTGCAAGGGCACAATCCTACGGAATGAATGCTTGTTTACAAAAACTAGGATATTTGTACTCTGGAAGATTAGCGAATAACTGTATCATGAACGATAACTTTGAAAACATGAACATCTGGGTGAAAAAATTAGTATGATGTTCAGTTCCTATTTTTTATAAGGCGCAGGGGGGAAACAGCATGAAGCGAAGCCATTTAATTAAACCCGTCTTAGATGCAGTTTACCCAACGATCGACTACGGGAAAGGTGTGTACCTATACGACAAAAACAAAAAAGATTATATTGATGGCTCTTCAGGCGCAGTAACGGCAAGTATCGGTCATGGCGTGCCTGAAATTATCAAGGCCATTAATGATCAAGCAAATAAAGTATCGTTTGTTTATCGCTCCCAGTTTACGAGCGAGCCTGCTGAAGCTTTAGCAAAAAAATTAAGTGAAATGACACCTGGAGACTTAAATTGGTCTTTTTTTGTCAATAGCGGCTCAGAAGCAACGGAAACGGCGATGAAAATTGCCATTCAATATTGGCAAGAACAAGGTATTTTTACGAAAAATAAAATCCTTTCCCGCTTTATTAGCTATCACGGGATCACTTTAGGTGCGTTATCAATGTCAGGTCATATCGGTCGCAGAGAGCGATTTATCCCGTTACTAGAAGAATTCCCGAGCGTTTCTGCTCCTTATTGTTATCGTTGTCCGTTTCATCTTACGTACCCAAGTTGTAATCTTCTTTGTGCAAGTGAGCTAGAACGGACGATTCAACGACTAGGCAAACAAACGATCGCTGCTTTTATCGCTGAGCCGATTATTGGTGCTGCAGGAGGAGCGATTGTTCCACCAGATGATTACTATCGACAAATTAAAGAGATTTGCGATCGTAACGACATTTTATTTATTGCTGACGAAGTAATGACTGGAATTGGGCGAACTGGGAAGATGCTAGCCATTGAACATTGGAATGTCCAACCTGATCTTGTCGCTCTTGGTAAGGGAATGACGGCTGGATATACACCGATGGCGGCTACATTAGTAAGTGATCGAGTCATGGAGCCGATCCTAAAAGGTTCAAAAATTATTATGAGTGGGCACACGTATAGCGCCAATCCACAGTCTGCAGCAGTTTCTCTAGCTGTCCTTGACTACATCGAAAAAAATCAATTAGTCGATCGTGGCAAGATGATGGGCAATTATTTAATTCATAAACTAGTGGTTCTAGCAAACAACTTTAGTTTTATCGGTGATGTAAGGGGAAAAGGCTTACTAATTGGAATTGAATTTGTCTATGACAAGCAATTAAAGACGCCTATTAAACTAGCGAACCTTGTCATTCAAAAAGCGATGGAGAACGGATTACTCGTTTATCCTTCAAGTGCGGGTGAGGAAGGAATCACAGGTGATGCGATTTTAATCTCGCCACCTTTAGTTATAACGAAAGAAGAAGTTGATGAATTAATTACGAGGCTAGAAAAAGCTTTATTGGAGGTAGAAGAACAGCTACATCCAAGTGATGGGGGGCAAGTGTCATGAAAGTCGGAACGATAGAAGCGGCGTTAGATCATATTCACGATGGCAGTACTTTGATGTACGGTGGTTTTGGTGGTGTTGGTAATCCGCCAACGCTCATCAATGGAATTTTAGCAAAAGGAGTGAAAGACCTTCATTTAATTGGCAATGACGCTGGCTTTCCTTCTATCGGCATCGGCAAGCTTGTTAGTCAAGGAAGAGCCAAAACATTGCTAGCCTCTCATATTGGCTCTAATCCTGTTGCAGGAAAACTAATGACAGAGGGAAAGCTCGAAGTTGAGTTTTCCCCACAAGGAACATTAGTTGAACGAATTCGCTCTGGTGGTATGGGCTTAGGTGGCGTGCTTGTAGATGTTGGCATTGATAGTATGATAGCTCGAAACAAACAAACTGTAGAAGTAAATGGCCAGCGTTTTTTAATTGAACCGGCCTTAACTGCTGATGTTGCTATCGTCTATGCAAAAAAGGCAGACACCTATGGCAATTTAGTTTACGACAAGAGTGCTCGTAACACAAATCCACTCGTTGCCATGGCAGGGAAAATTACGATTGCTGAAGTCGATGAAATTGTTGAAGTCGGGGAACTTGATCCGGAGGAAATCGTCACGCCAGGAGTATTCGTTGATATCGTTATCAAATCTCAAGGAGTCGATTGGAAATGGGTATGGGAATAAACAGTAGAGAACGGATCGCTAGACGCGCTGCAAAAGAGATAAAGACTGGAATGACGGTAAACTTAGGAATAGGAATCCCAACCCTTGTCGCCAATTATTTACCAGCTGATATGAATGTAATGTTTCATGCCGAAAATGGAATTCTCGGCACTGGTCCAAGTCCACTAAAAGGGGAAGAAGATGAAAACTTATGCAACGCAGGCGGATACCCAATTACGATCGTTCCAGGTGGCTCCTACTTTGATAGCGCCACTGCTTTTGGGATCATTCGCCGTGGTCTAGTCGATGTAACGATACTTGGTGCATTAGAGGTAAGTGAAACAGGCGACTTAGCAAACTGGATTGTCCCAGGCAAAAAAGTACCTGGAATGGGCGGGGCGATCGAACTCGCCCAAAAATCAAAGAAAGTGATCGTCCTCATTAATCATGTCAACAAAGATGGCAGCCCAAAAATCTTAAAAACTTGCAGCCTCCCATTAACAGCGCCAAAATGTGTTGATCTGATCATTACAGATATGGCAGTATTCGAGGTCACAATGGACGGCTTACTCTTAAAAGAGATTTTCGATCCTTATACTATCTTAGACATTCGAAAGAATACGGATGTGATTTTTAAAATTGGTAATTAGCTAGAAAGAAGTTGAGACTAGTGGTTTGGCGCAGAAGTTTTGATAAGGTGCAGAAACTACAAATTTTGGCGCATAACCAAGAGAATCTAGCGCATAAATCAGCTGTTTGGACGCAGAAAAATTGATTAGACGTAAAAACATTAAATTTTTGACGCACAAAAATAAGGGGAGGCCCGCAATGACGAATCTACAAGAAAAAATTCATCATTGGTTACAAGAAAACAGGCCGCAAGCGATTCAATTTTTACAACAGATCGTAAAATTACCGAGCACACAAGGGAATGAATTAGCGGTTCAAGAACTAATTGCTTTAAAGCTTAAGCAAATTGGGCTCGAAGTGGATCAATGGGAGCTAGATGGTCATGAATTGAAAAAGCAACCTTACTTTTTTTCGAACCGCGAGACTTTTACAGGCAGTCCTAATGTTGTTGGTATTTTAAAAGGATCGGGAGGTGGGAACTCGATTGTCTTAAATGGCCATGTTGATGTCGTTCCTGCAGGTGATCTTAGCCAATGGGAACAACCTCCCTACCAAGGGTTGATCGAAGACGGGAAAATGTATGGTCGCGGCACAACAGATATGAAGGGGGGAAACCTCGCTCTTTATCTAGTAGTAGAAGCTATTAAACAATTAAACATACAACTTATGGGGGACGTCATTCTTCATAGTGTTGTCGAGGAAGAAAGTGGTGGCGCTGGGACACTTGCAGCGATTATGAAGGGCTATAGCGCTTCAGCTGCAATTATCCCCGAGCCAACTGACATGAGGATTTTCCCGAAACAACAAGGCTCAAAATGGTTCAGAATTCTTGTGAAAGGTCGCTCCGCAC
The DNA here is from genome assembly GCF_046314235.1 of Anaerobacillus sp. Taxonomy (NCBI): domain Bacteria; kingdom Bacillati; phylum Bacillota; class Bacilli; order Caryophanales; family Bacillaceae; genus Anaerobacillus; species Anaerobacillus sp. The sequence continues at coordinate 272,125 of NZ_JBKBWN010000002.1, forward strand.
ACGGTGGCACTAGGTATCATGGTGTAAGTGCGATTGAAAAAAGTGCCATAGTCGTAAAGCATATTGAAGAATTAGAGACGATCCGAAACGAGCGCCTCACTGACCCGTTGTATAACAACATCCCGATCCCAGTACCGATCAATATCGGGCGGATCGAAGGTGGCGACTGGCCATCGTCAGTAGCTTACATAGTTAAGCTAGAAGGGAGAATTGGCATTTTTCCAAATGAAAAAATCGAGGAGGCGCAAGCGGAATTAGACGACTGGTTAAAAAAACTTGCTGACATCGACCCCTGGTTTAAAGATCACCCAGTCACTCTTGAGTGGTATGGGGCGCAGTGGCTACCAGGTGCAATTGATGAGACTCATCCATTAATGGCGATTTTACAAACAAACTATAAAACCGTTGTCGGCACAGACCCGATCATCGAAGCCTCACCATGGGGCACAGATGGCGGTCTCCTCACGCAAGTTGGCGAGACACCATCGATCGTCTTTGGTCCAGGCACATCGAGTATGGCACATTTCCCTAATGAATACATCGAATTAGACGAAATTTTTAAGGCAGCAGAAATTATCGCACTGACTGTCATCGATTGGTGTCAGCTTGCAAAACCCGGAGGTGTAAATGAATGAAATTTATTGAGTTAAAAACGGAAATCCCTGGACCAAATGCAAAGCGGCTGCTTGAACGACGTTACGAACATGTTCCAAAAGGCCCTTTTAACACGGCGTTAACATTTGTAGAAAAAGGCAGTGGTGCCTTACTAACGGACGTAGACGGAAATACCTTTATTGATTTTGCTGGAGCGATCGGCACAATTAATGCAGGGCATTGTCCAAAAGAAGTTGTCGGTGCATTAAAAGCGCAGCTTGATAAGTATTTGCACACTTCCTTTCATGTGATGATGTACGAACCTTACATTGCCTTGGCTGAAAAATTAAATGAAATCACACCTGGAGACCATTCGAAAAAAACGTTTTTTTTAAACAGCGGGGCTGAAGCTGTTGAAAACGCTGTAAAGATAGCTAGAAAATACACAAATCGTAAAGGCATCATTTCCTTTGAACGTGGCTATCACGGTCGGACTTATATGGCGATGTCACTGACAAGTAAAGTAAAACCTTATAAGTATGGCTTTGGCCCGTTTGCCACTGATACGTATAAAATGCCCTATCCATATTATTATCGCAAGCCTGAAGGACTAACAAATGACGAATTAGACGACTTAATTCTTGCAAAATTTGAAGATTTTTTCTTAAGTGAGGTACCTGCTGATGACGTTGCTGCCGTCATCATGGAACCGGTCCAAGGGGAGGGAGGCTTTGTCGTTCCATCTGTTCGATTCGTTCAAGGAGTCAAGACAATTTGTGAGAAATACGATATTTTATTTATTGCCGATGAAGTACAAACAGGTTTCGCGCGCACCGGGAAAATGTTTGCAATGGAGCACTTTGGAGTCGTTCCTGATATAATAACGTTATCAAAATCAATTGCTGCTGGTGTACCGATTAGTGCCGTAACAGGCCGTGCCAAAATCATGGACGCACCTAATATTGGTGAAATCGGCGGCACCTATGGTGGAAGTCCACTCGGATGTGTCGCTGCTTTACAAGTCATTGAACTTCTTGAAAAGGATCAACTTTGCGAGCGTGCCGAAGCAATCGGTCAGCAAATTGCCGAACGGTTTGAAAAGCTCCAATCTACAATCCCACAAATCGGCGAGATTCGCTCTTTAGGGGCAATGACGGCGATTGAATTCGTAACGGATAGTCAAACAAAAACGCCGAATAAAGAACTGGTCGGATCAATCGTTCAAGAAGTGAACAAACGCGGCGTTGTCATTTTAGGAGCCGGTCTTTATAGTAATGTCCTGCGGTTTTTATGTCCGTTGGTCATCACAGACGAACAGCTACAAGAAGGGCTTACTGTCATTGAAGAAGTGATCGTTGAACTAGTGAACGAAAAAGGAGTTTAGCAGAATGAAAGAGAAATTAGATTTATATATTGATGGTCAATTTATCGAAGCCAAAAACTATGTTCCGTTGTATTCACCGTATAGTAATGAAAAAATTGCTGATGTTGCTTTTGCCAATGAAGAAGAAACAGACCTCGCAATCTCGGCCGCAGCACGAGCGAGTAAAATGATGGCTAAAATGCCTGCCTACGAACGCGCAGATATTTTAGAAAATGTCGTTACCCTTTTGAAGGAGAAAGCAGATGAATGTGCACGATTGATCGCAACAGAATCTGCAAAACCAATTACAGCAGCAAAAGGAGAAGTCGCGCGTACGATCATGACTTACAAATTCGCCGCAGAGGAAGCGCGTCGTATCACGGGAGAAACAATACCGATGGACGCTGCTCCCGGTGGTGAAGGGCGAATTGCTTTTACGATCCGCGAACCGATTGGCGTGATTGGTGCGATTACCCCGTTTAACTTTCCGATGAATTTAGTCGCCCATAAAGTAGGTCCAGCGATTGCCGCTGGAAATGCGATTGTTCTTAAACCAGCAGAGCAAACGCCACTCTCGGCATTATTTTTAGCTGAAATTTTTCAAAAGGCCGGTTTACCTGCAGGAGTTCTCAATATTATTCCAGGGCACGGTCATATCGCTGGTGACAGACTCGTTCAAGATGAACGTGTTAAAGGGATTACATTTACAGGAAGCCCTCCGGTAGGCAAGCTAATTAAAGGAAAAGCTGGACTTAAAAAAGTTACCTTAGAACTCGGCTCTAATTCAGCGTTAATTGTTGATGACGGTGTTGATGTCGAAAGCCTGATTGATCGAGCGGTATTTGGAGCTTTTGCCAATGCGGGTCAAGTTTGTATTTCAGTGCAACGCATCTATGTTCATGAAAATCTATTTGAACAGTTTGTTAAGTCGTTTTCTAGAAAAGCTGAAACACTTGTTTGCGGTGATCCGCTTGATGAAAAAACCGATATCTCAGCATTAATTAGAGCTAAAGAAGCCGACCGCGCAATCCAATGGATTGACGAAGCCGTCAAACAAGGTGCCAAAATCATAACTGGAGCTAAACGGGAGGGAAATATCCTTTATCCAACCGTTTTAACCGATGTTAGTAGCGATGCGAAAATTTCTTGCCAAGAAGCATTTGCACCACTTGTCATGATTAACAAAGTCAAGTCAGTTGAGGAAGCCGTAAAGCTAGTCAACGATTCGAAATACGGTCTCCAAGCTGGCATCTACACCAATAGCGTTCATACCGCCTTTGAGGCAGCAAGCAATCTCCAAGTCGGTGGGGTAATGATTAATGACATCCCTACCTTCCGAGTAGATCATATGCCTTACGGCGGAGTAAAAGAAAGTGGTTACGGTCGCGAAGGCTTAAAGTATGCGATTGAAGAAATGACCGAATTGAAGCTCATATGCTTTAAAAAGTAAACCTTAAAAAACATGAATCTGCCTTATTGAAAGGGGTTCAGTTTTTTTAGCGCAGTAATTTTAGCATCAATTAAATTAAATTAAATTCTCATTTTTTTGAAAGCATATCATCATGTTTAAAATAATGGATTGAACTGCCCGAATATTGTTAGACTCAAACTAACATATCATGGCAGTTTTTTATTTAGAAAACAAATCTATAATGGGCTTGGATAATTATGTTAATATAAAAAGGGGTACGATCTTTCTGGGTACTGCCAGAGCAATAAATTAGAATGTGGTGAAGGGGGAGTTGTATATGTTAAAATTCATGCTATTTGCTTTAAAAATTGCAATATTAATCTTTATCATTCATAAAAATAAAACGATATTAAAGCAATTAACATTGCCCCAACTGACAGGTGTTGGTTCTTCTTACATTTTTACGGTTTTTATTGCCTTTATTTTTATTTATTACGGGAGGAATTGGATTGTAGACGAAGTAAAAAGTAGATATTTTGGGTATATAATTTTCCTTTTTATTATTTGTGTAACAATTTATCTCTGTAAATTTATTTTAGGGAAAGTGTTGATCAAGATTACTAATGGCGTTCTTCCGAGTAGTTGGAAATAAATTGTTTATTAAAAAAATGTAAAGCTATAATAATGAAGGGCTTGGTTGTTATCGAACAAGTTCTTTTTTGGGTTGAAAAACTTTATATTTATATTTTAGTAGAAAATGTTAAAATCACCTTATTACAGGAGGTGTTTTTTTGGCATTACCAATAAAAAGTACAATTAGAATATCTCTATCTATAATCTTTTTTCTTCTGTTAGTAGGATGTCAAAGCGGAAAACTAGTTCCACCTTCACCTCCAGACTATTTCATCATTAAAACTAATTTAAATCATGAAGGTAGTGGGAAGGGTTCATTGAATATCTTTTTTGAATTGAAAGAACAAACTGATTCAAAAATTCAATTGACATATAGATTAGAAAGGTTTTCATCTGACAAGAACATAAAGATTGAAGAAATCGAGTTAAATAATGATTTGCTTTCACAGGATGTTCAAAAAGAGTTTACTGTAAATATAGAGGGTTTGAAGGATGGAAAGTATAATATTCAACTTAGAGCCTTGTCTGAAGTAAATGAACTCGGTGAAAGAAGGGGAGGTTTAAGAGTAATTGATTTTGTTGTAAAGGATGGGAATTTCATTATTGAATATGAGGCTACTGTAGCTGAATAATTTTTTTAATCTTGAACTGCAATAAGATTTTAGGTTTATTGGAAATGATCGAAAATGATTTTGTTTGTGGGATAGATTAGGGAGGGAAAGTAATTGACCGTACAAAAATATCTTTTAACAAAGAGAGAGTGGGGGTGGAATGTTGATATATAATCTATATTTTGCAGTAGAGACCTTTTCAGAATTAGATTCTAGCACTCCATTACCAATAAATAAAAATTATGATTATTGGGCTCCGTTGATTAAACACTTTTTAAATAAGTCTGACACTATCGAAATCCACTGTTGGAATGGAGAGGGAGAAGTTATTAAAGAACTAACGTCACTTCATAAAAATTCATTTGAAATTGTTGTGGATGAATGTTTGACGATATTTAAGAGTCAATTAAATTCCAGTATTATTGAATTTTTGTTATGCGATTTCTTGAACGACAGTAACCAATTCAAATGGTTTTCTCTATTTTTATCTTATGGAACTAAACCAATATTTGATTCAGGACACTGGGGTACTGAATTTTTTTCACCGGCTGCTACTAAAAATGATATAGAATTTATAAAACAAGTCATGCCTGTTGATACGAACGTTCATTTGTATTAATTGGATAATATTCTAAGGCATTTATGGAGGTTCAAAATGGTTTTATAAATTTAGCAAAGAAAGTGGTAAGAAGATTTCAAAATTCAACTCAAATTTTGTTATGACTCGTATTATTCAAACTGAAAAGGCGACTCATATAGGTTGCATGCACTTAGAAGAGAACGGAATTAGAATTAGGAAAAGCAGCAATTTATTAAGTGGTTAAGAAGTGCAGAGTTTCAAGAAAGTAACAGAACTGCACATGGTCCTACCCCATATTTACTTATTACGGTTACCTACAATAACCAAACACAGGTTTCTTTTACAACTGTACAAGGATTCATATTAGAAACCAGCCCAATTCATTTAGATCCAGACAGTCAGTTTTTTGTGAAGAGCAATAATATTGGTGAATACTTTGAAGCTAATAAAAGATAGAGAAGGTGTTTTAGTTGTTAAGAGGAGAAAAAGTTGAAATTGTTCCAGCAAAAATAGGAGATAAGAAAAAAGTGTTTAAATGGTTGTGTAATTCGGAGACAACGAAAAACCATATGGGACCGCCTCATTTTGATGACCATCCAGTACCAACATGGGAAGAATTTTGCATGGATTTTGAAGATTACTATTTTGACGGGGCTAAACCCAATTATGGACGTGTTTTTATTATAAAACATGATGATGAAGAAATAGGGGCAATTTGTTATGCCAGCTTCCATTTATTTAGTACCAGAGCAGAGCTTGACATTTGGATGGAAAGTGAAAGAAACTGTGGAAAAGGATTGGGTACAGAAGCAATCATACTTCTTTGTAATTATTTGAAAAACAATGGAATAGACAAGTTTTTTATTAGACCGTCAAGGAGAAATGCCAGAGCTGTCAGGGCTTATGAGAAAGTTGGCTTTATGAAGGTGGCGGATAAAGAGAAAAATACTGTAATTGAACAATACATAAAAAAGGAATATTTAGAAACATATGGTGCTGGAGATTACGGAAAAGGTGATGATGTAGTACTAATTAAGGAATAGATGTATTGATCTGCTTCAGTATAGGGAGGTTTACTCAAGCAAGTTGAAGATTTTTAATGTCAGGGGATGCTGTCTTTTGGGACAAAGATGAATGACATGAAACTAAAACTAATGTAGGATTAACAGTTATTGTCATTGAGAAGCATTGATTGAGCACCGAAAGACTTAAAAACTAATGAACATAACGTTAATTTAAGAAAGAACTGGTTATAAATAGAGTTTTGTTACATGATGATCCATGTTATTGTGAAGATTCAATTAAACTAAAGAAGCAGAAGGGTTGAATAACAGTATCGAAGAAAGGAGAAAAATATTGGAGTTTACAGACTTGGTTAAAGAGTTAGGTTATAAAATTTCCTTTGAGGCTATATCCGAGCCAAGAACGAAAGGTGTAGCGTTAAGAGTTATCGTGAACCGAAGTAAGGATGCAACTGATTTACTCATCTTCCCCCATCCTGATAGTAAGGTAACAACCTTTCAAATTGATTTTCCTAATTATATTACATATTCGGTAGTATATGATGATTATACTGTTTGGAACGATGAACAAATATTTGAAGGTGAATCATTTCGTATTTATAAAAAGTCTAGTTATCTTGATTATGTCCAAAAGGAGTTTAGGTTGCAGGAAAAGATTGTAAAACACTATTCATTAGCCTGTTTTGAACATCATATTGACATAATCTCTGAACACGAACCTATAATTACTGAAATTTTCTTGTGATATATTAAATAAGATTTGCAAGTTTAGGAGTGATATTATGAAAAGGATTTTTCGAATACAAATGTTATTTTTAATTTTACTATTAGTGGTTTCCGCCTGTGCTTCAAATCCAGATTTCGAATTGTACGAAGGCAGAGCATTAAAAATAGCAGTAATAGGTGAAACACCGAAAGTAATTGAAGAACATATTAAGTTCGTAGAAATCAAGTTTGATGATTTGTTTGACAAAGAACTGAAATATTATGATGCGATATTTATCATGGAAGAAAATTTAAAAGAAGCTTCTCAGAGTCAATATGCGGATATTTATCTACATTCAACAACCCCATTTTTCTTCATAGGTGCTACAAAGTCATATCTTTCTTTTGTTGAAGATGACATAACATATGAAAGTGATAAGGAGTTAAAGGAAATAAGTAATCATTACGCTATTGGTTATCTGTCGTCCAAAAACGGGGAAGACAAGTATTGGTACTATGGATTATACAATGATCAATTTAACGAAAGAAATATTAAGGAAATGTACTCAAGGATTTTCATGACAGCTTCGACCAATTACTAGTATTAAAACCAACAACCTCCTGAGAACTCAGAAGGTTATCGCTACTTGTTGAAGTAACGGAGCAAGAGTTGAATCAAATATAGATTGTCAGCTCTTTTTTCTTATTGAAGTTAAGAGCAGTTTACTATTAAAACTAATAGAAAATGAGGAATCGTATGTCTGGAAATTTATTGTATATACCTTATACCGTTATTTTGATAATTTGTTTAGCTGTAATTGGATTAATAATCAACATAAAATGTAAGAGAAGCCTTAATAAATATTTAATCGTTTCAATTCCTATTTTTGTTTTAATTCAATTTTATTTTTGGAACTTAGATTTTAACTACTATGTTAAAAGTTACCTTTTTCCTGATAATAGCTACGAATGTGACTATTATAGTGAGGATGGGGATATAATAATTCCTCTTCCGAAAAGAACGGTATTTCAGGGAAAACAAGACGTTTGTTCACCTTTCTTTTTAACTTATGTAAACCAGGATTATTTTTTAGAGTTTTATCAAAATGAAGTCATTGCAATGAAAATTAATGGAGAAGTTCAGAATTATAAGTTTGTAGAAAAAAAGAATTCAAAAGGATTTGAAATCGAACTACCGAATGGGTTTGAAGTATATATTTTTATTAGTAGTGACAGTGAGGTATCTCAAAAAGGTTCAATATCCATTGAAGTTAAAAAAGATTTAAAGAAGCCTTCTTGAACTAACGGAAGCAGCAATAGAAGAGGAACTGCGATCCCAATTCTAGTAATCGTCTTTCTTTTTAGACTAGATACTGTGCAACAAGAGTCTTCATTTTTTCAGTGACTTTTTTAAAGCCCCTTAGTTACAAACACAAGCAATATATAAACTACTAATAAATTATAAAACACATTATAACAATGGAGGAAAATGATATGAAATATTTTGTAGTTGATGCTTTTGCAGAAAAGGTTTTTGAGGGAAATCCAGCAGGAGTATGTATCATGAATGATTGGATTTCAGATGAACTCATGCAAAATATAGCCATTGAAAATAACCTATCGGAAACAGCTTTTGCAGTAAAAGAAGTAGGACATTACCGACTTAGATGGTTTACACCTGGAGGAGAGATTAACCTTTGTGGGCATGCCACGTTAGCAACCGGATTTATTATTTTAAATTACTATGAAAAGCAATTGGATACCGTTAAGTTTAATACAATTAGTGGAGAGTTAACTGTAAACAAACAAGATGATTTATATGAACTTGATTTCCCTTCTGTTCCTTCAGAAGAAATTTCTGTTACTGATCAAATGATTAGCGCTTTAGGGATAGTTCCAAAAGAAACGTACCTAAATAGAGACCTTGTTTTTGTACTAGAGTCCGAGGACGATGTAAGAAACGTAAGTCCTGACTTTGCCCAATTAGAAAAATTACAAGAAGGATTGGGTGTTTGCGTTACAGCCAAGGGCAGTGAATTCGATTTTGTTTCCAGAGCGTTTTTCCCTAAGTTAAAGGTAAACGAAGATCCAGTAACAGGTTCCTTGCATTGTAGCCTAATTCCACTTTGGGCAAATAGACTAGAAAAAGAAGAAATGGTAGCTAGACAATTATCAAGTAGAGGTGGCACGCTTTATTGTAAACATGAAGATACACGAGTAAAGATGGCTGGAAGAGCAGTCCTATATTCAGTTGCAGAACTAACGGTCGAATGATGAAAATGAAGAAATTAAAATCTAATAAAACTTTTAAAAAAGGAGTGGGGTAATATTATAGCTTAGTTTACTTTAATGGTTCATCTACTGCGCATTTTATTGATAACCCTTTTTGTTATTAATTCCTCAAAGACAAACATGTTAGACTCATACCCATTTTTTAAATTTTTTCTAGTCAAAAGCCCTTTTGTCCTGTACAAGATGTTTGCCCGGTTATAGGTGCATATGATGATGTAAACCTAGATGAAAAGGAGTGCACTATATGTACCCAAGTAATTTTGATAATCAGTTTTACAGCTATCCTCCTCATGGAGACGGAGGATATGAATATCCTCATTATTATGATGAAACTGCCCAAGACGAAAGATTATTTGGCGGTTCTTGGTTCCCATTTTTCGGTGGCCAATTTGGACCTCCAGGGCCTCCACCAGGAGTGCCGGGCCAACCACCTAGACCACCAGGACCTCCGGGACCGCCACCTGGTGTACCAGGCCAACCACCTAGACCTCCGGGACCGCCAGCCCCAGGACCTGGTCAGCAATTTGGACCACCAACGACACCACCACCTGCTTTTGTACCGACACAAACACAACAAATTGGCGTTTTCGCGGTAGATCCAGGAGCGATTAGAGGTTGTTTATATCGATTTACCTATGTATGGTTAACAAACAGACAACAATTTTGGTTCTATCCTACATTTATTGGTAGAAGATCTATCTCAGGCTTCCGTTGGAATGGATGGATGTGGGTATACTTCGGTACTGACTTAAGGAATATTGAGTCATTCCAATGTACGTAAAATAAAAAAACTGGAAGATAGTGGTTGTCCCAAGTATCAATCACCTCACGAAATATATAGAGTTTTCACTAAAAACGACTTCTATATATAAAACGAGTTCGAGGTGCTTTGAAACTTGCGAGACAGCCTCTATTTTTTATTGTGAAAAAAGGCGTAGAGGATGTGAACGGTGACACTCAATGGTATTGGAGAACATGTCGAATTTTTAATGGCAACCATAAATGAGAAATGCATTTTCTAACATTGTTATATTCTTAATGTTATAATAGACAAAAAGTTAAAAAGTGAGGGACGACAATTATGTCAGAAATTGAAAAGTTACCACCAAAAACATGTGAAATAGATAGGTTAGTAACAGGAGCTAGTGATATTGAAAAGATCATTGCAGGTCAGAAAACAGCAGTAAGACGAAATGGCAGATACGCAGATCCAGGCGAAATCATGGTGCTAAACGGAAAGTCATTCAAAGTCGACCATGTATATCGTCAAACGCTAGGCGATCTAACCGATGAAATGGCAAATGATGAAGGGTACGCAACATTAGAAGAGTATAAAATCTCCATCTTATCTTTACATAAAGGAATGCCTTGGCTTCCTACTATGAGAGTTTGGGTTCATGAATTTAGTCCAGTTGAAGAGTAATGACAGATTATGAAGGTTGTCCCATAAGTGACAGTTCACCTCGTGAGGGCAAAATATGTATTGTTTTTAAGTTAAACGCTACATATTTTGCATAAGTGACTGTTACTTAGCTTTGGGTCAGCTTTTTTTATGGTAACAACTAAGAAGTGTGCACTTTGGACAACGACATTTTCGAAAAGGCATATAAAACCCTTCCACGTGACCTTCTCACGTTACCTTCGCGAACGTCGAGGAACAGTAAAAGGCACATAGAAAGCATTTCTCCTGATGGGAAGCTCTCTACGTGCCTTTTTTCACAACTTTTATTTATAGTACTGTAGTTAGTAATTTTGACTTAACGGCACCATGAACAGTTTCTAATTCAGATTCTGAAAGTGGAACTAATGGTAACCGAACGGAACCAACATTTTGGCCGAACATTTCTAGGGCTGCTTTTACAGGAGCAGGATTAGGTGCAATGAACATCGTTTTAATAATTGGTAGTAACTCTCTGTGCAATGATGCCGCTTTTTGCGAATCGCCGTTTTGGAACGCTGTGATCATTTGCTTCATCTCATTTCCGATGATATGTGCAGATACCGAGACAACACCATGACCGCCTATTGCTAGCACTGGTAGCGTAAGACCATCGTCACCGCTATATAAGTAGAAATCATCTGGTGTATTTTGAATGATAGTAGCCATTGCTTCTAAATCACCACTTGCTTCTTTGACAGCGACAATATTCTCAATTTGCGACAACCGAACAATTGTTTCCACTTTGATATTAACGCCACTTCGACCTGGAATATTGTATAGCATAACAGGTAGGTGAGTAGACGCTGCAATTGTTTTAAAATGTAAGTAGAGCCCTTCTTGATTAGGTTTATTGTAATATGGTGCTACGAGCATAATCCCGTCAACACCAGCTTTACTCGCAATTTCTGTTAAATGAATGGACGTTGCTGTACAATTTGTTCCGGTACCAGCAATAACTGTAGCGCGCCCAGAGACAACCTCTACAACGAAAGCAAACAGTTCTGCTTTTTCTTCAATCGATAGGGTAGGAGATTCTCCAGTAGTCCCTGCAACTACAATCCCATCTGTCCCGTTGTCAATTAAATAGTTAACTAATACTCTTGTTGCTTCAAAATCAATTTTTCCTTCTTGGTCAAATGGGGTAACCATTGCCGTTAATAAATGTCCAAAATTCATAAAACACACCTCTATTCAGTAAGTTTTGTAGCCACCAGTCGCGCTAGAATTTTCCAATGTTCGAAGAGTACAGAAGGAGTTTTCAGGTAAGCCTACAGGTGACATAAGTTCTTGAATAGAGCTAAATCACATGATCAACCGCGATGAAAGTAGAAAAAGTAAGCTGAGTTTTTCTACTATTATCACCAAATTATCATTGGCGATAAAACAAAAAGCAACAACGAAGGGAATCGTTGTTGCTAGGATAATAAACATTCACGGTTATTCCAGCGTAAGATAGCCCTCCATATAGTTAAAAAACTATACGACAGTCCTGCGTTTATTCAATCACAGACCCAGTAACTAGTTTCATGAGTACTAATTACTTCGGCAAATCCCCCTTTCCAAACTTTCAACGGAGCTCATTCTCCTCAAAATTTGTACTAATGGTCAATGCGCCTCTATCACTTCAATAAATTGAAGTTAAGAAATATGAACTTTGATCAAAGATACCAAATTCCCACCAGAATTGCAACCTAATCGCCAAAATTCGAAGTAGAATGTCGTAATTTATTTTGCTAAAACGCTCCTAAAATTTTATAAAGACTTAAGCTGATAGGACTAGACTTGGGTTTACGAGCAACGATTCTTTCAAACTTGTCGAAGTTTGCCAAATTGTGCATTTTTTTATTTTTATTTTGAAGGAGTTATAATAAAAGGTGTCGAACTTTGACATATAGAAATAATCAGAAAAAAACGCAAAAAGGGGAAAAATTAGCATGCGTTTAATTACGATAGATCGCTGCCAGCCAGGTTTAAAGCTAGGAAAGACCATCTTTAATTGTAAAGGAAAAGTATTGTTAGCTGAAGGAACCGAACTAACGAGTAGCCTTATAACAGGACTAAAAAAGTATAATATTTTTACAATTCACATTGAGGATGAAGCATCCGAAGGTATTGATATCGTCGAATCAATTCCAGATGAGCTTCGAAACGAAGCCGTCAATGTCATAACCGAAAGCTTAGATACCATTGCAGATTTAAAGACAACAAACCTTCGCGGGATGATGAAATCACAAAGAGCCATTCGCAGTTTCCAAAAAATATTTAGAGATATTTTATCATGCTTAACAGAAACACCAGTTGCCTTAAATCTGTTAGCAACGACGAAAATTCATGAGAATCATTTGTACAGCCACAGCTTAAACACCACCGTGTACGCCTGTCAACTTGCGATTGCTAACGGACTACCAATCAGAAATATTGAAGAGATCGGTTTAGGTGCAATGTTGCACGACATCGGAAAAGTCTACATTTCAAAGGAAATCCTAAATAAGCCTGGAGCTTTAACTCCCGAAGAATATGAACATATAAAAAATCACAGTGAGCTTGGTTTTGAAATACTAAGAAAGGTATATGAAATCCCTTTAACTGTGGCACATTGTGCATATCAGCACCATGAAAGAATTGATGGTACTGGCTATCCACGCGCTTTAAGTGGAGAAAATATTCATAAATACGCTAAAATAGTTAGTGTAGCTGACGTATTTGATGCAGTTACAAGTCATCGTGTCTATCGTCCTTCATTATTACCACATCAAGGACTTGAATTACTCTATTCGGGAAGTGGTACTCAATTTGAACCAAAGCAAATAGAATTGTTTGAAGAGACGATTGCGATTTATCCAGAAGGGCTTACTGTAAAGCTTAACGATGGGCGAATCGGCATTGTCTCCAAATATAATTATCAGTCGGTTCGACGGCCCGAAGTAAGGATTATCAGAGACGAAGAAAATCAAGACATCCCCCCATATGAACTAGATTTAGCCGCAAATGAAAATGTAAACGTAAAAATTATCGAAGCTGATGCATTATTGTAAACGAAAAGATCAATCTATACAGGGGAACTAATTCCCCTGTATTCATAGAAGTAGGAGTGTTTACCTTTTGATATTATTAGACTTTTTTTACGATGAAAATATACTTAAACTTGTTATTGCTGCGATCATTGGGATTATTATCGGATTAGAAAGATCCTTAAAACATAAGCCGGCAGGTCTAAAAACGGCAATGATTTTAACAGTAGGTAGCTGCTTATTAACCATTGTCTCGATATTCTCAGCCGAAATCTATAGTGAAGCATATGCAAAACCAATGGATCCATTAAGATTAGCGGCCCAAGTTATTAGTGGGATCGGCTTTATTGGTGGGGGAGTCATTCTTGTCCGTAAAAATGACGTCATCTCTGGAATAACGACAGCGGTAATGTTGTGGGTATGTGGGGCGATCGGCATTGCTGTTGGGGCAGGTTTTTATAAGGAAGCAATAGTTACCCTCGTTTTACTAATACTTGCAGTGCAAATTCTTCCTTTTCTAATTAATAAAATAGGCCCAAAGGGGTTAAAAGAAAAGGAAATCAAAGTACGAACATATACGAGTAAAGATATCCAACTTACTGAGCTCCTTAAACAAATCAAAGCCTTTGATTATAAAATCAGCAGTATGAAAGTAAAAGAAGAATCAACCCAATACTTACTAAGCTTCATCGTCATGACGCACAAAGATGTTTATACGACAGATGTCTTTTACCAGTTAAAATCTTTAAAAGGAATTGAAAAAGTAGAAGTGGAAAACTTATCATGATAAGGGGACCATTTTTTACTGGTGTATAACATACACCTTTATGCAAAGCTTTTAAGCGGAAAGCTAAGAGGAGAGTTTTATAGCAAATATTTTTGACCAAAGGGAACTTTAATTAGTTCCTATTTTTTTACAATTACTATGGTGATATTATTGGTTTTATGGGACTTTGTGTATGAATGTACTTGCAATAATGAAGGGAATGTTAGTGGAATAATTTTGAAACCTAAATAATTTGATTTACGTCTTATATGTTAGGATGGTGATATGAATGAAGAAATTAGTAGGACTATTATTTGTAGTATTGATGTTGGTTGGATGTAGTAATATAGTCTCAAATAGTTTAGAAACAAATACACTAACTGAATTTTACGAAAAAGATTTACAAAATGTATCTAAGGTAGTAATAGTAGATGGAAGTACAGGATATAAGAAAACAATCGATGAAAATGTTGTTATTGAGGGTTTTTTAGATGAAATAAAGGATATAAAGTTCATTCCAGAAGAAAATCAAGAAGGCAGAGTTGGCTGGCGTTACTCAATTACTCTTTCGCAAGATGACGAATATACTTTTATGTTTGGGTTAACGCAAGTAAATGATAATTATTACTTTACTGAACCACATATTCACCCGATTGTTGATAAATTTTACAAGACAGTTGATGTTCAAGAGGAATAATTTAAAACTCTTTATTATTCAACAAACGGGTGCGAAAGCGGACCAGGATCTGTCGTTTTTCAACTAATAAAACAGTTTGGTTGAATAAGCCAAACACTAAGGGAACAGTTAGTATAATATCGCCTGCAAGTATTGTAGTCGATCTTGTAATTATTTAAAAATATCGAGACAAAATGTTTCAAGCAAAGTCGATTGATTTTTAACCAATAGAATTATGAGTTGTTTAATTAACGAATGGTTAGTGGAATTGCGGGCTGTAATTGATACAGCCCATTTTTTATGCTTTTTAATATGGAAATATGTGTTAAAATTAAGAGAGGTTTATGTAAGAAAATTAAATTTACACTTTTGTAAAAGTAGGTGTTCAGATGTTACCAACAGAGAGTATTCTGAAGACGTGGGAGAAATTTAACAATTTCCCTATGGAAACACTAACAAAGGTTTGGTTCTATAACAAAGGAAGTACTAAAAAACAACGAGATGTATCCCTTATGAGAGAACACAGAGAACAATTTGGAATAACAGGAAATTGCTTTGACTTAGCTCTTTGGCTAATTGACGAATTTAGTAAGGATGGAGTAGAAGCTTTTCCAGTCGGTAATAACCTAAACACAGGAGAAGCCCACGTTGCCGTAATAGCGATAAATGAAAATGGAAATCGTTATTTGTGTGATTTAGGAGATCAATGGCTATCTCCAATTTTAATAGATACAAGTAGCGAGGATTATACCAATGAAAAACTGAGTGGTTTCTTCCCGGGAGCTAAGGTACAAGTACAAAATCATGAAAAAGCCACAGAAATTCTATATCATCGTCCAAACGGGAAAGTATCAAAACAAATATTCGATACACAACAAATTGAAATGAATTACTTCCTAAAAGCTGCTGAGTTTTCACAGAATTTAATTAAGCCAAACCCTTTGTTAGAATGTCGAGTCCCCTATAAATCCGAGATAGCTCATTGGGAATTCTATAATTGGGAGGGCTTTTTGAGTACAAGTGAAGGTTTATTTAAAGCAGCCAAATTAGAAAAGATAGAAGAGTGGGTAGAAGTGATAAACCAAAAAACTAATTACAACAAAAATATATTATTGGAAGTATTAAATAAATACAAAATTATTCAGAACAAAGCCTTTGTGCAATGACACCATCGACTAAAAGGAAGTAGAATGTTTAACATTCTACTGCTTTGGCCCCACCTTTAGGCACCTGTTGAAGCCAAACAAAAGCAGCATCAAAAATGCAGGTTTGATGAACAAAGTAATGGTGGAATTAGAAAAATCTGGAGGGACAAATGGATAATAACAAGTTTAATGAATTTATTAAAATTGCCAAAAAACTAAATGATATTGATATTATTCCATTGTTAATGGGTTCAGTCGGTTTAGAAGTCGTTACTGGGAAGAGTTGGGATGCGCAAGACTTAGATATTCATGTACCTGGTGATGAAAAAGGATGGGAAGTACCGACTGAATTATCTATATTTAACTGGAATGAAATTGTCAATATCATGACTTCAATGGGATATAGTCTAATTTGTTTACATGAGCATGAGTTTTTTAAAGAGGGCTTATTCTCCGTTGAATTTGGTATTATTGACACTTTACCAGATTTTGCTGGAGTACAATTAGAAGATTTAGAATTGAATCAATATGGAGAAGTAAAATATTATTTACTAAATCCTAAGCAATATCTATCAGTTTACAAGTCTTCATCGGTTGATAGTTACCGAGCAGATAAGAATAATAATAAAGATATTTTTAAAATAGATTTCTTAAATAAAATGATATAAACTGTCTAAATGTTTTATAGAGAACGGGTGTATTACTTTAATATTGACCTCAATAATAAATCCTGATCTATTACAAAGTAATAATAGTAGTGGTACCTCGAAAGAATAAAGCTTATTGATGAGTGAGATTATATTGGATCCATTTCTAAAAGCTTTAAAAACTAATGACAAGTTTGTTTGGAGTATTTCTGGAAGTAGGTTGGTTGAATTATCCCATTATTACAATGAAAAAAGAAAGGACATAACATATTAGTCATATAAAATATGTTATGTCCTTTAATTTATCTTAAATTTATTAATTTAGTTTTTAACGCGTTATATATTTTAATCAATGTTTTATTAATTTTGACACGAAAATCGTCACGAATAGTAAGAAGGTTAGGATAAAACGTAAAATGTGATGTGAACATTTTACTGGGAAGTATTCTTTTAATGCATAAATAATGAAACCTTTCAAGTAACTGATACGTCTAATACTTTGATAATGAAACCCTTCAACGACCTAAAACGTATGGTAATTATAACCAGAATTTTGGAGGTTTCTATGTTAAAAAAAAAGGTTGTACTAATCATTATATTTATATTTTTATTATTAGTAACATCTGTATCGTACATAAAAGTAACTACTAATAGTTCTACAACAAATGAAAATAAAGAAACACAACAATTGGAAAACTTAATCGCTTTTTCAAAGGTTTATGGTTATGTAAGATATTTTCATCCTAGTGATGAAGCTGAGTTAGTAGATTGGGATAGATTTGTGGTTTACGGTATCAGTGAAGTGAAGGATAGCCGAACCGAAGAAGAATTGGCAAGGAACTTACTTTATTTATTTGAACCGATAGCTCCTACAATTCAAATTATTATAGACAAATATTCCTTTAAGGAACCCTTTTTAGATAAGACAGAGAATACTGTTTCATGGCAACACGAAGGAGTAAAGACACCTCATTCAACTAATGTTTGGAATAACTTTATTTATAATAGTATGCGTGTACAGAATGACGGAGAAAAACTATTTGAGCAAACTGTCGCTAAAGATGAATTAATAGAAAAGAAAATAAGTAACTCAATTTTTTTGAAATTGCCATTAGCTTTGTATACTAAAGATGGAAAAACAATTGGCAATACAGATGAGACTTTTAAAGCGCTCGAGTCGTTACTTAAACAACTAAATTCAGTAATAACTGATAATGCAGATAATGTAGATGTTCGTCTTGCTGGTTCTATTATTACATGGAACTTCTTTCAACACTTTTACCCTTATTTTGAAGAAGTAAATGTAAATTGGGAGAGTGAACTTGTCTATTTATTGGAAGATGTAATACAAGCTAGTTCACAAGAAAAGTATGTAGATGCACTAAACTTTTCAATTGCCAAGTTAAATGATGGGCATGCAGGTGCTTGGATAGGTAACCGGTTAAATAATGCGACACTACCTTTTTATCCAGATAAAATAGATGGGAAATTGGTTGTAACAGTGGTTAGTTCCAACTCTCCTTTTCAGGTAGGAGATATTTTACTTACAAAAGATAATAGAGAAGTAATTGAGATACTTTCTGAAGAAATGAGAAAAATTTCTGGTAGTAAACAATGGAAATCCTACCTCGCTTTAGACAAATTTGTTCGCGGGGATGATAAAAATGAGGTTGAGTTTGAAGTAGACAGAAACGGTAATATACTAACAATTTCAACAAAATACGAATTTACGACAACACCTATTGACCGTTTTAATAGAAAAGAAAAATTTTTAGAGATAGAAGAAGGGATTTATTATATTAATGCAACAGATTCCATCGGTAATTATTTCGAAAAAAATTTAGAACAATTAAAAGAGGCTGAAGCTATAATTTTTGATATTAGGGGATATATCCATTCAGATGTTTGGAATATTTTGCCCTACCTTTCTAACGAAACTTTAAAGAGTCCAATTTGGAAAATTCCACAAATTATTTATCCAGATAATATGAATTTAGTAGGTCATAGAGAAGACGGACGTTGGGAGATAGAATCCGCAGCTACAAAATTAAGCGGAAAACTAATTTTTCTTACAGATGGTGGGGCAATTAGTGCTTCAGAAACCTTTTTAGGTATTATTGAAGACCATAACTTGGGATTAATCGTAGGAGGAGCAACTGCTGGAGCGAACGGAAATATGAATATATTAGAGATACCAGGTAAAGTAACTATTGGAATGACAGGCATGAAAGTAGTAAAGGGTGACCGCTCACAACATCACATCATAGGAATTAAGCCAACAGTTACTGTTATTAGATCTTTTGATGGAGTGCTGAATGAAAAGGACGAATATATTGAAAAGGCTTTAGAGTTAATAAAGTCATCTAACTGAGAAATGATTTAATACCTGTTCTTAAAGTTGCTTACATAGTTGAAGAAGCGACGAGTTGAGTTGTATTTAGGTTCAATGCCAATATAAGGTGTATGCCCAATTTGATAATAAGGTGAGCAGTTTAATTAAAATTTCTAACGAAAGTTCTAGGTTAATAGGGGGGATAAATATTGCTAAAAAGAATTCCTATTCTAGTCATATTTTTATTACTTAGTTATACAAATGTTTTTGTTTTTGCAGGAGATATACCAGAAGGAATTATGGAGGGTAATCAAAAAGCACTTTTCATAGGTGAAATAAAATTCATTAATACTGATACATTTAGTATAATACCTTCTACGATTATGATGGGAAATATTGAGCAATCAGAAATTGAAATCGAACAATTTGATTCATATTATGGGACAAATGATAAACCTAAAACGGGTGATTTTGTTGTTGCTGTTTTATTGGATGATCAAACAATTGATGATATGTGGATTTTTAAAACTACATCTGATGATTATAGAACATTGAAACTTATAAGTGAACAGTATCCTATGGTTGTTCGGTATGAACAATATATCAATGAAGGAAAATACTTCGAAGCACAAGAAAAGCTTGAAAAAGAGAATAAAACTTACATCAATTCTACAAGTGTCAATGAAACTGAAAGTGTTGAAATAGTAGAAAATGTTCAAATTCCATCCAAACTAAATAATAATTTAGTTATACCACTATTAATATTATTTTTTGTATTCGTATTTGTCTTTCTAGCTAAATCTAGAAAGAATAAGTAGATATTATGTAAAAGGATTATAGGAATACTGATAAGGTATTGAACGGTTGCAAAAGCATTTTGATAATTTTATAAAGGGGGATAATAATGAAAAAACAGTATCTGATCCTTTCAATGATTGCCATATCACTAATGTTAACAGCTTGTAATGACACCCATAACTTAGAAATAAAAGAAGCAGAAAACAATGTAACGATTAAACCTGTTGGTGACATAAGTGCAAAACTTCAAACATATCCGTTCGAAGAAGCAATTAAGGTATCAGAACTAATAGCAGAAATAAAGATTATAGAAAAAGTGCAAGAGTTAAATGAACCATCTCCAAAAACAATTTTTAAAGCAACAATGACAGAAGTGCTTAAAAATGATTCGGGGTTACCAACTGACAGTCTTCATTTTATGCAACAGGGAAATAGTGATTGGACTTTCAATGATAATGAGATGTTTCAACAAGGAGAGAAATATATTTTATTTCTAAAACATGCTAAAGAAATTCAAGAAGAACATACCTACTGGATATTAGGTGAAGAAACTGGAATGTATAAAATAATCAATGACAGATATATTGCAAAATTATCCGAAAGAGATGAGGCACTTGCTGATATTGAGGATATAAAATTAAGTGATGAACTTAAGAAATCAAAAAATTCAAAGGAAATTCAAGTTTTACAAACAGAAGAATTTAGAGAAAAAATTAAGAAAAGTTTAATGAGGAATTAATTAAATAATTGAGTCTCAAGAGAGTGTGATAGTTTAAGAATACTGCCGCCTTTTAACGACCAGAATACTTCAAAAAATAGAGCTAAAAATTGAAGTGACATAAAAAAGTAAGGAGAGGAAAAGACGATCTTGAATATACAAGTGTTGAAAAAAGTAGGTTTCATCCTTTTTGTCATTCCATTATTGTGGTTTATCATACATACTACCATCATAGTAACAGATGGATTAAATGATGAATTAGCCGGTGTAGATATAGCAGTGGTTCTAGGTAATAAAGTAGAATTAGATGGTCAGCCCTCTAATAGATTAAAAGCTAGATTAGATAAATCTATAGAACTATATGAAGAAGGATTTTTTAAGTACATATTAGTCAGTGGTGGGATCGGTAAAGAAGGTTTTGATGAAGCAAAAGTAATGAAAGAATACTTAGTGAATAAAGGGATTCCATCAGAGATCATTATAGAAGATAACAACGGTTATAATTCATTCATGACCGCAGAAAATACTAAAGCGATAATGAAAGAGTTGAAAATCGAATCCGTTATGGTGATTTCACAATACTTCCATATAACCCGAACAAAATTAGCGTTTAGTAAACTTGGTTTTAAAAATGTATATGCTGCACATGCAGAAATTTTTGAGTATAGAGATTTTTATTCGATCATTCGGGAATTTCCTGCTTATTACAAATACATCTTTAAATAATAAACGGTTCTTAACGATAAAAATGCTAGCCGAACTGAGCTGTTACTTCTTCAACTAAGGGTGCGAGTTTTCATTAAGAGACAGGATATTTTAGTTCATAATGATTAAAGGTAATATTCAATTGAATATAGTATTTAACCAATAGAACTGTCCATTTAAGTAAGAGGTGAAAATGTTGAAGATTGAATTTTCTAATATAGGTGTAGTTAGTGATAGCGAATTAAAATTTGCTGTAATAAGTGCTATTTATAAGGGGAAATGGCTTTATGTTAAGCATAAAGACCGAAATTCTTGGGAAATCCCTGGTGGGCATAGAGAACCTGGTGAAATGATTGACGAAACAGCTAAAAGAGAGTTATATGAAGAAACAGGGTGCAAAGAAGTAGTTTTAGTTCCCATTTGCGACTATTCAATGGACGATTCCGTTAACAAAATTTTTGGGAGGTTATTCTTTGCAAGAATAAAGGAAATTGGTCAATTACCAATATCTGAAGTTGGTGAAGTAAAACTATTCGATAACCTTCCCCAAAACCTTACTTATTTAGAAATTCAACCGAAATTATTTGAAAAGACACTTGCTTTTATTAAAGATTGTGAGGATTAAAGTAACGATAAAGTTTAAAACAAGCTTTTGCAACCACTATGGTGCTAACGATCCGGTTAGTACAACAGTTCCTATCTGTTATAATCCATGTACTTAATAGAAAAAATTAGAGAGGGTGAAAAAAATGAAGTCAAGAATAATCCTTATAATTATGTCATTTGTTTTTTTACTTGGAGGATGTAATGAAAGTAGTCAAGAAACTGCTAATTTACCAGAAGATGCTTTAAGGATGTTAGAGGTCGAAAACGAAGAAAGAGAAATAAATGTATATGGTACTCATAAAGTAAATGAAGATTTAGTCTTAATAGTTTTTAGAGGCGTAATGAATGATGAGGATATTTGGCTTGCTGATGTTCATAAAGAAGACGGTCAATGGAAAGCTAAAGAAATTTTCCAAATGAATGGACCATTTGAAGGAAATGGTGAAATTCAAACACTCATTATTAACGATGACTTTGGATATGAAGTTGGTTATATTGAGAGTAATGTTCCAATTACTGAAAACTTAAATGTTATAGAAATCGATGATATTGAAGATTGGAAAATTTGGATTAAACAATCTACTAGTTTTAATGTAGCTACAAATTATTTAGAGGAAAAAGAGTTTAGTGTCATATCACATCTGAAAGGCGAATCGATTATTTTAACAGATGAGATGATAAATCAACTTCCTGGAAAATTAAGTTGGTCTGTTCAAGAATTTAACGTAGAAGATTACATAGGAAAGGAAGTAGAGATAGAGTATTTTAATATTAATAATCACGCTTTTGATTCTGAACAAGAAGAAACAATGGTATCAGTAATAATTATTGATGGAGAAGTTGTTGGAGGGAATTCATATAAGCCTGTTGAGAAAGGTATGAGAGGGGCAAATGGTATATACTCATTGGATGGAAAGAAACAATATCAAAACAAATAAGTAAAAAAAGAGTGTAACTAAAACAAACGAAAGCGTTTAGTGGAAGAAGCTGGGGGAGAGTACAATCTACCGAAAGATAGAGAGAGTCTCTTCTACTCGACTAGTTGCGGAGTATTAGAAAATAAAATTATACAAGTTTGAGTAAATCAGGAAGATAGGAGAAATTATATGTGGAATAAAATAAAATTCATTCTGTTCCTAATCGGAATTATATCTATAATAATTGGTATTCCATATTTGTTAGGAAAATCAACTAATGATGTATTAAAATTCCCTCTTTATATTGGCTTAATTGTTGTTGTGATATTTTTTCCTGCAAATTCAATTAAAAAATTGATAACGAAACCAAATTAAGAAATGTTTCTCATATCACTTAAAATAAAGAAAGAAGTATAAATATCAGTTACATATGTTATTAAAAATGAGTGCGATAGTACAATAAAGGCTGCCGCTTTTGTTGCTATTGAGCAGGTAAAAATGAAGTGAACTTTGGAGGGATAAAATGAGAAAACGGTTTGAGGAATAAATATATGAACAAGGCTATCCAAATGCTAAAACAGCTCCAATCGTTAGTCTTGAAGATTTCTTTGAAGGCAATACAGATGAAGGTTCTATCGGCTGTAATCTCTTAGAGCATCCAGGAATAGAAACATTTTATAATGTATTATTGAAATTCAGAGAACAGGAAAGCCATCAGGTTTGTTGAAGAAGGATTTTTCTTTTTTGTATAGAAAAGCATTTTAATTACAAGAAATGAATTTGGTTTTTAAAAACAATATAGGGATGGTGAATAGAAGAGATGAACCCATTGATGATTGAATTTCCTACTGAATTTTATACTGAGAGATTGCTAATTCGAATGCCACAACCTGGAGATGGAAAAGCAGTGTTTGATGCAATCCAAGCGTCAATTGACGAACTCAAACCTTGGATGCCCTTCGCACAGAATGAACAATCTGAAGAAGAGATTGAAATTAATATTAGAGATGCTTATGTAAAATTTATAAATCGTGAGGATTTACGACTACTTATTTTTCTTAAAGATACAGGTGAGTTTATTGCGTCATCTGGGTTACACCGTATTAATTGGGATGTCCCAAAGTTTGAGATAGGGTATTGGATTGACACTCGATATAGTGGGAAAGGATACATAACCGAAGCTGTACAAGAAATCGCTAATTTTGCTTTTTCTGAATTGAAAGCTAATAGGATAGAAATCCGTTGCGATTTAAAAAATGAAAAAAGTCGTAAAATTCCTGAAAGGCTAGGTTTCACTTTAGAAGGTATTTTAAAAAATGATGCGATTTCAACTGATGGAAAAGGACTTAGAGATACCTGCATATATGCAAGGATAAAGTAATATTGCAAAAAGGTGAAACTTGTTTATTTCTAAAATTGTGAAGAATTGTCCTTAAAGTAAAGAGAGTTTTAGCCCAGTAAGCAATAAAATGTAAAAAGGCTTAGAGAATAAATTTCTCGAAGCCTTTTTTTCGTGTGAATTATGTTGTGATTTCCGGATTAGCGCCGATTATAAACAAGTAGCAGTCGTATTAAGGCTGGTAATTACAACAGTTTGCAGCTTCTTATGTGTAAAAAGCTGCGTACACCTAAAAATTTAGAGTGGGTAAAAAATAAAATCAATCTCTTGATAAAGTCCATTTTTTTCGAATGAATTTTAGTACTTCTTTTCGATATCTCTTTATCACGTAATAGACCAAAAAGTAGACAACGGCCCCAAACAAAATCATATTAACGAACATGCCGACTAAAAATGCCTTACCGATTTTTAAACTGGCACTAATGACTTCATCAGGTTCTTCAATACCTTCTTCAAATTCTTCTATAATGATCTCAATTTTTGTTTCTAAACTTATCGGGAGGATCGCTTCACCTACAATGACATTACAGTAGAAAAAGAGAGGAAAAGCCCAAATAAAGGCTACACCACCAATAAAACCAGCTACTGTATTTCCTTTGACCAATTTTGGGCTTACTGTTGAAAAAAATGGACCAAAACCAAATGAAGGAATAAAATTCATTAGAACACCAATAGTAAAGCCTCTGGCAATACTATGTACTTTATCATGTATTCTCAACAATCTAATGCAAAGGTATTTGAGTTTTCTTAGTTGTTTATTAAACATAGTTCACCAGCCATTTATAATCTATTGTCAGTTTTAATCTTCTCTAGTATTAAAAGTTATATCAATTTGAATAATTTCTGAACGACTTCCAATCCGTATTGGTGGTCCCCAAAAGCCAAAACCAGATGAAACAAACGCATGTAACTGCTGCTTCTTTATGTATCCCCAATCTAGTTCATAGATCTTTCTTGTGATGAGGTGGTTCGGTGCCATTTGTCCACGATGAGTATGGCCAGACAAACTAATATCAATATTGTTTATCATTGCTTGTTCTAATTCAAATGGTTGATGGTCCATTAAAATGATTGGGAGGGAGTGATCAATATTTTTCACAAGATCCTCAATCGAGCTTCGATTTTGATCCGTTTTATCCTTCCTTCCAACAAGGTAGAAGCTGTCGTCAATTAAAACGACCTCATCTAGTAAAATCGTCATATCATTTTTTGACATTTCATCAATGAACAGGGGAATGGCCCTACCATAATACTCATGATTTCCAAGAACTCCGTAAATCCCTAAGGGAGCATGCATTTCCTTCATTAACTTACTCATATTTTTCGAAATGAATGGCCTAGGATCATCGTCTATGATATCACCAGGAAGTAAGACTAAATCAGGCTTTATCATATTTATCTTATCATTTAGCCGACGGAGGTGGCTTGTCCCAGAAAGATTTCCAAAATGCATATCTGAAGCAACGGCAATTCTTAGTTTGTTATATTTAATTGCTCTTTTAGGAACGGATATTTGATAGGTTCTTACTACTGGACTATATGCATTAAAAGTACCATAAACCAGAATAACAAGAAAAGTAGAAATTACAAAAAGGCCCGTCCATTTAATCAATTGGTCTAAATCGTATGATGTATAACTAAAGGTGAAGATTACTATATTTGTGACTGGTAGAAGAAGAAGGCTATATTGGAGGACAACAAACCAATAGGCACCAATGACTTTTAAAACCGTTAGTTTAATAAAACGAGCGAGAACATATGCATATGCACAAAAGAAAACGAACAACCAATAAGCAAATAAGGGCGGCGGAGAGAAGGCAGCTTTTAACCAAACGAAGCCATTCCAACCAATATATAAAACAAGAGCGTTATAGGCCAAAAGCATTAAGATCATTCGCACAAATAGACTAGGTGTCATGAATTTTATTCCCCTTATAATATAATAGTCCAAAAAGATCATAAATAAATTGAAAGGTTAATTTATCTATTATCGCATAAAACCGCGAATATTCCAAAAACAATAGTTTAGTAGTAAAAAATCAACATGAAATTCTAGAAAAATGTGTCAGTATGCGTAATTTTATTTACAGTTTTTTGAACCATTGGTAAAACTTGAAGTTTTTGTGAAACACTTCACAATGATAAAGTGATGGCATATAATGTAAATAAGTAGAAGCATTCATTTCTATAATGTTTTCTATAATAATTTAAAAAGAGGTGGATTTCATGGAAAAGAACTATGTCATTTCTCTTGAAAAAGTATTAAAAAGTACTAATGTCCATCGCAATTTGTCTGTGCCTCAGCTTGTGGAAGTAGCGATTAAACGCGGGGAAGGAAGACTAACTAACACAGGTGCTTTACTAGTAACGACAGGAAAATACACCGGAAGATCTCCAAAAGATAAGTACATTGTAAATGAACCATCGATTGCTGATAAAATTGCTTGGGGGAATGTTAATCAACCATTTGAGCAGGAAAAATTTGTAACACTTTACAACGAAGTCCTTCATTATTTAAGTGACAAAGAGCTGTTCGTATTCGACGGTTATGCTGGTGCTGATGAATTATATAGCCTACCAATTTCCGTTGTTAATGAATTTGCCTGGCACAATTTATTTGCCCATCAGCTGTTTATACGCCCCTCCAAAGATGATCTAGCACATCACAAACCACATTTCACTGTTGTCTCTGCACCAGGATTTAAGGCAAATCCCGACCTCCATGGCACAAAGTCCGAAACCTTTATCATCGTAAATTATGAAAAACGTATTGTTTTAATTGGTGGAACAGAATACGCCGGTGAAATGAAAAAATCAATTTTCAGTGTCATGAATACAATTCTCCCAGAAAAAAATGTTCTGCCAATGCATTGTTCCGTAAACATAGGTAAAGAAGCCGATGTAGCTCTTTTCTTTGGCCTTTCTGGTACTGGAAAAACAACGTTGTCAGCTGATCCGAACCGCTATCTAATCGGGGATGACGAACATGGATGGTGTGAAGCCGGTATTTTCAACATGGAAGGTGGTTGCTATGCGAAATGTATCCACTTAACACTTGAAACTGAGCCTCAGATTTATAAGAGTATTCGTTTTGGCTCTATTCTTGAAAATGCAATCATTGATGAAGATACTAGAATACCAGATTATGATGATAACAGCCTAACAGAAAATACTCGAACCGCTTATCCAATCGAACATATCGATGAAGCGATCATCCCTGGTCTTGCTGGAAATCCAAATGTCATCATCTTTTTAACAGCTGATGCCTTTGGAGTATTACCGCCAATTTCTAGACTGACAAAAGAGCAGGCTCTATACCATTTCCTATCTGGCTATACTAGTAAACTCGCTGGTACAGAAAGAGGTGTAACGAAACCTGTCGCAACTTTTTCAACTTGCTTTGGCGCACCTTTCTTACCATTACGTCCTAGTGTCTATGCTAAGCTACTAGGTGAGAAACTTGAGCAATTTAATACGAATGTATATTTAGTAAACACCGGCTGGAGTGGCGGCCCATATGGCGTAGGCAAGCGGATGGATCTAGCATCTACTCGTACAATGCTCACCGCTGCACTTACGGGTGAACTTGAAAAATTTGCCTTTGAACCAGATCCAATTTTCGGGATGTTAGTACCTCAATTTTGCCCTGGAGTACCAAGGGAAATTTTAAATCCGCGTAATACTTGGGAAAATAAAGAGGCATACGACGAGCAGGCTCATGATTTAGCCGATCGCTTTAAAATTAACTTTGAAACATTAATAAAAAATGACCCTGCCATTAAGGATCTAAAAACAAAGGGACTAGATACTCACTATAGCTTTAACTAAAAATATTTCTTAAAGAACACTTTACTCTTCGCAAAAAAGGATATCAATTACATTACAGGAGCTGCTGCAAAAAGTGAATTTTCAATATAGGAAACACCTCAGAAACTGCTATATTAAATCATAAAAGACCGACAAGTTCAAGGTTATGAATTGTCGGTCTTTTTGTATTTATTTTTTACAAACTACCAAAATCCAACAACTTCATTATATCATAGTAATTAGATAGCCAACTGCTAGCAGTTGATATAATAGTAATAGATTTAATTAAACAGGAGGCATGACAGATGAACGAAGAAGCTAGATTACAGCTAAACGTTAGGGTTAGTAAAGAAACGATTCAGCAGTTAGATGAGATTGTTGACTACTATCAACAAAATACAAAGGTCGGACGGATTTATAAAGGCGATGTATTGACAGACATCATTGAAAAATCATATCAAATTATGCAAAAACAAAAAGCGATGAATAAGAAGTTCTAAAAGCTGCTAATCATCTTGAGGGAACAAGCTTAAAGTATTTCTTTTATGTTTTCAGCCTAGATCTCAGAAGAAGCAACTTCACATGCCGCTCGAATTCCTGACTCAATCGCACCTTCAATCCAACCAGGATAAGAAGAAGCATGATCTCCAGCAAAATGAATGCGATGTTCAGGTGTTGAGAGATATGGTAATAGATTAGCTATATCTCCAGCCTTTAACATTGGTACAGCGCCTCCGGCTATATCGGACTGTTGACGCCAATTTACTGAAAAGTAAGCCACATATTCTTTGTAAACGACATTGCCGTAAATTTGTGCTAAGTCTCGGAGCAGAATGTTTACACGTTCATAGTCAGATAGACTATCCAACGGAAGTGTATCTGCGCCTAGCGTGTAGCTTGCTGTAACTACAGCCGGCCCCTTGCTACCAATTCCCGTACTTGGATAATAGATAAATCTACTAGGGAGATCAGTCACCGTTTGCCCACCATGCACTCCCACCGACTCCCAAAAGCGGCTTTTGAATTCTATCCCTATTCTAGTTGCAGCAATATAACGAAGATTTCGTATTGCATGCCATTTTCGTTTAGAAAAAGCCGATTTCGGTTCGATTTGGACTAAGTTTAATGACGAAAATGGAATTGTGATAATCGCAAAGTCCGCTTTTGTTATTGACTGTTGTAAACTAAGCTTATTCGTAGACGTAAGGAAAACTTCATCATGAACAACTTCAATTCGTGTTACCTTTTCGTTTAACCGAACTTCGTTTTTTAATTGCTCGTAAAGTTGATAGGGAAGTCGATCATTGCCACCTTCAATTGCATGAAATTGCGGGGCTGCTTCAAACCAAGGCAGCAAGATTTGTACAATACTATAAACACTATATTCAGAAAAACCTTGCAAACCCAAGAGTACCTTTATTTTTTCAATAGCGGATGGAGACAGCGAGGGTACAAATGGGTTCGCTTGAAGGAACGTATCTAGCGTATATTTGTCTATCAATGCTGGAACTTCTCCAGGTTTAAGCGGAGCATAGCGACTAACGTAAGGGGAAATGGTTTTAACGACAAAATCAAATAATTCCAAAGCGGTCTTTCCTTTTTCATCGGCCGTTACTTGAAAGCCTAATAGATCAGGATTTTCGTTATACAAATATCGACGTGTCATCACACCATTTACATAGAACAAATCATTAGGAGTACTATTTATGAATGGATGGGAAGTTAACTTGAATTTTCTTACATACTCCCAAAATAGATGGTGGTTTTCCGGAACGCGTGCAGCGCCTCCTTCATAATAAAGTCCAGGGGAAAACGGAGATCGAACCGTAAAAACACGTCCACCAACTCTTTGATCGGCTTCTAAAACGATGACATCGTGGCCAGCATCTTTTAGTTGAGCTGCAGCGACTAAGCCTGCCATTCCAGCACCAACAATAATGATTTTTTTCGGATCGTTTGTTTTTGGAAGCCCTTGTCGAACGATCGAGAGCATATGTGATAGTGGTGGTTGTTCTATCAAGCAGTTTCACTCCTTACAATTCGGTAATTAGTTGATATTCTATATTAGTTTCTAAAGGCCAGTAATATAACCTTTGTAGTTAATGGGATTATGATTTGGATTGTCGGGACTGGTTCATTCACGTTGGAAAACCGTAGTTTTTCTATTTTCTAACGGATTACGATAAAATGGAAAAAGTAAAAACAAAAGGGGATGAGGTTTCATGTTCATCACATCTTCACTACAAACGAACAGTAGAGACGAAATGATTGATATTACTCATACGGTTAGAAAAGCTTTAAAAGACAAAAATGTTAAGCAAGGAATTGTCGTGATTTATTGTCCACATACTACTGCAGGAATGACGATTAATGAGAATGCTGATCCTGATGTCGTTAAGGACATGTTAATGCGTCTTGATGAGGTCTATCCATGGGATCACCCAAAGTACCGCCATTTTGAAGGTAACTCTGCCTCACACTTAAAAGCAACCACTGTTGGCTCATCAGTAACTGTGATTGTTGATAACGGTGAACTGATTCTTGGAACATGGCAAGGGATTTACTTTTGTGAATTCGATGGACCGAGAGCACGGAAGTATCACATGAAAATCATCGAAGGGTAGCTGTTAAGTTTCAGGATCAAAGTCGCTGCGATAACTTTTGTATAAAATAGGAGGCCTAACTTTGGACCCAAGGAGTAAATGGAATAGCAAATATAAAGAGCGGTTAAATTCTTTCGATGTACCCGAAGCAAATGCAAGACTTAAGAACCTTTCCCACAATTTAAAGGGAGGTGCAGCTCTTGATATTGCCTGCGGTCTTGGTGCAAACAGCGTTTTTCTGTCCCAATTAGGATATCATGTCGAGGCATTCGACATTTCTGATGTTGCTGTTAATCACGTCAATGAACTAACTATAAAGCATCAGCTTTCAGTTTCTCCTCGTTTATGTGACCTTACCGATTGGCGCAACTTAAATGTAAACGAGAATTCAGTTGACCTTGTCGTCATCACTTACTATCTTGATCGCTCAATTTTTCCTTTTATAAAATCTTGCATTAGGGAGAACGGTTATTTTTTCATGGAAACCTTCTATAGGTCTCCACAAACTGAGCAACAAAATGTCTCTGATCAGTACAAGCTTCGATCAAAAGAGTTACTTGCTGAATTTAGCGATTGGCAAGTTCTCTACTATGAAGAAAATGAACGAGAAGGCCGGCAAACGATTTTTGCTAGAAAGACTAAGTCGTAATGATTGCATTATGAACATTGTCTAGCTAAAATAGCTTATAAATAAACAGAGAAAGAGGGCATCATATGATTCAACGTATCGTACTTGTAAAATTTGCAGAGACAACGACACCTGAACAATTACAGGAAGTCGTAAACCGCTTCAAAGCATTAAAAAATCATCTTACTGGAATAGTAGATCTTCAAGCAGGTCTGAACATTTCTGAGCGAAACAAAGAATTTCAAGTGATGTTAATGGTTCGCTTTGAAGATCAAGCCGCTTTAGATGCTTATGTAACGAATGCTGAGCACCAAGCAGTTGCAGCCTACATCAAGGAAGTCGGTCGTTTAGACAGTGTCGGTGTAGACATAGAAATCTAGAAAGAACGGAGAAACTCTTAATAAGGGTTTCTTTTTTCGTTTACAATGGTTCTAAAGGAACAAAACTATTATCATTTTTGGTCAGAAGATCCTCACTTCAAATTATCAATAAAAAATTAAGTGGCGGGTAGTTCACTAACTGGAAGTTTTTCTGTTATGATATTCGTAGAGGTTTTTGTCGAATGTTAACAAACCAAAAATACGGAAATAGGAGCTAGGAAATCATGTATCAAAACTTGGAGCAATGCATTATAGATTTAGAAAAAAATGGTCACTTGATCCGTATCCACGAAGAAGTTGACCCGTACCTTGAGATGGCCGCTATACATATGAAAGTGTTTGAAGCTGCTGGCCCTGCTTTGTTATTTGAAAATGTGAAAGGGTCGAAGTTTCGAGCCGTCTCTAATTTATTTGGGACAGTCGAGCGAAGTAAGTTTATTTTCCGTAGTACTTGGGATACGACGCAAAACGTCGTTGCGCTAAGAAACGATCCAGTTCAAGCGTTAAAAAATCCTTTTAATCACATACGTACCGGCTTTGCTGCTTCAAAAGCATTGCCGATGAAAAAATCAAGTAGCGCACCAGTTAATTTTCAGGAGATTAACATTTCTGATCTTCCGCTTATCCAACATTGGCCAGATGATGGTGGAGCTTTTGTTACGTTGCCACAAGTGTATTCAGAAGACCCAGACAAGCAAGGGATTATGAACGCTAATTTAGGAATGTACCGCGTTCAACTTAGTGGCAATGAATACGAACTAAATAAAGAAATCGGCGTGCATTACCAAATTCACCGCGGGATTGGCGTGCATCAGGATAAAGCGACAAGAAAAGGCGAGCCGTTAAAGGTCAGTATTTTTATTGGTGGCCCTCCTGCTCATACACTTTCTGCCGTTATGCCACTTCCAGAAGGATTAAGCGAAATGACCTTTGCCGGGATGCTTGCTGGACGTCGTTTCCGTTATAGCTATGTCGATGGCTATTGTTTAAGTAACGATGCTGATTTTGTGATCACAGGAGAAATACACCCTGGAGAAACAAAGCCAGAGGGACCTTTTGGTGATCATTTAGGCTACTATAGTCTGACACATGAATTCCCACTAATGAAAGTACATAAAGTTTACGCTAGAGAAAATGCGATTTGGCCATTTACGGTCGTAGGAAGGCCGCCGCAGGAAGATACAGCATTTGGCGCTCTCATTCATGAGCTAACGGGAGATGCGATTAAGCAAGAGCTACCAGGGGTAAAAGAAGTCCATGCTGTTGACGCAGCTGGCGTCCACCCTTTACTTTTTGCGATTGGTAGTGAACGTTACACGCCTTATCAAAGTGTAAAGCAACCTGCTGAATTGCTGACGATCGCTAATCATATTTTAGGCACAGGGCAACTCAGTTTAGCGAAATATTTGTTTATAGCTGCTGAAGAATCTACGCCGTTAGATACTCATAAAGAAGCCGAGTTTTTATCTTACATTTTAGAGCGAATGGATCTGTCTCGTGATATTCATTTTCATACGAACACAACTATTGATACGCTAGATTATTCTGGTACTGGCTTAAATACTGGTAGTAAAGTTATTTTTGCCGCATGTGGTGATAAGAAAAGAGATCTATGTAAAGAGGTACCAGATCAATTAAAGGACTTACGTGGATTTGAAAACCCTCGCTTCGTGTTGCCAGGTGTCGTAGCGGTTCAAGGACCAGAGTTTTCAACTTATGAAACGGCTCAAGTAGAATTAAAAGAATTAGCCGATGCGATTAAAGCGAAGGGAAGTATGCCAACGTGTCCAATGATCGTCCTTTGTGATGATAGTCAGTTTTTAAGCGAGGAGCTAAATAACTTTCTTTGGGTGACGTTTACTAGAAGTAACCCATCACATGACATCTATGGTGTAAACGAATACTATGATTTCAAGCATTGGGCTTGTGACAATATGATTATCGATGCCCGCTTGAAGCCTCATCACGCACCGCCATTAATTGCCGACCCTGATGTTGAGCAAGCTATTAAACGCTTTTTTGTTAAAGGGGCTAGTTTAGACGGGTTAAACATCAAATAATGAAATAAAAGACCTTTGCCAAGGACGGTAAAGGTCTTTTATGAAAAAGAGCTGAACGTTTTCACGTTAGCATTTTTAATGAAAATTTAAGTGTAACTAGAAAGTGAATGCTATAACCATTTCGCACGTGATTATAATAAAAGGGAGTTCTGAAATTGAAGATTACTAATATTGTCGTTGTCAGTCCGAAATACAAACAATTAGAGAAAATGATCGTGGCTAAGAATTTGCCAAACAACTTTCGATTTTTACCAGAAGTAGAAGTAACAGAGGAAGACCTACGTTGGGCCGATGCTTTTGTTGCTTTTAACACTAAAACACAATTTGATTATAATCATGTCAAATGGGTGCACTCACTTGGCGCAGGCGTAGATAGTCTATTGTTCAAAAAACAATGGAATGAAGATGTATTGTTAACACGAACGATATGTTCTTTTGGTCAAAGAATTGCAGAGTATTGCTTAAGTTACATTTTAAAAGACCTTCAATATCACGACCAATTCCAGCAAGCAAAAACTCATAAAAAGTGGGAACCGATCACTCCGAAATTATTAAGTGGCCAAAAAGTAATGATTTACGGAACAGGAGAGATTGGTCAAAAAACAGCTCAACTATTCTCGTCATTTGGTGTAGAAGTTTACGGCGTATCGTTAAGTGGAAAGCAAAAAGACTACTTTAAAGAAGTTATCTCTATTAATAACCACTTAGCGCAATTAAGTGACATCAATTATGTTATTAATACGTTACCGTTAACGGAAAGCACAGATAAGCTGTTTAATGATCACTTCTTTAAACGCGTATCAAATATCGGCTTTCTAAATGTAGGTCGTGGCAAATCAATTGATGAGCAAGCTTTACTACTGGCACTAAACGATGACTATGTAAGATTTGCCGTTCTTGATGTATTTGCCATCGAGCCACTTCCAGAAGATAACCCTTTATGGAGTCACCCAAATGTAGCGATTACACCGCATATATCTGCAGTAACAACCCCTAATGAAGGCGTCGATTGCTTTGTTGAGACATTAAAAAACATCGAAGCAAATAAACCACTTCATAATAAAGTGGATGTGAATAAAGGGTATTAATACAATTAAGGACCAAACTTTCATAAGTGTAAGTTAGAACTGTCAGAACGGTTGAATGGCTACTCTTACTTACTAATTTTCAGTTCCTTCTTCTATTAACAGAGGCGATGGTGATACCAGGCTATCGCTTCTTCAACCATTTGAGAGATTAAGAAGCAAATATTAACACAAATTATAAGAAGTTCGCTCTAATTAAGGGCTTAAAGCCGAGTTAAGGGCATGCTATTGGATTTTTGTCAAAAGTCAAACTACTACTGTTAAGTATTTACGAGAAGTGTAAATAGAGATGAATAGGAAAAGAAAAGCCATATCAATGATATGGCTTTTGGGGCTTTTTATTGCACCAACGCACTCCGTTTTAGTTGAAGAAAAAAGAGCAATACTAGATAACGAAATCGGTTAAGTAATGTTAAAAGAAAATAAAGATTACAACTATAAATAAACACGATGAAAAGAAAAATGGATTAAAATTTGAAAGCTTTTCCTCAAATTTTGTTCTAGGTACATAGCCACCTAATGTTCGAGTTGATGCATTCGCCTCTGACATATGAGGAAAAACTTGACTACCAGCAGTAGCAAAGCAACAAAAACCACCAATTACAAAGGAAACATTAGCAAAACTGAAGTTAAAAATAATAGAGACTAAAAGAGCTGTTGCAAATAATATTATTACACCTAGAATAAATTTTAGTGAAAATTTATTCATAATTCCCCCCCTTTTTTTAATGATTTTATTTAAACAACTTGTATAATTTTATTATAGCGTAAAATGGGAAAATAGAAAATATCTCCATTTTTTCCTTCCGCAAATTATAGAAAGACGGAATAACCTATTGAGCTAAACAATGCGAGATTATAATTTTTGTTTCATTAGCGAAGTCAATCACTTCATTAAGTGTGGTAAAAGGGTTCAAATGTTAGTTGCATTTGAAATGGAGTAAAACTAGCTTAAATGTATCAACAAATAGCAAAAGCGTTAAAAGGAAAAATGGCTAGGGAATTGCTCAGAAAAACTCCTTTAATTAACAGTAAAATGTGATTTTACTACTTTTAGAAAGGCTTTGACTTGAGGGAGTTCTTCTGCGACTTCTGGATAGCAGAGCCATGTAGGGCGACTAAGATGTTGATTATCTACGACTAATGGCTCTAACGTGTAGTGTTCAGGGTCTAAGTCCTCAACTACACTTTCAGGGAGTATAGCCATTCCAATCCCATGTGCCATGAGTTGTTTACATGTTTCAATTTGATCAACTTTCATTTTTCGCAAAAAATTAATTTCTGGATGTGCGATTAACCAATTGTCAACGATTGAATGAAAGCTAGGGTCACTTTGAAATTCAATGAGTAGCTTTTCCGTCGTTTCTTTATTTTTCTTATTAATCAAAAACAAGCGATCTGAAAACAGTTCGATGCATTGCAGCCCTGTTACTTTTTCGCCTCGAATAATCGCTAGATGAAAATTGGCGATTGAATTTCTAATCGTTTCACTTAATCCAGTGACTAATTCAATTTTTACATCAGGGTATTTATTTATGTAATCCTCAAGAACTTTCGGTAATATATATTGACCAACGACAGAAGACACCCCAAGTGATAGCCGCCCATTAACATTCTTTGAAACTTTTGAAACTTCATCAATTAACCTTTCTTCGCCCTTGATCACTGCTTCAGCAAACTCAATGATTTTTTCACCAACTGGTGTCACAATAATGTTCTTATGCGTTCGTAAAAATAGTTTTTCACCCCAATGATCTTCAATTTGTTTTAACCGTTGACTAATGGCAGGCTGTGAAATGAGTAATTCTTTTGCAGCGCCTCTAATTGTACCGATGTTTCTAATTGTAACTATCAATTTATAATCATCAACCTTCATAAAGACCTCCATCTGATAAGTTTTCCTTATCTACCTGTATAAAAAATCGGTATTATCCTTATTACCTTATGTTTAATATACTTAAATCGAGAATGCAAGCAATAAAAATATTGGAGTGAAGCTATATGTCATTTTTCTTTAAAACTATTGACCACATTCAGCTAGCAGCACCAAAGGGGTCTGAAGAAAAAGCAAGAGCGTTTTTCCATGGAATTTTCGGTTTAAGTGAAATCGAAAAACCAGAACAATTGAAAAAACGTGGTGGTGTTTGGTTTCAATTTGGAACGAGCCAAATCCATATTGGTGTTGAAGAACTTTTTTTCCCTGCCAAAAAAGCACATCCTGCATTTGAGGTTGAAAACATTGAGGAACTGAAGAAGCATCTCAACGCACATGGAGTCAACTATATTGTCGATCACAATCTCCCTGGGACTGATCGAATTTATGTTAATGACCCTTTTGGAAATAGAATTGAGTTGTTGGAGAAAATGGAGGTGAGGAATGATGGAAAGAAAAACGATGAAAATCGCTATATTAGATGACTGGGAAAAATACTGTATCTCTCATCCTGAAATAGAAATGTTGAACAACTATTTTGAAGTTACCATCTACAATGACGAACCAACAACAGAAGAATTACTAAATCGAATTAGAGATGTTGACGTTATAATCCCTATTAGAGAAAGAACAAAGTTTACAAAAGGAATCCTAGAACAATTAAGAAATATCAAGCTTATTGCGCAAACAGGCTCTGGTTTAGCTCATATCGACATGGAAGCTGCAAAACAATTAGGCATTCCTATCATGACAACTCCTGGCGGCTCAGCTGCGGTAGTAGAACTAATATTCGGCTTTATTATTGCTCATTCTAGAAACTTACCATTTTTAGATCGAAAAATGAGGGATGGTATTTGGACACATTCAATCGGGTTCGGACTAGCGGGAAAGACAATTGGAATTATTGGCTTAGGTAGGATCGGCTCCGGTGTAGCCAAAATTGCAAAAGCCTTTGATATGAATGTTTTTGCATGGGGACCAAGATTAACAAAAGAAAGAGCAGAAGAACAAGGTGTTACCTATACAACATTAGAGGATTTATTAAAGTTATCCGACTATGTTGTTATTTCTGTAAGATTAGTTCCTACGACGAGACACCTTTTGACAGAGCATCATTTCAACTTGATGAGAAAGAACTCTTTTTTGATCAATACAGCCAGAGGGGAAATCGTAGATGAAGATGCATTAGTTAAAGCATTAATTGAAAAGAAAATAGCTGGTGCTGGACTTGATGTGTTTACACAAGAACCACTAGTTCCTAGCCATCCATTACTAAAATTAGATAACGTAATCTTATCACCGCATATTGGCTGGAAAACGGATACTATGTTTAATAAATTTCTTTCTGCAGCCGTTGAAAATATCCTTACTACACTAATTTATAATCAACAAATCAACAACACTGGGGTGTTGAAATGATTATCTTAAATCCAATTGCTATTGCTTATAATGAAAGGTTAGAAATCGAAGACGACAACTGGGGTGACGTAATTTCTAAGATCATCCTAGATCAATCACTACCAGACGAAGCATTATATGGAATCAATTCATTTTCACATTTAGAGATTGTCTATTATTTTCATAAAGTAGATAAAGAGAAAATCGTAATAGGAGCTAGACACCCTAGGAACGATCAGACTCTGCCACAGGTCGGTATTTTTTCTCAACGCGGAAAAAACAGACCAAATCAATTAGGCTTAACGACAGTTAGATTGGTAAAAACGGCAGGAAGAGAACTAGTTGTGCAAGGACTTGATTGCATTAATGAAACATCGATACTCGATATAAAGCCAGTGATGAAAGAGTTTCTACCAAAAGGGCCGATTAAACAACCGGATTGGACAAGTGAAATTATGAGAAACTACTGGGGTTAAATACTGTTTAGGAGAGGGTAAAATGAATGTAGATGATGTTTTCTTTAGAAAAGCTACCAAAGAAGACCTTGATAGTATTGTAGAAATGCTCTCTGATGATGAACTAGGTAAGAGTAGAGAGAAGTTTGAGCATCCCCTTCCTGAAAGCTATTATGCCGCATTTAGCTCTATAGATGCAGATCCTAATATCGAACTAACTCTTGCATGCTACGAAGAAAAGATCATCGGTGTTTTGCAAATCATTTTTACACCATATCTGACTTATCAAGGTGGTTGGAGAGCTACGATCGAAGGCGTTCGAACATCTTCATCCTTTCGAGGTAAAGGGATAGGAAGGATACTTGTTCAATGGGCAATTACACGGGCAAAAGAGCGCA
This sequence comes from Anaerobacillus sp., assembly GCF_046314235.1. Classification (NCBI taxonomy): domain Bacteria; kingdom Bacillati; phylum Bacillota; class Bacilli; order Caryophanales; family Bacillaceae; genus Anaerobacillus; species Anaerobacillus sp. The sequence continues at coordinate 311,244 of NZ_JBKBWN010000002.1, forward strand.
ATTGTCACATCGTTCAATTAACAACAGATAAAAATCGGAAGGATGCAATAAGATTTTATGAACAACTAGGATTTAAACCCACTCATGAAGGTTTCAAAATGCATTTGTAATCGCTTAGCCCAGTGAAAAAGTTCTATAATCAAATTTGACATATAAATAGAAATTAGAATAGAAACATCTTGCAAATTATGGTTCTATTAGTAGATTAAAAGAATAATTAGTAGAATAGAACGTATGGTTGCTATAATACAGAAAGCAACTACATAATGCAGGGTGGCGGCTGATCCCCTTTTGGAAAGGGGGTGAAGCTTATGACGACATTCGAGGCATTTAGTCTTATAGCACAGTTCGGTTTATTGCTAATAGCGGCTTTTACACTGATCGTAACTATTGTCGTCTACTTAAACAAAAAGAAATAGCCACCCTGACCTCCAAGTAAGGGTGGCTATTTCTTATAGTTCTACCTAATGGGTGCGCCGCTATGTCTGCGGCTGTAGTTGTGCGACCGGGTGTTCAAGCACTCGGTCATTTTTATTCTAGGAAGTTTATATATATATTATACATTAATTTCTTTTGTTTTCCAAGAGTAGCGAAACTTACTGGGGGATATTTAACCAGCAAAGTCTTCGTTAGTTGGCACTTTCTCCAATATAAAGAAGGAGGCAGCTACCTACCACTTAACCTCCCAAAAATATTGGCTTAATCTAAAAGATTACTAGAAAACAGAACGTACGATTGCTATAATACAAATAGCAACTACATAAAGCAGGGTGGCGGCTGAACCCCTTTTGGAAAGGGGGTGAGGCTTATGACGACATTCGAGGCATTTAGTCTTATAGCACAGTTCGGTTTATTGCTAATAGCAGCTTTTACACTGATCGTAACTATTGTCGTCTACTTAAACAAAGAGAAATAGCCACCCTGACCGCCAAGTAAGGGGGCTATTTCTATAGTTTTCCATTGGTCGGCCGCTATCGCTGCGGCATGTGGTTGTACGACCGGGTGTACCAGCACTCGGTCATTTTTTTATTCTAGGAAGTTTGTAAACATATTATACAATAATTCCTATGGTTTTCCAAGAGTAATGAAGTTATACAAGATGTATCGATTAATAGTTAGACCACTTATGCTACTGTACAGATAAATCTAGGATTATGGGGCGATTTTCTCATAACTATACATGTTGCTTCTAAAGACGACTAAGGTCCAAAACTGAACGTTTCAAACCGTCCAACAATGGATTTTTACTTAGAAGAATAATTTACTGTTTTTTCGAATTACCCACTTGATAAGAATGAGATTATCACATTATATTATTAGTAGAAAATTAGAAAGGATGTGGGATATTGAACATTATTAAACGCCGTTCTGAATCAGTCGAGTTAAAGTGTTTTAGGATATTAAACACGAGGTATCAATTACCGGAAAAAGATAAGCTCAATTACTTGTTTGCAGAGAAAGGCTTTGAAGGGGAATTGAAGCTTGATAAGATGCTGGAGAACCTTTCATCTAACTGCTTAGTTTTGCAAGATTTACTCTTAGAGCAAAACAATACTGTATTTCAAATTGACACCTTGGTTATTGCCCAAGGCACGATTTTTCTGTTCGAAGTGAAAAATTACGATGGAGTCTATTACATCAGCAACGGAGGGTGGTTTTCTGAGAACGGAAAAGAAATTAAGAACCCAATCCATCAAATAAGCCGTTCTGAGACGCTTCTTCGCCAAATGATAGCCCCACAAAACTTGAACCTCAATATTCAATCGCAACTCATTTTCGTTAACCCACAATTTACTCTCTACGAAGCCTCTAAAGACCTTCCGGTTATACTTCCATCACAATTAAATCGCTTTTTAGATAATTTGAACAAGCTATCCGTAAATCTAACGCATAAACACAATAAACTGGCTCACTTTTTAAAAACTAGTCATACATCTGATCTCCCCTATACCCGTTTACCTAATTACCATTACGACCAGTTGCAAAAAGGAGTTGTCTGTCAAAAATGTAGTTCATTTATGTCGATACTAAACAGAAGAAATTTAATTTGTAATGATTGTGGATACGAAGAACATATCGAAGAAAGTGTTATCCGCAGTATCCAGGAATTTAATCTGCTCTTTCCAGAAAAAAAGGTTACTGTGAGCGCTATGATGGAATGGTGTAAAGTGATAGAGTCTAAAAAAACGATTAGAAGAATTTTACAGAAGAACTATAAGTTAGTTTGTATTGGAAGGTTTTCAAATTATGTTTGATAGTTTAGACATAAAGGCGCGTTCAATGTTCCCCTTACGTTGGTTAGACCCGGCTAAAGGGCACGTTGAGGCGTTCAATGTTCCCTTACGTTGGTTACGCCTTCCTAAAGGGAACGTTAAGGCGTTCAATGTTCCCGTCACGTTGATTACGCTCGGCTAAAGGGCACGTTGAGGCATTCAACGTTCCCGTCACGCTAGTTACACCTGGCTAAAGGGAAAGTTAAGGTGTTCAATGTTCCCTTTACGTTGTTACACCAGGCTAAAGGGCACGTTGAGTTGTTCAATGTTCCCGTCACGCTGGTTACACCCGGCTAAAGGGCACGTTGAGGCATTCAACGTTCCCGTCACGCTGGTTACACCCGGCTAAAGGGCACGTTGAGACGTTCAATGTTCCCGTCACACTGGTAACGACTGGCTAATGGGCACGTTGAGTTGTTCAACGTTCCCGTCATGCTGGTTACGCCTGGCTAAAGGGCACGTTAAGGCGTTCAACGTGCCCGTCACGCTGATTACACCTAGCTAAAGGGAACGTTAAGGCTCCCAATTAACCAACATATTTAATCCATAGTTAGACCGAGCCCCACCAAATAGCAGAATACTAAGCAAAATCAAAAATGTCATTGATTTTCCAATGAAATTTGTTTATACTATCAAAAATATCAAAATTCTATGAAAAAGAGAGTAATTGTGATACTTGTCTTAAGCGAGTTAGGGGTGGTGGAAGCCTAATAGACAGTCCATAATGAAGCGCACTTTTGAGAAGCAGCCTGAAAATAGTAGGGTGTCGTCGGGGAAACCCGTTATCATTTAGCAAGAAGGTTCTTAATGAACAATCAGAGTGGTACCGCGGGTAATCTCGTCTCTATTAATGGAGACGGGATTTTTTTATTTGTGCATGATCCCCCAAAAAGACACAGCTAGCTACATTAAATTCCAATAACAGCATTAGGCACTGAACAGTAAAGTTCTTAATTCAATTCAACAAACACAACATTAGGCACTAGACAGAGCAACTTTTAATTATAAAGAGAAAGGTGATTGAGATGGAATTAGTAAAGAAATACGCTGAAGCAATAACTTTACACTTAGAAGGCATTTTAAATCAAGATTCAGTTGGGAAGTTAATCGAAAAACCGAAGTATGATGAGCAGGGAGATATGGCATTCCCATGTTTTTCTCTCGCAAAAACATTACGAAACTCACCAAATACGATTGCCAAAGAATTAGCCAGTAAAATTGAGAGTCCTCTATTTGAGAAGGTTGTTGCTGATGGACCGTATGTAAACTGTTTTCTTAATAAAACAATGGTAAGCAAAGAAATCCTCGCGACGATCGTGCAGCAGCAAACAAACTACGGTTCACTTGAAATCGGAACCGGAAAGAACATTGTCATTGATTTTTCTTCACCAAATATTGCAAAACCTTTTTCAATGGGCCACCTAAGATCAACCGTTATCGGGAACTCACTAGCTAACATTGCTGAAAAATGTGGGTTTACTGCTATTAGAGTAAATCATCTCGGTGACTGGGGCACGCAATTTGGAAAGCTTATCGTTGCTTACAAGCTATGGGGCCATGAGGAAATTGTTAAAGATGACCCGATCAAGGAACTGTTAAACCTTTATGTGAAATTTCATATTGAGGCTGAAAATGAGCCAACTTTAGAAGACGACGCACGATTATGGTTCAAAAAGTTAGAAGAAGGTGACGAAGAAGCTACAAGACTTTGGAAATGGTTTAGAGATGAATCGCTTAAAGAATTCTCAAAAATTTATGAGTTACTCGATGTTCATTTCGATTCCTACCAAGGGGAAGCATTTTATAATGACAAGATGGCTAAACCAATTGAAAGCTTAACCACCAGCGGTCTTTTGACGAGTTCTGACGGGGCAGAAATTGTTGACCTAACTGAACATGATTTACCACCTTGCTTAATTAAAAAATCAGATGGAGCTACATTGTACGCAACTAGAGATCTAACTGCTGCGATGTATAGACAGGAAACATACCATTTTGATCAAACTCTCTATGTCGTTGGTCAGGAACAAAGTTTACATTTCAAACAAATCTTTTTAGTTCTTGAAAAGTTAGGTTACGACTGGGCAAAAGGGTTAGTCCATATTCCTTTTGGGTTCATTTTGAAGGATGGAAAAAAGATGTCGACAAGAAAGGGGAAAATTGTTCTTTTAGAAGAGGTTATCAAAGAAGCCATTGAGTTAGCAAAGAAAAATATCGAGACGAAAAATGCAGCGATCATAAACAAGGACGAAATTGCCAAGATGGTCGGCGTAGGGGCAATCATTTTCCATGATTTAAAAAATGAACGTCAAAACAGTGTCGAGTTCTCCCTTGAGGAAATGTTAAAATTTGAAGGGACTACTGGTCCTTACGTCCAATACACACATGCGAGAGCTTGCTCGATTTTAAGAAAAGGGAATTACTCTTTGGAAAATCTGGAGTTAACCGGTTTAAATGACGATCAGAGTTGGCTAGTTGTAAAATTACTCATTGAATTTCCAAATGTGATTGAAAAAAGCTTTAATCTCTATGAACCATCACAAATTGCCAAGTATTTAATCGAGCTTTCCCAAGAGTTTAATAAATACTATGGCCGTGTCAAAATTTTAACAAATTATGGGGAACAAGATAGTAGATTAGCCTTGGTCAAAGCGGTTACTTTAGTTCTGAAGGAAGGTTTAAGATTGTTAGGTTTAAAAGCACCAGAGGAAATGTAATGAGCTTGACGTTTTATTAATCAAAAAACACATAAAGGTGTTCAACGTGCCTGTCAGATTGAATACACCTTTCTAAAGGCAACGTTGAGTTGTCCAACGTTCCCGTCACGCAGGTTATACCTTTCTAAAGGGAACGATGAGGCGTTCAATGTGCCCGTCACGTTGAATATACCTTTCTAAAGGGAACGATGAGGCGTTCAATGTTCCCGTCACGTTGAATATACCTTTCTAAAGGGAACGATGAGGCGTTCAATGTGCCCGTCATGCCGGTTACACCTTTCTAAAGGGAACGATGAGGCGTTCAATGTTCCCGTCACGCTGGTTATGCCTGGCTAAAGGGAACGTTGAGGTGTTCAATGTTCCCGTCACGCTGGTTCCACCTATCTAAAGGGAACGTTGAGGCGTTCAATGTTCTCGTCACGCTGGGTTATACCTGGCTAAAGGGAAGGTTGAGGCGTTTAATGTTCCCGTCACGCTGGGTACACCAGTCTAAAGGGCACATTGAAGCAGTCCGTGTCGGCTCAGGCTGGTTTCTGTATGCCAAGGACATTCTATTTTTCTGATAAAGTAGTTAAACATCATTACTAGATATCCAAAGCTAGATACAATATCATTTGAGGAGTGAATTAGAAGATGCGACAAATCATTGCACTTGGTGGGGGCGGCTTTTCAATGGAGCCAGATAACCCATTATTAGACTCGTATATATTAAAACAAGCAAATAAAACAAACCCGAAAATATGTTTTATCCCTACTGCAAGTGGAGATGCAGAAAACTATATAACAAATTTCTATAATTTTTTTAACGAACAAAGCTGTCAGCCATCACATTTATCTCTATTCAGACCTCCGACAAGAGATTTAGAAACCTTCATTTTAGAGAAAGATATTATTTACGTTGGTGGTGGAAACACAAAAAATTTATTAGCTTTATGGAAAGAATGGGGTTTAGATCGAATTCTAAGAAAAGCTTGGGACCAAGGAATTGTTTTAGCAGGAATAAGCGCAGGTTCGATATGTTGGTTTGAAGAAGGCGTGACAGATTCTTTCGGAGATAAACTTGAGCCATTAACTTGCTTAGGTTTTTTACAAGGAAGTAATTGTCCTCATTATGATGGGGAACTTGATAGAAGACCAACCTATCAAAATCTTGTCCGATCAAAACAAATCCAGTCTGGGATTGCTACAGATGATGGGGTCGCCCTTCATTACATTGAACAGGAACTAACTAAAATCGTTAGTTCAAGACCACTTGCGAAGGCGTACAGAGTTTCTATCGATAACGATGTTATAGAGACTGAACTGCAAACAGAATACTTAGGTTAATAGTAAGTTTTAGCAACACCGCGCAAATAAAGAAAATGTAGAACTCTAAAATTGTCATATTTAATTTAGATTGTTACAATACAAATAGTGGGGATATTGGAAGGGGATAGGACTGACGATGTGGAATAACTTGTAATGATTAGTAATTTGATAGCTAGTTTTACACTCTCCTATAGAGGGTTATTTGACTATCTATAATCATTCAAGGACTGCATTGTTTTGTTCGATAACCCTTGTCTTGAGATGGATACTCATTGTATCTGTCTTTTTTATTTGGGAATAATGGTATCTCCCATTGAGCATTACAACCGTCCAACATGGAGGAATGTAATTTATGACTTTGATTAAAGAAAAGATTGTGCTTATTACAGGCGCAAGTCGCCTTAAAGGTATCGGAGCAGCTATTTGTAGAGAATTAGCTGAAGCTGGATATCATATATTTTTTACGTATTGGACGGATTATGACAAAGAAATGCCTTGGAGTATTGAAAATAATGAGCCAATGAAACTAAAGGAAGAGTTATTACAAAGAGGTGTGAAGGTAGCATGTAAGGAACTTGACTTGTCTAATTCTGACGCACCTGAGCAGCTTCTACATAGCGTCGTTGAGCAACTTGGCTTTCCGGACATCTTAATCAATAATGCCGTGTACTCAACGAATAATGATTATTCTAATTTGACAGCAGCCGAGTTAGATAAGCATTATAATGTAAATGTTCGTGCAACGACGCTTCTAAGTATACAATTTGCTAAAAAGTTTACTAAGAAAAGCGGTGGGCGAATTGTTAATCTCACCTCAGGCCAATTTCAAGGGCCAATGCCAGGCGAGTTGGCGTATGCAACAACAAAAGGAGCAGTTGACGCTCTAACAATCACATTATCTGCCGAACTTGCTCCATTAGGGATCACTGTCAATGCAGTAAATCCAGGACCAACGGACACAGGTTGGATGACAGAAGCGTTAAAGAAGGACCTATTACCATTATTTCCACTTGGGAGAATAGGCGAACCAAAAGATGTTGCAAAAACGATTAAATTTCTCGTCAGTGATGAAGCCGAATGGATAACTGGGCAAATCATTCATTCAGAGGGTGGGTTTAGAAGGTGAGCGAAACCTGACTACGTTTATTAAGCGAAAAGGGACAAACAAAGGATGATCTCTAGTTAGTTAAAACTGAATAATTAACCATTTAAAGTTAATTCTAAAGGTAATGAAACGAAAAGGAGATCAGATCTTGGGTATATATGAAATAAAACAGATGATTATCGACGACGATATTGATGGTCAAGAATATGTTACAGCTGATTTTACTCATAGTAATAAAGATTATAGCGTGACTTTTCAAAAGGCGGACCTTGAACTAATTAACGCATGGCAGTTTAAGGAGGGTACGTCAACTCCAGCAGCGTTACCTGAAAATATCATTGAATCACTTAGAGAAGATATAAGAAAGAAAATATAGTCATTTTTGAAAAATGAGTGAGGTTGTTCCAAAAGTCATTGTTACCTTGACTACGCTACGGATCTGCAGAAACAGACACTTTTTGTAGTAGTAGCTCGGCAAGGTAGGGTGACATTTAGGAATAGCCTTTTTAGGATTCTAAAGCATTTTTTTGAAATTTAGTCATAGTTCTTCGATGTCACAATTTTAATTAGAGCAAATAACCCATTAAGATCTAGTTACTTTTGGATATTTTTGTTAAAATCAAGATTATTAGATAATTTGAAACCAATAATGTGATGAGGAGAAAACGATGATTGAAGTAAAGGGAAGATATAACACTGCAAAAATATTTACTGACAATGTAGAAGAAACAGCGATGGGGCAAATCATTGAGCTATGCGATCAAGAATTTGCTAAAGAAAGTGAAATTCGGATCATGCCAGATACACATGCTGGCGCAGGGTGTACGATCGGAACTACGATGACCATCCAAGATAAAATCGTTCCAAATTTGGTGGGCGTAGATATTGGCTGCGGCATGGAAGTAGCCTTCATTAACAAACACAAAGACGAAGTCGATTTTGAAGAACTAGACGATGTAATTAGAAAACATATTCCAAGTGGTTTTAGCAGTCGTGCAAGAAACAATCGTCATCCATTTTCTAAAAAAGTTGACTTCCGAAATGTAAGGTGCCCGTTTAAATTGGAGCGAGCAAAAGATAGCATTGGAACACTTGGCGGTGGAAACCATTTCATTGAAGTGAATGAATATAATGACCACATTGTCCTTGTCATTCATAGCGGGTCAAGGAACCTTGGAAAACAAGTTGCAGAATATTATCAAAAAAGAGCTTATGAAGAATTGACAGAAGTAAGTGAACAACGAAAAGAACTGGTAGAAAAGCTAAAAAGAGAAGGGCGCGCATCAGAAATCGAGGAAGCCTTAAAAGCACTACAAAAACCAACCGTAAGTAAGGACCTCGCTTATCTTGAAGGGCAGGGCTTTCATGATTACATGAACGACATGAAAATTGCCCAACATTACGCATTACTGAACAGAAAAGCGATGGTCGATGATATTGTAACAAAAATGGGATGGATCATTGAGGATTCGTTTACGACTATTCATAACTATATTGACATTGAAAATATGATTTTAAGAAAAGGCGCAATCTCTGCTCAAAAAGACGAACGCGTGATCATTCCTATCAATATGCGGGACGGAAGTATTCTTGCAACAGGAAAAGGGAACCCAGATTGGAACTTCTCAGGGCCACACGGTGCTGGAAGATTAATGAGTCGATCCAAAGCAAAAGAAACTGTCATGCTAGAGGATTTTAGAGACACCATGAAAAACGTCTGGACCACCTCGGTCAACGAAAAGACGCTAGACGAATCGCCAATGGCATATAAACCTCTAGAGGAAATACTAAAACATACAGAGGATGCAGTTCACATCGACGCGATCATGAAGCCATTGTATAACTTTAAAGCAAACTAGCGGAGCTTAGAGAGCCTTTCTAAGCTTCTTTTTCTTATGCAAAAGGCTATTTTCTTCAATATTCTTTGGAACATCTGAATGATTAGATTCTTGATTTACCGAAATACGCACTAGCTCTAGTGTTAACGCTTGTTTTATTTTTTGTTAAAGATTACTATATGTAAAAAGGGGGAACTTCGATATGCAAAATTTTGTTTTTCAAAACAGAACAAAGATTATTTTTGGTAAAGACACTGAAACATCAGTCGGCGAAGAGTCTGCTGTATTTGGTAAGAAACTGCTTTTACACTATGGTGGTGGTAGCATTAAAAGTAGTGGTTTATACGACCGAGTTATTACGTCATTACAGGAGCAAGGAATTGAAATTTTTGAATTGAGTGGTGTACAACCCAATCCGAGAGTTAGCCTTGTTCGTGAAGGAGTTTCTATTTGTAAAGAAAATAACATTGGCTTCATTCTCGCTGTCGGCGGTGGAAGTGTCATTGATTCTGCAAAGGCTATTGCTGCTGGGGCGAAATATGAAGGCGATGTTTGGGATTTCTTTACTGGAAAACAACCAGTGGAAGAATGTCTACCAATCGGTGTTGTCTTAACGATCCCTGCTGCAGGTAGTGAGACTAGTGGTGGAACAGTTATTACAAATGAAGAGGGCTTATATAAAAGAGCAACTGGTCATGAAAACATGAGACCGCAATTCGCCATCTTAAATCCAGTTCTTACATATACGTTACCATCCTATCAGACTGCCTGTGGGATCACAGACATGATCGCTCATATATTAGAAAGATATTTTACAAATGAAAAGAACGTTGAATTAACCGATCGATTATGTGAAGCGACCTTAAAAACGATCATTAATAACGCTCATACTGTGATCAATGAGCCAACAAATTATAATGCCAGAGCTGAGATTATGTGGGCTGGAACAATTGCTCACAACGATTCATTAAGTACAGGAAGAATTGGTGATTGGGCAAGCCACGATATCGAACATGAAATTAGCGGCATTTATGATATTGCACACGGCGCAGGACTAGCAATTGTATTTCCGGCATGGATGAAATATGTATACAAACATGACGTAAATCGCTTTGCTCAATTTGCAAATCGTGTCTGGGATGTAGAGATTGATTTAAACAACTTAGAAAAAACAGCTTTAGCAGGAATTAAGAAAATCGAAGAATTCTTCCGTTCAATTGGTATGCCTGTTACATTAAAAGAAGCGAACATTGCTGATGAGCATTTTGATGAAATGGCGAAAAAGGCAACAGAAAGATGGCCGCTAGGTAACTTTGTGAAGTTACATGAAGAAGATGTACGTCAAATTTTTAACCTGGCTAGATAAAAGATAGAAGACTTGGCTATTTTGTAAATGGTTCACTAATTAGTTGCAAATAAACACATGCGATTTAACAATATAAATCACATGTGTTTATTTTTTTATATCAATGTTTCCTCCTCAATTAGTTATAATATACATAGTAATACACACAGGTTTACTGGTATTTGGACTATGAAACGAACGAAGCAGTTCTATTAAATTCGGATAAAGAAATATGGTAATATTATGGTAGACCTTTTGTGGGAGGGAGAACAAATGATTAGAGAAGCAAGGAAGCTGGATATTGTGGGTTTAGCCGAGTTGATGGGAGAATTGGGTTACCCTACGGATATTAATGAGATGGAATATAGAATGTCTAATATACTGTCAAACAATACCTATCAAACTTTTGTGTACGAAGAAGATGAGAAATTGCTTGGCATGATTGGGATGATTTTATGTTACCGTTTTGAAAAAAGTGAAAGTTATATAAGGGTTGTTGCCTTTGTAGTTAATTCTGAATTAAGAGGTAAAGGTATTGGCACTAAGCTATTAGAGGCAGCTGAGAACTGGGCTAAAAACCAGGGAGCGAATATGATTTCTTTAAATAGTGGTAATCGGACTGAAAGAAACGATGCTCACCAATATTATATTCGTAGAGGGTTCGAAGGAAAAGCCACTGGATTTTATAAACAAATACATTAGATAGTAAGATTGCATCACTAGATAAGTAAAAACTTAACTGAAATTCCATTGCAGATGAAACTTCAAAATCACTGCAATAATTTTCAGGAGCTAAAAAATGAAAAAGAAGTTATAGATATCCGTTCAAATTTTTTATCCCAAAAAAGACTCAAACCTGTAATCTAGGAACTTTTTTGAGTTTGAACAGACAGTTTAGTAAATAGGGACATTAAATCCCATCTATACATTATTACGTAAAATATAAATTTGACGAAGTAAACTATATTTTGTAAAATAGAAGAAAGGATGTGTTAAAATGAGCCAAGAAAACAAACTCCGTTATTATGAACGAATCGAAGAAAAAACGAAACAACTTCCTTGGTATGTTGTTGAATACATAGATAAACGAAAACGAAAACTTTCTCCAGCTTCATTATTAAACTACTGTCATGATTACATCATCTTTTTTGATTGGATCTTAGCTGAGGAAATTTTCAAAGGCGAACGTAAAGAAATTCCTCTTAGTACACTAGAAAAACTTACCCGACAGCAAATTGAAGATTTCCTTTCATTTCTTGAATTTCGCTTAAATAACTCAAAACTTACGGTTAATCGCAAATTATCTGCGTTAAAGTCACTCTTCAACTATCTTCAAAACGTCGCTGAAACAAGTCAATTAGAGCCTTATTTATCGCGCAATGTCATGGCCAAAATTGAATTAAATAACATTAAAGAAGATCAAGAAACCCTAGCTAACCGTATGGAAGGGAAAATTTTACGTGGTGATGAATATGACGACTTTAGACAGTTTGTTGCCCACGATTATGGTCTAGCAAACCAGGATAATAAAAAACTTTCAAACTTCCATATAAAAAATCGTGAACGTGATACAGCGATTATTTCGCTTATATTAGGCTCTGGACTACGCTTATCTGAGCTAGTTGGACTCGATATTGAAGACATTGATTTTCAAAAAAATACCGTTCGAGTGATCCGTAAAGGTAATAAAGAACAATACGTCTACATTAGCGATCAAGCGATGTTAGATATTAAAGAATATTTAGCTGTCCGTAATGAACGTTACAAGATTACAAAAGCAATGAAATCATTGTTCGTATCATCACCAATGGGTCCAAAAGGCACAACGCGCCGCCTAACACCGCGAGCCATTGAAAAACTAGTTGAAAAATATGCGACCGCTTTTGGAAAATCGTCACTATCCGTTCATAAACTAAGACATTCATTTGCAACTAGATATCACTCAGCGATCAACGACGTCCCTAAATTACGGAGACAACTCGGACATTCATCAATTCAAACAACAATGATCTATACGCATATTAAAAATGATGAGCTAGGTGCAGCTGTAAAGAAGATGGATTTACCGAAGGAAGAACAATAATATTACTATTGTCGTCTATCTAAATAAAGAGAAATAGCCACCCTGACGACCAGTAAGGAGGCTATTTCTCTTTATTCTTTTTAAGGTTTTAGCCGCAAACCTGCGGCATGTTGTTGCTAAGACCGGGTGTTGTAGCACTCGGTCATTTTTTATTCTAGGAAGCTATTATGTATATTATACATGGAAACCAATCAATTTCCAATAGTTATGATTGTTTTTCGAAGGGACAACGACACACAGGAATTTAGAAAGGGATTGGTAAAAGTCGCAATCGATCTTCATCCATTATTGCAGTCCCATTTACTATACGGTGAAAGGAGATACGTATATAGTTACATAAAAATTTATTTCTAGTTTACATAATATATATTATGCGCACCAATATAAAAATTATCAATTCGGTCTCAATCACTAAGTATACTTTAAGTTTTGAGACAAAATTAATTTTTGGGGTTTCCTCACAAGACCTAATTAAACTTTAAAAATAAAATGTCTTAGTCCGCTTTGAACTAAGACATTTTTAAACTATCTAACATTTAAAACTCTAATATTCTACACTTGCTATGATGTGCCAAATTACTTCCTTATGCTGTTTATAAAAACCTTCTTCCATATTGACAATTGCATTTTGATAGCCAGTATCGGCTCCCTTATCATATAAAACATATATGGATACTGTCCCCCCTGCAATCTTTGTGTATGAGTCACCTTTTCTTAACTCATTTACAATAAATTCGCTTTTTGAATAGGTTGGCTCATAGATAATAGATGTAGGACTAAAAGAACCAAAAAGATACACTGTATTTTCTTCATAACCCTCTTGATAAATTCTAGCTCCCCAATCGGGACTTGCTTCAATCCCATCTGAAGCCTTAATAGCTGGTATTTCTTCTATAATCCAGCCAGCAGGATATTTAAATCTAAAAGGTGGAACCTCTTCAGAGGTGAAGTGATATTCAGAATATCCTTCAAAATTATAGGGATATTTTAAAGATCCAACTTCTATTTTATTACAACCTCCAAGTAAAACTACCATAAGAAGGGTCAAGATTAACCCCATTCCATTATTATTTTTCATCATATCTTTTAACCTCTTGTTCTAATTCGACTGGCATTGAATATGGTAAGATAGGAGAATCCATATAATGTAATGTGAAGGGCATGTACTTATCATTAGCCATCTTATCATAAGTCATAATGTAAAAAACCTCTTTTCTTTTGTCTTTCAATTGAAAAAAATACTTTCTTCCCTAATAGAAGATATGTCATCTACTATTCTAGGGAAAATAATTGATAACTTCTTATTAAATCAAACTTTTTGGACAGCCCTGTTTTAACTCTAATTAATTTAAGTCATACTCCAACTGAATGTCTCGTGGATCACTTTCAAAAAGCTCTTTATTCACCTCTTTTGCATCGACGCAGCCAAGTGATCGATAAAATGCAATGGTTTCTTGTGACGATGCCGCACACATATAAAGTTTATCTGCTCCCCACTCCTTTGCCTTTTCAGCACATTTCTGAAACAGCTGTTTGCCTATTCCATAGTTACGAAATTCTTTAGAAACGAACATCGAATCTAGTAATACATACTTTGCTGTTTCTCCGAAAAAGCCATCATTTAATGTTACAAACCCAACTAATCTTTCTTCTTCATTGAATGCTCCGATTGCTACACCTCCTGCTCGAATCGTTCCTTTCAGTGCATCACGATATTTTTCATAGCCATCTGGCCAATCTTCTTCCATATAATCAATTGTAATCAACTGATACTCACCGTCTATGTTCCGCCAGACTTTTTCAATATACTGACTAGGATCGATTTCTGATATCCGGTCACATTCTTCTACTAATAAATCACGAAAATATAATTTATTTAATATACTCATTTTATTTATTCCTCCAATAGTTTTTTAGGTAATTGATACATGTGCCCTATGTAATTTAGATGGAAATACACCCTTTTTTCTAAATGTTGGCGTCTAAAATTTTAGTTTCGATTGTGACTACCCGCCACTTAAATTTCTCGAATATTTGAAGTGGTGATCGACTGGTCAAAAATTATAAAAGGCCATAAGAAAGTACTTTCTCATGACCTAAATTTATAAAAATACCTTTAAATAATAGACTTATCCAAAGAAAGTCTAAGTTTTGCAATATAGCATAACTAAAAAGGCGTTATTTATTAATTTATATTAGGAAATAAGTTTACTATCCATCTAAATTGCTAATTTCTTATTAGAGCACAGCAAATAAACTTTACCATTCAGGTAAATTTAGCTGCTAAGAAATAATATTATTCATTAATTCAAAATAATATTAGCAATTAGTTGGCTTCATAAACTGAGTCCCTCCTTTGTCTATCTAATTAAAATATTACAATATATAGAAGTAAATGTAAATATTTCTTTTTAATTAGTTGAGTCAATTCATTCTCTTAATCCCTACCACTTCCACTTTATCCAACAATGAAGCTGCACATCAAAAAAATAATCCTTCTCTCATGGTGGAAGGATTATTTTGTAGTAAATATAAAATTATTGCTTAACTAGTTTACCATTTTCATATTTGTACTGTACTTCCAAAAACTCTTGATCATCAGTATCCAATGGTGAGTAAGCAATGAAAAATTTGCTACTTTCATTGAATTCTATGTATCCCTGTTGATTGCTTAATCCTAAAGCTTCTTTTAAACTTTGACTTTTTTCGAATTGCCCATTAATCCACCTGTTTATGTTCACATCTGGTGAATGCATATGTAGACCTGGAAATTGAATAACAAGATAAGGTTCGGCTTCTTCTAAGTCTGAAATAAAAGGAGTTCCCCAATCCTCAAATGTTAAAAATTTTTCTTCATAAATGTCATAAATGATATACATCATTCTTCCTGGCCCGTTAGCTAGTAATTCAATACTTGAAAGGACGATTTGTTGCCCCTCTTGGTCTTCAAAAAGGTGATCAATGATATATAAAGCCCCTATTTCCTCGGGATCTTCTTGTAGTAGCCTCTCTGATGTACATTCATTTAGTTCATATGTTTTACCATCATATTCTAAAAGTGTAACGGTTGAATCCTTACACAAACCGTTTGCGTCGATATCCTTATAAACATGAAAAGTAACGTCTTTTTCATTTACTACAGTTAGAGGAATAGATTTAATATAGTCCCAATTTTCTCGTTGCTCGCCTTCTAATAATTCATTGAGTTCAAGTGGTTGAAAGGAGACTTCAGCAACATTTGGTGGATCAAACGCTACGGTTTCTTCTGTTTCAGGAGTGCTTGTAGCCTCCTGCTTTTGATATTCAGATGGTATATTGTTAGATTGAATACTACATGCAGTTAGTAGTAACATCATTAAGCCTGTCATAAAAATAGTAATTACTCTCATGTTCATGTGCCTCTCTCAAATTTTATATGTAGCTCATATGCTAAACCTCTCGTTAGTGTGACGCTTTGTTTCTTAATTTTAAATTCATTCCGATAAGCAGCAAAGAAGTAACTAAGGCAATTAAGCTAACTATTAAAAATGCAACTGCATACGAGGGAATACTTCCCTCTGGTACTCTGTCATTTATTTCGAAACCTAAAAAATACAATCCAATCCCATCTCCATCAACGTTTGTCCCAAGTGACCATAAATCTATTCCTTTATTAAGCGCTAAAACTCCAAATAAAATCAGTACGCATACTATCAGCCAACGACTATTATTCATTGTTTTCACCGAATCCTCACTTTGATCATGGTAAAAAATCGTTACATAACACAAGCGTTATAAAACCATCTCTAAATTTTCTTCAACCCATTCAGGATTTTCACTAATTGCAACCTTTTCACATAAATTCTTATGTATTTTTCTAAATTCAGGAATCATCTTTTTTATAACATTCATTATTTCATCCGGCTCTCTACCGCTATCCCAATCTGCTAAAAGTGAAAGCTGCCAGCTTTGCAATTCACTTCTTTCACCTTCAATTTTCGCCCAATCGCCGAATGAATTAGGTTGAATTCCTTTCTCCATATACCAAGCCATTGCCATAGACATTCTTAAATAATCTAAGCATTGTAAGGCATAATACATTTCGTTTCTGTTTACTCTTCGATATGCTTCATGAACATATGCAAAAAATTTCGTTCTCCATACCTCAACTTCTTGTACGGAAGGTCGATATGAAATAAGCTTCGATTTATCTAAAACAGCTTCCATAAATTTAGTTTTATCATAAACAATGCGAATGTTTTCGAGCCAAACAGATGGTTGAATATCTTGTGTATTATAATAAAACGAATCGACTTTAACGAAAGTATCATAATGAGCAACGCTATAAGTCGCCCAAGGAAAATCTTCAAAATACAATACTCTTCCCCAGTTTTTAGCTCTCTCTTTTTTGTTCAACCTGTATTCTTCAAAAACTTCATCTTTGACAACTATACGAAGGTCAATATCAGAATAGATATCTGTGTTTTGGTTTCCTATTGAACCGCCATAAAAAACAGCTAATACATTTTCATCCGTTATTAGGTCATGCTCAATTACTTCCAACATAGTTTGACGATCCTTAGGAATTTTTAGATCTCTTTCCTGATTTTTACGCACTAATCCCACACATTTAATAGTCACTCCTTTTAGTATATTTTAATACAAATTCGTCATTAGGAAATAAATTCCTTCTTTAACTAACTTTCAGTTGCTAAACATTGGATTTTCTTCGCTTTAAAAAAAGGGGGTAATCACTTCAAACCAATTAATACAACCCCTCATTTACCAGGATCTTTTTACTGTCCATGTCTACCACAAACCAAGTTGAACAATCCTCTTCATCTTTATACTTTGTCCAAGCTATTACAAAGTGAATTTGGCATAATTCATCCTTCATCATTTTTGGAATTGGTACAATAACACCATTTTTTAGATATTTAACAATATTATGTTGGGAAATTTCATCCTCTGCATCGAAGTAATTAGGCATCATGTCATTTATTTTTGACCTATGAACAAGTGTTACACCATCTTGAGTTCCTAGAGAAAGCTGACATTCTTTGTTGTTCCATGTGATGCCTTCTAAACCCTCACCACTATCGACTCCACCTTCTATGTCAATTGACTGTTTAGGGTTCAATACTGTATGAAACTCACAACTTAAGTTATCCAAAATTGATTTTACTCTCCAAACAGCTCCAAAGGCTCCATCTATATTCATATGCTCAGGCAATCTTATTACTGGTTTACATATCACCAACTCCGCTATAAAGTCTCGATGCTCATAACTAAGTAGTTTCCCACCGTTAATTAATTCGAAAAAGCAATCTTTAGTAGTTATTGTAGAAAGAAATACTTGATTAATGATCATATCAAATGTAATTTTTCCGAGTGGTGTATCAACGTAAGAAGCTGCATTGGACACATTCTTGATTGGGTTTTCCGCCTTAAATACCTTCATCATTGTTGCCTCTCTCTATATATTTCTCCAAGTTTAGTTAGGTGACAAAAGCACAACACAGTTAAATGTAAGAACCAAATTTTAAACGTCTTAGTTGCAGTTTTCTGTTTCTGGAATCTAATATTTTGCGTAACCATTTACAAGCACTTAAAACGGAAAAGAATATACAACATCATCATCATGTAGCGTTCTTCCACCAACACTATTATACAGAGCAACTGCTTGTTCATTGGATTTGTTGGTAATCAGGAACAATCTACTGCAATTTTTGTCTTTACAAATTTCAATAAAAGCTTCCATTAATTCCTTTCCAATACCTAATTGACGAAATTTCGGGAGCACTTCGACTTGGTGCAGATATATCATATTCTTTCTTCCATCAAATCGTTGTAGTTCAAATCCATATGCAAAGCCGGCTAGATCATCTTTATAGCGATAAATCAATAAATAATTGTTTTCATCCGATAAAAAGTTGTTAACATCTTGTTTGGTTGCTTCTCTATCAAAAAATAATCGAGTTACTTCAATTCCTATATCTGTATCGCTTTTCGTTAATCTGTATACTGACATAATTAACTCTCCCAGTGTTTTTATTGTAAACTGAAGAAAAAGCTTCTTTAACTATCCGTATTATTTATAAAAGGAACTAATTTAGCTGTTTGGTGAAATACAAAATTAAATCATCATCAACAAATACATGTGTTCCTGGCTTTACTTGTTCATTATTATATTGAATTCCGTTCCCGTCCGGAATGTAGCCTTTTTTACAATAAAGTCTTTGTGCATTTCCGTAATCTTTATAAAGACCGACACCAATGCCTATTGTATTATGTGTGTTAGAAATAATTCTTTCTAACTCATCAATGATACTGCCAGCAATGCCTTTATTTCTGTACTCAGGGAACACAGTTAAATCATTAATTTCTGGAATGTTATTTTGATTAAAATATGGATAGACTGAATCTTTTATTACATGACAGCAACCAGCCAGTTTTCCCGAATTGTAAGCTAAAATTGTTACTCTTTTACAACTGATGTTTTCTAAATAACATTTTTCGAAATATCCCTTTGTTCTTCTTAACCCACGCCTTTCAAATTCACTTTCAATTTCTTTAATATAGTCTTTATTATTTAGTCTTGTTAATATTAATTGGGTGTTCATCGGTTCAACTCCGCTCCATATTGATAATATCTAAATAATTCTCTTTATCGAAGTTTAATTCCTGTTTAACAAACTCTCCTCCAAAACGAACTGTAGAAAATGGGCTCGTCTTAAAAAACAGGTGTTCACATTGGTTATGTAAAATCTTCATATTCAAGATTTAGATAAGGTGTATCACTTTCTATTCTTTTCCTCATAGCATTCAGTAGTTGTTTAATTTTTTCATTGTTTTTTTGGTCTTCATTTAAAAACGTTTCAAAATAGATGTATGAATAAATTTGCCTATAATTTAAGAAAAATGGCAGTTTAGTTAACCAATAGTTTTCAAGTTTATTTTCCTCTTGATATCCTTGTAAAAACGAATTAATAAAAATTGAAGCGAAATTTTCTCTTCCTTTTGTCTCAGCAATAGATTGAACTGCGTGGTATAAAACAATTGCGATATCGTAAATAAACCAGTTATATTCACAATCTCCAAAATCAAAAAGGATAATTTCATTATTGTAGAGGTAGAAATTTCCTTGATGCAGGTCATTATGTATCATTCCATAGTCATCAGTATCCGTTGGTAGTTTACTAAGTTCCTCCATAAACCTCTTCCACTTAGCAACTACACCTTCACTTATATGGTCAAGAGGTTTCGAAAATAGGAAGCCCATATTCCAATCTTGTTTTTTTATATTTTGAGTAGGTTGATATTTTTTCGATAGGGAATGGATTTTTCCAAGTGTTTGCCCTAATTTATAAAAGATTTTCTCATTCCAAGTTTCACTATCAGAGGTATTAACAAGTCTACCTTTTGCTTTCTCAAAGGCTAGAACATAGCATTTTTCTTCATGATCTAACTCAATGACCTCTAAAAGTTTACCGTTAGCAGAATAGAGTGGTTCAGTTACGTTAACTCCTGATGTAAATAAAAAGCTGATCCAATCCAACTCTGCCATAATCGAGTCTTTTTTGTACGTTGAGCTAGGATAAAATTTCAAAATCACTTTTTCATTATTTCTAATACATTCAAAGACATTATCTGAAAAACCACCAATTAGTTGTAATGTAGACACATCAACACTAAATTCCGCTGCACCTTTAGCTAAAACAATTTCGTCCATAATTCCACCGCCTCTACCATTGCAATCCGATTGTTAAGAAAAAAGTTTCGGAACAATCTTTCATAAAACGCTTGTTAATTAAGTAATATTTCCTATGAAAAAAAGAGCTGCAATAAATGCAACTGGTAAAAATTCTAATTGCTGAATTTACTTTTAAGTAGATAAACAACATCATAGTCTTTAATTTCGTGAATATGGCCTTCAACATCTCTGTAAAATTCTAAGGTGCGTGAAGCCATTGTACTACCCTGTGAATAACAGATACTCGCTAATACTACCTCTCCGTTAGTAATATCAATGGCTTCGCTGATGTTCCCCCATGAGATAAACATACCGTCTGTACCATTACTTGAAATGATATCAGAGGTATTAAAAGATCCAGTGTCTCCATTATTGCTTACACCAACATTAAATAAAGTTTGATTTTGAGTGTCGTTTGACTTAAAAGCTGTAAAGATAATAGAACCCTTATCCTTTACCTCAGTTGTCATGCCTCCTATTGGTTCATCAACCAATTTTCCAAATTCATATTTTTCAATCCAGATAGTTACTTTTTTATATTCACTTTCAATATTATAGTCAAATACAAAAGATTGATTTGAGGTAGTTGAGAGTATTCCTTTTTCTCTCTCCGTCAACTCAGTCTCTGCTATTGTATTTGCTTTTAAGCTGCTATTTCCACAAGCACTTAAAGTAAGTGCTAACACTGTTACTATTGTCACAAAAAGTAGTTTTTTCATTTTACCCATCCTCTTTTCTTTTAGAAACTCTGCTTATTTAGTAGAACTCCGTTCCGCTATCAAATAAGGTTCTTCAATAAAAACTAATCATTATCCAATAAAAAAGAATAACTCGCTGTACCCTGCTCCCAAGTTGCCAGAATTTCAAAGACAGTTCTCCCTTTATGACTTAAAGTATCTATTTCAGTATACGTACCAGTAACGGCATTAGTTTCATCCCAAGTCCTCACCTCGTAATGAATCGGAGCTGTCTCGAAATCTATAGAAACAACCGTACCAGCCTTTACTTTCAGGGTATTCCTTTTTCGAACTAAGTTCGGTGGTGCATCAGAGGACGCTTCAATACCTGTTAGCTAGAAAGTTTCAATTTTCATCCTATTCTTCTTCAGCTCATTTGTTTAATCGTTATCGTTAAATTACCTTTCCACAAGGTCATGTTTGTCTAATCAAACTTTAACATAATTAACCAATAATTAAATCCTTTTTTTTACAACTAACTTTATTTAATGTGTTTAAAAAATTTCTTACCTACGCCGTATATTGATACGATTTTTAGTAAAGTTCCCTCAATCCATTTTAAAAGATCGAATTAATTTATCAGATAATTCTAAAAACGATCATATTTATTGTAAGCGCTTCATAATTTTTGTAAATGGAAAATTTTTTAAAAAATAAGGAGGGAATATCTATGAGTTTAACAAAAAAGATTATTATTGCTCTTATTTTAGGTCTCATTGTCGGTTTGGGGTTTAACCTTCTCATTCCTAGTGGGTTTGAAACTGTCGATGCTTATCTATTGACTCCTGTTGGGTCCTTATTTTTAAAGTCAATCATGATGCTTGTCGTACCACTTGTCATCTTTTCAATTATTTTAGGAACTGCTGGGATTAGTGATCCTAAGAAGTTAGGCCGTATCGGTGGTAAAACCATTTCCTTTTATCTAATAACAACCGCAATTGCTCTTGTCATTGGTATTTCCTTGGCATATCTCATTCAACCTGGTACTGGTGGTGGATTTGAGACTAGTACCGCTGACTTTGAAGCAAGCTCTGCACCACCAATCGTCGAAACTTTACTAAACATTATTCCTACTAATCCAATTGATGCTATGGCGAAGGGAACAATGCTTCAAATCATTGCCTTCTCCGTGCTAATCGGCTTTGCATTAGCTAGACTTGGTGATAAAACAAAAGGGTTACTAAGATTAGTAGAACAAGGTAATGAAGTTATGATGTACCTTGTTAACATTGTGATGCTAATCGCTCCATACGGTGCCTTTGCTTTAATCGCATCCGCCATTGGGAAATTAGGTTTAAATGCTTTACAAGCGATGGTTCTTTATATGCTTGCTGTACTTGGTGCCTTATTAATTCATGCTGTCGTTACGTATGGATCAGCCATTGCCTTTTTAGCAAAGCGAAATCCCATTGAATTTTTTAAAGGTTTCGCTCCTGCAATGATCGTTGCTTTTAGTACGTCTAGTAGTAGTGCTACACTTCCAGTTTCAATGCGGACAGCGCAAGAAAATTTAAAAGTTTCTAAGTCTGTCAGTAGCTTTGTTCAGCCATTAGGCGCAACAATTAACATGGATGGAACTGCTATCATGCAAGCAGTAGCGACTGTTTTTATTGCTCAAGTTTACATGATTGACTTATCATTTGGGGATTTACTAACGGTGATTTTAACGGCGACATTAGCTAGTATCGGGACAGCTGGGGTTCCTGGGGTAGGCTTAATCATGTTAACGATGGTTTTAACGTCTGTAGGCCTTCCGGTTGAAGGGGTTGCCCTGGTGTTAGCTGTTGACCGAATTCTAGACATGACTCGTACAGCCGTTAATATTACTGGTGATGCAGCTTGTGCGGTTGTAATTTCAGCAGCAGAAGAAAAACAAAACTCAACAACCTAAGCTGCTTTTAAAAACTTATGAGACTATGTTAACAAGTAGAGTAGGAAAGTGAAAAAGTTAAAAAAATGCACTCCTGGATGATAAATCAGAAGCCCGAATATGATGCATATTTGGGCTTCTTTTAAGGTTTTTGGACTAATGCACTCGATAGTTATATCACAATCGTAGATTAATAGGCACGAGCAAACCAAATAGTAAATTTAGCTTTTTTACCACAATGAAGGCATGTTTGCTTTTGAGTTGGTGGGTTAAATGGAATATTCCGTGTTGTGAACTTTGTTTTTTCTTTTACACTTTCTTCACAAGAATTTTCACCACACCAACCAGCTAAAATCCAACCAGGGATAGTCCCGTTTTGATCAGAGTCTCTTAGATGTTGCTCTAATTGTTCCATCGTATCGATATGTGTGTGTGAATGTTCTTCACGGAAAGCCTTTGCTTTTTCAAATAATCGCGTTTGCATTGTTTCTAACTCTTGTTTAATGCTTTCTACTACAGCTTCTATAGATACGGATACTTTATCAGCCTCATCACGAGCTTTCATTAACACTTGGTTATTGTCTATGTCACGAGGTCCCAATTCAATACGAACAGGCACACCTTTTAATTCCCACTCATTGAATTTAAATCCAGGTGATTGGTCAGAATCATCAAGACGAACACGAATGCCTTCTGCTTTCAGTGCAACGAAAATATCATCTAACTTCTCAATAATTGTCGGGTTCTTCTTCCAAGGACCAACAGGAATTAAAACAACTTGTGTTGGTGCTATTTTTGGTGGTAAAACAAGTCCTTGCTCATCCCCATGAACCATAATAACGGAACCTATTAAACGTGTAGATGTACCCCAAGAAGTTGTATGCACGTACTCATGTTTGTTTTCTTTATTTAAATATTTAATATCAAATGCTTCCGCAAATTTTGTACCTAAGTAGTGCGACGTACCTGCTTGTACGGCTTTTCCATCTTTCATCATTGCTTCAATCGAGAATGTATCAATCGCACCAGCAAAGCGTTCTAATGGTGTCTTTTGCCCATCATAAACTGGAATTGCAAGTAAACCTTCTACGACTTCTTTATAAATAGTTAACATTTGCATTGTTTCGTTACGTGCTTCTTCTTCATCCACATGTGCAGTATGACCTTCTTGCCATAAAAATTCAGAGGTACGGATAAACGGAAGAGTTTTCTTTTCCCAGCGAAATACATTTGCCCATTGGTTAATTAAAACTGGGAGATCTCTATAACTTTTAATCCAGCTTGAATACAAATGTCCAATCATTGTTTCTGAAGTTGGACGCAGCGCCAAACGTTCTTCTAATTTCTCTCCTGCAGCTTCTGTTACCCAAGGAAGCTCTGGTGAGAATCCTTCAATATGGTCCTTTTCCTTTTGGAAGAAGGATTCTGGAATTAACATCGGGAAGTATGCATTACGATGACCAGTTTCTTTAAAACGTTTATCCATTTCTTCTCGAATGTGTTCCCATATTTCATACCCATCTGGCTTAAATGCAATACAACCACGAACTGGTGTGTAATCCATTAAATCAGCTTTTTGAATAGTATCAATATACCATTTTGAAAAATCGTTTGTTTTTAGTGACATCGTCTTTCCTCCTGAGAAATAAAATACTTTTTAAATAAAAAAAGCATAAAGAGTCCTTAATAAAGGACGTCTTTATGCTAATAGACGTGGTACCACCTTAGTTCGACAATAATAAAAAATATTATGTCCTCTAAACGTTTGTAACGAAACGACTCGGTTAGTCTTTTACTAACATCTCCGTGGTAGGGTTCAATAAGAAGTGGTGATATAGCTTTCAGCCAAAGGCTATATTTTCTGTTTCACAATCCTTATTTACTTGGTCACATCATTGATTCCATATTTAAAAAGTAATATAACAATTCGCTGAAAAAATTTCAAGTATCAATATACATAATCAAAAATTACTAAGCAGATATAATAATAAAAAAAAATGTTTTAGTTTTTGCTTATTGTGTTATTTAGACCTTTACCACATGTGTTTTTGTTACTATATCGTAAAGGGATTGTTTCTTCTTCGTAAAAATGGCTGTCAATATATATGCAAAAATAAGTGCATATATGAATCCGCCTAGCAAATAATGAGCGAACGGTACTTCACCATCACCTATATAAATCAGTCGGTAAACAAGGAAATGTGATAATTCCCAAGGCAAAAACTTAAGGAAGGTTCGAAAAGTTCCATGTAGAAATGATAATGCCTCTCCATTGGTTCCAACAACTCGTATACGAACTTTCCTTTTTCCGAAAGACTGTACACCAATGTTGGAATCGCTAATTATGAAATAAAGTGATACAGGAAAAGTTACCAATAAAAAACCTGTAAACTGAGCTACAAAAAGTGAACCTGTGAAAAATGTCTGTAAAGATGGAAATAAAAATACACTAAAGATAAAGATTCCGACTAAATAAATGAAAATAAGGATGTAATCAATAATGAAAGCTTTGAAGCGGTGTAGAAATGAAGCATTCATTAACTTGCCTTCCTTATTATTTCAGCCTCACGGTTCCCAAGTTTTACATAAGATACAGTTAACAAAAAAAAAGATATGCTTTTTTCATAAAATATCCTCCAAATCATCTATATATTTCGTGTTGCTCTTTTATTGGCACGACGTTCTATACCAAAATAAACACAGGCAATTATAAAGAGAATATTTGAAAGGTGTAAAACTATTCCACTCCACTCGCCCTTAAATACAGTTGCATTTACAAGTGTAATTAAATGCATTAAAACAATAACAATAAATAAGATAGTATAAGTTTTCAAGAATAAACCCCCGCTACTACTTTTAAAATAATTAATGAATATTCTATTCAACTCTACTGTAACATGGTATACAAATCATACCAATACTAATAATACACGAATTATTAATTCCACCAAATGAGTATAATCCCCCCAGCTTGAGTATGAACTACCGTGTTCCTATCAGATAAGGGTTGATTCTTCTGCATAAACAATTCAACACTTTCTTTCAATTGGTATTTTTTGTAATGGGTTCATGGTACAATTATCAATAAATAAAGCTCACTGGGGGTATAATTAATGAAACTTAGAAAAATACTGTTTTCAAATTTTGTCCTGTTGTTATTTTTAATGGGTTGTACAGACAAGGAAGTAATATATGACACATTTGAAGATGCATTAACAAGTGGGTTAAGTTCATATTCTTTAACTAAAAATGATGTTGCTTATGTGGAAGAATCAGAGAATGATAGTCTAATTATTTACCATCCTAGTTACGGCGCTTTTGGTTTTGCGATAATTGAAAAAAGTAGTAAAGATAAAGGTTATTCTTGGGTTAAACCACGCCACGATATTGGATTTGAGATGGATAAGTCAAGTTCGGCTATTGTAGAAGTTAAAGGTACAAATAATGACTATAGAATTGCAGTTGGAACTCTACCAAATGAGTCCAGTGCGGTTAAAATTACTGGCGTAAAAAATGTTAACGATATTAATACATCACGAGGACTATTTTTCTATATTCTTGATGAAAAGTGATGAAGAGAAAAACAATCAAGTAAGTGTTAAATAATGAAATAATTGTTTTAACTCCTTAATTGGATAACCTTTCACCACTACTTACTTTGGCGACCACTTAGCAGAAGTGATCTTCCTGCCAGTCATTATTGGAAACGGGATCGGATGATCAAGGTCAACGAACCACATCTCACTAGCAAATGCTTCACTTTTACACCGAGAAAGATAGATAAGTTTCTTACTATCAGAGGACCATGTGACAGGTGTAGCAAAGCAATCTGAAATCGCCCATGTTCTGTCACCCTCCCCTCGATACCCTACCGTACGCACGAGAGATACATACCCCTCATTTAGTAAAGCGGTCGCACTATAGGCAAGTTTCATCGAATTAGGTGCCCATTCAGGAAAATAATTCTTACCTAGTGGACCACCTTGTACCTGAAACAGCTTTCCTGTGAAGATGTCCAATATATATATAATTGAAATACTTACGCCAGGCGTTGTATACAGAACAAATTGTCCATTTTGGGAAAGGCGAACATGATTGAGTGGTCCCTGATCGTTAATTGTTAGCTGCTGAATACTCGTTTGATCGATACTAATCCGGAATAATTGACTAGTTCCAGTATACTTAGAGGATTGAAATAAAACCGTTGTTCCATCTGGAAACCATTGAACATCAGTTGGGCTAGGTTCAATGATGATTTGAGCTTGGTGTGAGACTATGTTGTAAAAAATGATTTTATCTTGCTTTGTGTAGGCTAATCTTTTAGCGTCTCGCGACCAGTCAAGAGTGTGTACTTCCCCCTCTCCTAATTGATCGATCCGTGCGATTTTTCCGCTTGCAATGTTTACGACATAAACAATCAGGTTCCTTCCTACAAATGCAATGTGACTACCGTCTGGAGACCAATAAGGAACGGTGTGGTTTCCTGCTAAACCATAAGTAAGCTGAACATCGACACTACTGTTTGTGTCATATAACCAAATATCAAAGCTTCCACCATAATCTGTAACATACGCAACTAAGCCATTATTCACCAATTCGATCACTCCTCTCCGCCTATTATTCTATTTATTAAGGCGAAGTGAAGTTCATACCGAGATAAAAAACTTTTTTCCAAATGCTTTACCTCTCACAAAGTCATTGATAAAAAAGGACAGTCCCCACCACAAAATATGATTGGGACTGTTTCTGTATATTTATAGCTGTCAAAAGCATTTATTGCTCGTAATTTATTTTGGTCAACTTAAATCGGCCACATTTCTTTCGGGTTTAGTTCATATTGTCCGTCTTGTCGAAACATAAACTGATTCATGATCAACTCACGCCGGAGTGTTGCGAAATCCTCGTGATATTGTTTAATGTGTTCATTGATTTCACGTTCACTATAGGTCTTTCCGTTCTCCAATCCTTTAATGAGATGCTCTAATATGATCAGCTTTTTCTTATGTTGTGCAGGTATATTTTTGAGCTTTCCATTCTCTTGTAAAAAATTGTTTAGCACTTTGTACTTTTCTTCATCCTCAAACTGAAATGGCTTCATCTCATCTCCACTTCCAATCCTTAAAATTGCTTGTGCCAGAAACTCTAGCTTTTTTTGATCTAAATAAAAATAAATCGTATTTTTTTCTCGGCGTTCATAAATAACTGCGATTTCACGCAGTTTCGCAATATGATGAGAAATCGTTGGTGCAGTTAATCCTAGCTTGCCAGCAATTGCTTGCCCGTGTAATGGCCCTTCTTTCAATAACGATATAATTCGAATTCTTGTCGTGTCTCCCATTGTCTTATGAAAATTAACCAATCGATTTAGTTGCATGAATAAGCCCTCCTTACATAATCATCTAATTAGATTATAATCAAATTAGATGATTATGACAATAGTTATTCGCTCTAATTATCATAATTCAGAGCTAATCACAGAACTTCCATAACCCGGATCACAGCGACTACTAAAAAAGCACGAAGAACTCTTCTTCGCGCCTTTTACATATCATATTTATTTGTACAATTAACACGTTCGTTTAAACTCAAGTTAATGCCTCATTTCTACTTTTTACTATTCTGTTGTTTGCATCCGTTACTTTAATTCTTCATAAATTGGATCTCCCTCTAAGAATTTTTCCTTATTACTAACTGAATTTTAAATGAAGGTTTTAATAAAAGGAAAAAATACCAAGAAGATGTAAATAATTATTGAATAAATGTTAATAATACTTTACATTATGTATATAAAAGTTAACAATTAAATATTTGGAAAGGAGTTAAAGATGCTTCGGAATCGATTGAAAGAGTTAAGAGCAAGACACGGTTTCTCCCAAACAGAATTAGCAAAACATGTTGGTGTTACCAGACAAACCATCGGATTTATTGAAAAAGGCGAATTTTCACCATCAATTGTATTATCTTTAAGATTAGCTAAACATTTACATATTAGAGTTGACGAACTATTTTGGTTGGAAGGAGAGGATTTTGATGAACAAAAATGATTTTCGTGTAAGGCTCCCGTTATGGAACATTGCTTTGTTGGTGATATTGTTAATTTGGACATATGGTGTCGTTTACATGTCTAATATGTTATTTAAAAACTTCGAGGGTGTTTTTGGCTTAAACGATGAAACGGTAGTAATCAACTTCGATAAACTAGCACTACTATCAATTATTCTCGGGGCGGTATTGTTACTAATATTTTTAGTAAGTTATTATTTAAAACTAAATAAACATAACAAAGAAAATCCAAATAGCAAGTTACCTATTTTAGCATTCTTTAAACTTGGAGAATATATAGAAGAAGACGAAATGTTTAATCAAGTTACGCAGCAAGCAACAAAAAAAGTTTATACATTTTATTCTCAAATACTACCTCTATTATTATTAATCATGATTTTTCCGCTTAATCGTTTTGTCTTTATTATTTGTGTTTTCCTAATGTTAATTTTGCAAAATGTTTTATATTACCGTCAAATGATCAAATTTATTGAAGCATAAATTAAGTAAATTAAGGAACCCACAGCTATTATAAAGTGTGAGTTCCTTTTTGGAATTGAAATATGTGCCACTCTCCTGTTCCTGTAACTCAGGTCGTTACTTATGTAAAACCATGCAGAAACAAAATTAAGTAGCTACTTTTGAATTTTACCGCGAAAGACATTAAAAGTTATTGCATTTAATATGAGGGTCACGATCAGAAGAACTGCTGAGACTAAAGCTACAGCATACATTGTGTCAGTAAGAGCACCCCATCTTCGACAGTTACCTTATAGTAGTTATAGAAAATCTGGAAACACAGCGAAATAGCACAAGCACTAATACTTATAAAAGATAAAGTAAACCAATTTGAATTTAACTGTTTTTTACCTCGTGTTAGATTAATTATAGGGATTATCCAAGCAATTAACCCAAGTACGAGGCTCCCCACATTAAGCCAACCTGCATCAATCATATCCATTCATCCTTTGCTTTCGGTTCTACTAAAAAAATGATTATCGTTTCTTATTATATTACTTGCTAAATTAAATCCTACAGTCACGGCGCTATAACTCTGTTTAATTTGCTCTTCACGATTACTAAAATCTTTTGCGCTTAATTGAAACGACAGCTTCTATTGTTATTTTTTAATAGAAAAGTTATTTGTCAAACTCACTTAAATTTTTCGGGTTCTTCTACATAAAAATCAATAAAGCCACAATTTGAACACACATAACAGCGATTTATATTACTCAATGTTTTAGCATTGGGTTTTACATCTGCTTTGTATGCTCTAATTTCATAGGTATCTAACTTAGCTTCAATCATTACTGACTCACATTTAGAACACTTTTTTTCCACTATGAAACCTCCTAAAATAGATTGTTTTTATCTTATGTTTCTTCTAAATTAAGTAAACTGTCCAATATTTAAATAAAAGCATCATTGCAGTTGTTCCAGTACTGCATTCATTATTGGAAGCTTCCAATAATAGAATTGATATTAAATAAAATAACAAAACCTATAAAACCAATTAAATTACAAACAATACCAATCAACCCTAAGCTTCTTCCCTTTTCTTTATACTTCTTGGTTTCTTTCAAACTAATAACACCAAGCAGTAATCCAACTATGCTAAGAAGCGATCCTTCCTTAAATAAAAACAGCCCTATAATAGTTAAAATCCCTATGCCTAAAGAGCCTGCTGCTTTATTATTTACAACCATATCTGTAGCTTTGCTATCCAAAATTATCACCCTTTATTATGTAAATAATTAAATATAAGTTATATGGATTTATAATAAATAACGGTAGAGTGCAGTTCTCCATCTGACGATTTAGCATAATAAGGAATTTTACCAGCTTGAATATAACCAATTGAAGAATAAAGAAGATTAGAAGGATCTCCTTCTCTTGTATCCAGAACTATTAATGATTTCCCTTCCCGCTTGGCTCGTTCTTCAGCTTCAATCATCAGAAAGCGACCAATACCGTTACGTCGATAGTTAGGGTGCGTCATTAGCTTTGCAATTTCAGCTCTATGATTACCATTTTGCTTATTACATAGGTGCAATTGTACACTACCAGCTATCTGATTGTTAATCTTTGCGACGAATAGAAGAGTGTCTGGACTTAATAAATTTTCCCAATACGTATTAGCCACCGTGAGTTGTAGTGGTGGTAAAAAACCAATTGATGCATCACCCTCTACTACTCGTATCAAAAGTTCAGATAAGTCATCAATATATTCTTCAATGGATTCTATTTGTTCAACTTTCACATTGCTAATCAATGAAATCACCTCTTTAATATAATTGTATTGCTCGATTTAAAAGAGACCCTCTGAAATGTAAAGTAAATATTTCGACAATGAAAATTAAAATACCTTTTTTTAATAATCCTACTCCTTACCCTTTCAAATTATATTCCCAACTCCAACATCTTACCCGTTATCTTTTCTACCCTTCTATCAATATCTGTCCCATCAAACTTTGGAAGCTTTAGTTCGTTCACGATTTTCCCATCAAGCATAAACATAATACGTTCAGTTCTCGCAGCAACCTTCGCATCGTGAGTAACAAGCATAATTGCAGTACCTTCAATGTTAATTTCGAAAAATAGATTCATAATTTCTTGCGTCGATTTTGAGTTAAGCGCCCCTGTTGGCTCATCTCCAAAGATGATTTTCGGATTACTCATAAGAGCACGGCATATTCCAGCTCGTTGAAGCTGACCTCCCGAAACTTGTGTTATATCACGATTTTCCAGTTCCGCAATACCTACATTCTTCATAAGCGCTCTTGCTTTTTGGGTAATATTTGCGCCATTTTTTCTATTGTCGCGCATAGATGGTAGGATGATGTTATCAAGGATATTTAGATTCTTCAGTAAAGTCGGCTGCTGAAAAACAAATCCCATTTTTGTTCTACGTATGTCGGCAAGTTCATTTTCGCTGAGTGCCAATAAATCTCTGCCTTCAAACGTAACCTTTCCATAATCCACCTCTTCCATGCCACTTAACGCAAACATCAACGTCGATTTTCCCGAACCTGAAGGTCCCATAACTGAAACGAATTCTCCCTCTAATATTTCAACAGAAACACCATTTAGAACATTACGCTTCTCAGTAGCCTCTCCGAATGATTTTACAATGTTTTCACCGATAATTACCTTATTCATAAGCTACTCCTTTAAATTTTCAGATATTTTAATTTGTCCTGCTCTAGATGTACCAATAATTGTTGCGACAATTACTGAACAAGCCATCATCAGCGGACTAAGCAGATAAGCTGATACTGGATTAATTGCGAATGTGAATGTCGCTGCTCCAAAAGAGGAGATGACTGCTCCTGCAAGAATTTCTCCTAAAGTGTTGGCCAAAAGTGTGCCAACGACAATTCCAACAAACAGAACGAAACCTGAACGCGAAACATACTGCAATAAGATATCTGAATTTGTAAAACCGGTCGCTTTCATTACGACAATAGAATATCTGTCCTTTATAACAAGCATTTTCATAAACAACAGCGTAACAAGGACCGTTATAATGAGTGCTATGGCAATTGCGGCATAGGAGGCTTTTCTGATAGAAATAATTGTCGAGCCAAAGGTCTGTTTAATATAATGATCAATGCTCGAAACCTTTGCGAAATTATATTTGCCCGCATATTCCGAAACCTTACTTGATACATGAGATTTGTCCGAAAGTTCCGCGGAGATAACGCTCCACATAATGTCCGCCGAATTGTCGGTGAAAACAGCCTTTGCAGTTTTACCTCCGTTAGTTACGTCAGAATAAACCCCGCTAACAATGAACTCTTTCTCTTTTTCTGCAATCACAAGCGTAATGACATCGCCGACTTCTTTGTCGAACTCATTAGCGTTTATAGTCGAAAGTGCAATTTCATCTTCTCCTACGGGTAGTCTTCCTTTAGAGTAATTTACAGGAAATATCGAATGATCCCCAAGCTCAATTTTTAAACTTTTAATAGAGCTGTCACCCATCTTAACTTTGAATGTTCTTGTTGTCAGGGCTACATAGCTCAAAATGTCTCCATCACTTTCCATTTTGTTAATTATTTCATTGGTTTTTTCAGGAATATTATTAGTCTGCTGGATGTCAATGCGCAAGTCGCAGTTTCCTACCCCCATATATGTGATGAAGCTTTTTGAGGAAATCGTGGTGTAGAGGTTTTGTGGGACAATCATGATAAACGACGATATCACAAGAACGGTAAGCATCGTAGCATAAATTCCTTTTCTCGCCAAAACATCTTTAATACCAAGAAAAATATTCGTGTTAAGCTGCCTATTCCTACTCAGCAAAAAATGCCTTCCAACCGCATATTTTCCCTCTGAATTGCCAAAGAGGATAGCTTCTGCTACCGAAATTTTTCGAAAGCGCCTCAGTACTCCGTTTACATAGCCAATAATTGCAAGGAAAACAAGTAGAACCCCGATTATTCCGAAAAACGGGGCAAAAGATGAGTTTTCACTTTCTCCCATATAAAGCCTTATATTTTCAAGAAGGATACCTTGAAACATGAATGAGAGCGCCAGTCCAAGGATGCTCCCTACTGCCGCAACCGCAGCATATTTCGCAAGATAAATCTTCTTAATGTCGGATATACGCAAACCTATTGCCTTCAAAACTCCTATTTGGCGGTAGTCGTCCTCAATTTTCGCAAGGAGCGTAAAGCGAATGCACAAAAATGCAATTCCAACGACAAGTGCGCTAATAAGTAGGATAACTGCAATCATTAGTCCGTCTGAAATAGCGTTAATTATTTTAAAAAGCGGATATGTAATCGTCGGTCCGTTTGCTTCAAGTCCAGCAAAGACATAAGCATCTTCAAATTTGCCGAGTTTCGACAAATCCTTTAATCTGAACTCAATCAGATACTCCGTACTCCCAAAGCCTTCTATTTCAGCATAATCGTTTTTACTAACAAGAAACCTCTTTGATGATGAGAGTGTTGAATTCATCTGCGAATCTCGGAGAAATCCTGTAACAGTAAGTTCCTTCCCTCCAATTACTGCCTTGTCACCGACCTTTGTCGTGTTGTCTTTCATATAGGAGATTGGAACGTAAAGTTCGCCGTCATTTACCTTAATCACATTTCCATCAAGGTCTAGAAGAAAATCAAATTTTTCACTCTGCCTAGAGAACCCGTTATCTTGAACATTATTCGCAAGAGAGGTCTCATGCAATAGTATCTCTGCGCCTTCAACGTTAAGAAATTCAAGTACCTGAAATTCATCCACTAGGCTATTTTGTTCTGCAAAAGTCGTAAGCCGCTCAGTATCAATTTCACCCGTATGCATTTGCATAAAATGTGGAGTCTTAGCTTGGGTCATAAGTGTATCTATCGCGCCTGAAAGATTTACAACGAGTATTGCAGCTAGAGAAACTAGCATCGCCGCAGCAGCAATAAATATCATTGTCGTCAGCGTTACCAGTTTATTTTTTAAAATGTCATTACGGATTATCTTGTAGTACATATGTCACCTCCCTATTAAAACTTTACTATCAGTCTGTGAATTTATTGATACTACTATGTTACTATATATTTCGATTCGTTTTTTGATTATTTTGTAAATATTATGAAAAAAGTATGTCCAACAACGAAGAAAAACAAGTTTTCTGTCGCATCTTTTTTATGTAAAAAAAGACCACAAAAATAGTAACGGGTTCTGTATCCTATCGCAAAAGCATTAATTACAGCCAAAAATGTAGATGGAATTGCACCTTTATTTGGAACATAATTTACGACTATTAAAAAACATAAATAAAATGGCTCTGTTCACATTGAACCGAGCCATTTTTAGAAATTCTTATTTTTGTTTGTTGTACTAACGCATCCGTAATTTAAGTGTATTAATTCACAAGGTTACAACTGGCACTCCTATAGCTACTCCGTGCAGAACAAGCGATAGCAGTTGTTTCGCTTTCGCATTTCGTTAGTTGAGTTCAATTAATGAATAAACAATAAAAAACAATATTAACTGTTAACAACATAAAGAATTTTTTAATTGAATGAAACTTTACTTGTAAATAATAGACAACAGACCAGATTAGAATTACTGCAAATGGCAGAGTAAGGATCTGCATATTTCCTTCAGGTCCGGTCACTACTTTTTATTTATCTTTTTGGAACAAGATGGATTCTTCTTGTATTTCTTTCATCATATCCACCCAATACTTACGAGTAATAATAGAAGTCACGACATAATATTGACTAGATATTTTTCTCCAAGCTAAAGTAGTGTTATATATAGGTTCTAATACTTCACGCTCATCTGCTGAAAAAGTTATCATATCTAACCTATCTAAGTTAGCTTCTATAAAATTATCTTCTATATAAACTAAAGCACTTGCCATTAAATACGAAGTTGTCTTAGTCGCATTCTCTAAACCTTGAGCACGATTAGGATATATCGCTCTAGCCATTTTTTCAATTTCATAACTAGCATCTTCAATGGTCTTATAAGCACTTTTTAATTGCATCCATTGTGCATAAGGAATTTGATTTTCATCCATTGCAGTCGTTAAAATACTTGAGGCGGTATGAATTTCATCTTGAATACTGTGTACCCTTTCCATTAATAGTGGATTTAAATAGTTTTGTTGGTTACTTACTTCTTGATGTTTCTTATAACCATAAAGGACGGCAATAAATAATAGAAAAACCAAAAAATAATACTGTTTTTTTGACAAATTTATCATAGAAATTTCCTCAATTCTAAAACTATTCAATATTAATTTCTTCAACATTCGCATCCGTTTGTTAAATAGTGGATTTTTTCTTCACTAAATCTATAAGGTAATGAACTTGTGCAATTATATATGATAGAAGAAAAACAGTTACTGCACCAACAGATAAAATGGTTGTTTCTAAAAAGTTGCCACCATCAAAGAATCCATTTCCCAGAAAAAAGATAACAAAGCTAATAACTAATGTAATGAAAAAAATACTAATATACTTCCTCATTTAACCTTCTCCCCCTAATTTCTAATCAGACCTTATTCAACAAACCTGCCATTTACTCGAATAACAAGATTATTAAATTATCAATTCAACACCTCACATTATTTTCCTATTGTTGTTATAAAAAAGCTTTTCTTCTTAATTAAAGTAAAGCGCCCGATAGTTAAAGAAGGAACTGTGGATTTTTATTTCTCTTTAAGCGCTTCTTATTGATAATCAGTTAAAAAATCATTAATTTCATTTACACTTGTTGTCCTCAATACAATCCCTTTGTTATCCAAAACAATGAAAGTAGGAAATTCTCTAATTTCTAATGACTCTATATATTCTTTAGCATTTTCTTTTTGGTGAAATGAAAGGAGTCGAAAAACGTTCGTATCCACTCTTGAATAATCAAATGTATCAAATTCTGTTTCCGTTCCCTCTGTCCAAAATGAATATAGGTGAAATTGATTTTCGTCTTCGGCTTTCATTTTACTTAGCATTCTATTTTCTCTCATATTGGATAAGTTATCACCAAATGAACAAGCAGTTAATAACAACATAATAGTAATAATCGTAATGATAATTCTCAATTTCTCACCTTCTTTCTTCTTTTTCCTTCTTTTACAAAACTGCTCAATACTAAAACAAAGCGCTACTGTCACTGTTCCAGTAACGCTTCCGTTAACGCAATAAGAAAACAGCTACTAATAACCCTTTATTTAATAAGAGCTTTGATAAATTAATTTACCATCTTCTGCATATCCAGAGATATGACTTTTTAATATGTCTTCGCCACCTTCTTTAGATACAGAATACCAAAACATTCTCTTATCGACTTCTACTATCGTTGCATCTCTTTCATTATTATTATACTTGACTATAACTTTACTAATTTCAGGGTCAAATATCTCTCCAATAGAAACTGAATAGTTATCTTTATAAACAAAATTGGTTGACATAGGATGCTCAGGTTCTGGGTGTCCCGCACTTAATGCCTGTTGATATTCCCAACTATTCTCTTGTTTGTTAAATTGTAGCACACCATAGCCAATATCAGTGTAGTAAAGAGAAATAGCTTGTTGCTCGTTTATCTCCTCAGTGTGGAATACATTATCTAAACTAATGTCACTATCCGAAACAATGGATTGTTCTATAGTTTTATTTTCTTCCTCACTACAACCTGAAAGTAAAATGAAACAAACTATCAATATTGAAATTACTAAACGCAAAAAAATCAACCCTTTCAATAATATTAGGTACTTGTATTTTCTTTTCTTATTCCACATTACTGCTTCTTTAGCGACACAACGACTGTCCCAACCTGTTCCACAATTGCCTCCGTTACTTGAGGAAGAATTAAATTATTTTTTTGATGAATTCTGCTAATTCATCCCTTGTATTTAATAATTTATTTTTTTCATTTTCGTTATTTAGTGGCTCTTCCAAATAAAAGTCAGCAAACGATTGATGTTTGTACCTTGGTACAACATGCATATGAAAATGAGTTAACTCGCTAAAAATTCCTCCATTTTGACATATCGTTATCCCGTCAGGTTTGTAAAGTGCCTTAATAGCCTTTGAAATTAACCTTGATGCCTGTATTACGGCATTTGCGGTATCTTCATTAAGTTCGTCGACATCTTCAAAATGCTCTTTGGGTAGTATCATAACATGACCTTCATTAAATGGGTCATGGTCTAAAATACAACAAACATATTCGTTCTCGTAGACTACATGTACAGGTAATAATTTATTAGCTAAACTACACCCTAAACAATTCAAATTCACACTCTCACCTCTAACATTACCTTCTGTATAAGACGCTTCTTCTTTTGCTAAACTGCTTCAATAATGGAACAAGAGCAGCGAAAGCTTCTTTCACTATTGCTCTCCGTTTGTTTAAGTACAATCTTCCACAAACAACCCATCTTATTTAACAATAAGATGATTTACATTCTTTTGACAAACTGCCTTTCTTATTGTATCAACGATTACATTTGGATTCTCTAAATGAATAGAATGATTGTTATTTGTTCTAATTTGAATAGTATTATTAGTCAATGCACTAAGCAGATTTTGATGCTCTATCCATGTCGGGTCTGAATTATTAGAACTAATAACAGTTACTGGAAAATCTTCTAACAGTTTAGGAGCATTTTTAACCTGTAACGCTGACTTCTCACTTAATAGAAATTCTTTATATACCGCTTCGAAAGATTTGGGATGGTAGCCTAAATAGTTAGTATATTTTTGAAGTGGTTCAGAAAGATATTTTCTTCCTATTGGTTGTTTTAATAGCTTAGGAAGACCTAAACCAGAGGTCAAATAACCAAATCGAAATAGATTTAGATTTTTGCGATGTGACTTTTGACGAATTGCATCCCATTCTTGGGTTAAATATCTTTTTTCATGTACTGCATCGATGAGAATTAACGATGCAACTTTTTCTGGATATTTACTTGCGAATAACCTCATATTTAATCCACCAAAGGAGTGACCCACTAATATATAGGGTGGTGTAATTTTTAACTCTTCTAATATATGTAATAAGTCATATACAACATTTTCACTTGTATAAGGTTCATGGCTTACTGAACTCCATCCATAACCCGCTCTATCGAATGAAATTACCCTTGCAAATTTAGATACCTGCGGTTGAATATAATGCCAATCTAAAGAACAGCAACTTAATCCAGCATCTAAGATAACTGTATAATCAGTTTCCACCTTATCAGAAACTATTGTATGAATATACCTATCTTGTATTTTTATCTTCTGTCCAATTTCTTTTAAATTCCTTCTTTTATTAAGGTATATATTGGTTAATGTAAAAGGAAATCCAACCACTTCTATCGCGGTCTTAATCCATTTTTCAGATTTCAATTTAATCTCCCCCAATATTCTTGAAATACAAAAGTGATTCCGGTTAAATAACAAAATAGTAGTATTAATAAGAGTAAATGTATTTTTTATTCATTAAACACTCTTAATTAGTTAGCAAAAGAGCGATTACCTTTATTGAACAATCGCACTCCGTTGAATAAATGTATTGAAGAAAAGTATCTCTACTTTCGCTTATAGGCGATTTAATACTGTAATATAGCAACCATGTAGGATATTGTGTTTCATTCCACTAAACTCTTTCTCTAAGTGGATATAAATTTCATTCAATATAGAATTTCTCTCATTTTCATCAAAACCGGATAGCCACGATAGTGAACCTACTCTTCCGCACCATTCCTCATTAGTAAAAGTAACGTTGTATTTAAACTTATACGTTTCTTGTAAGTCAAATTGATGTTCTTGCCATTCCTTATACCACTCAACTGGAAACCCGTTAATCAACTGCTTCGAATTAGCCTTTGAACCCGCAGATTTCAACTCCCCGTTTGGCATATATTCTTTAATAATATCAAGAGTATCCGCTATAACTTTACCTTTAGAAATAAACCCTGAATCCATAACAATAAGCGAGCCATTGTCCTTTAACATCCTTTTTATCTCAGTAAGAGTTTGTTCACTCTCAAACCAATGCCAACCTCTTAACACGGTAATATAATCATATGTATCTTCCAACAAGGTCGTAGATTCCGAAAAAGCATTAATATAATTAATCATATAACCTTCATTTTTATCCATTTCTTTTGCTTCTTGGATTAACTCCTTAGATGGTTCTACACCAACAACAACTGCTCCTCCCTTGTGTAATACTCTACTTAATACACCCGTTCCAGAACCTAAATCTGCCACTTTTTTATTCTTAAAATTAATACCTCTATGTTTTAAACTTTCCAGTAGCTCAATAGGTAAATCATTTCTAAACTTGGCGTAGTTTTTTGCGACATTACCGAAATTAACCTTCATATCATCCCCTCCAAAAAGTATCAGTTACTCCAATTCATATAATATGGTTGCTCAGATTAAACTTTCCTGACCTTTACTTGATAAAGTAAATTTTAACACTATCTACCAATTACAAAAAACAATTTTTAAAAAAATAAATGGACCTGGTGGTTTTATAGGTACCAGGTCCATTTATTTTTTTACTAAAGCTTATCTTTAGTTTAAGTGAAATTACACACATAATATTATCCTTTTATAATAAGCCGTAATGATTTATTATCCTCATAAGTCGTTCAGAATTCTCTGTAGAGACACTTTCAGATAATCTTGCGCCAGCAATGACTGGAGCCCATAGGAAAACCTCAGACCTTAATATTCCGCTCTTTTCACAATAAAGTCTCAAGTACATATCAGCTAACTCAGACGAAACTTGGGAATATAAAAGATAGGTCCGATATACATCAGCACGGATGTCTCCTGCACTCGAATCTACCCAATCTATAACTACCACTTGGTTATCTGTCTTAATCAGATTAAATAAATGAAAGTCTCCATGACAGAGCCTATTTTCGTAAGTAAATGATTCCAATTTATTTAACAAAACAGACTTTTGTTTTCTATCTAAATTATTTACAGTCTCAATTTGACGGTATAATTTATCATACATTGGTTCGATTGCTTCTGGATTAGCATTAATGCTATGAATTTCCAGTTGCATATCGACTGAAATAGCCAAGTAATATTCCGTTCGTTCTTTATCTTTATACAATAAATCTCCTAATGTTTCTCCCTTAACATATTCCATTATAATTGCTTGTTCTCCATTTATCTTAGTAACATCATAAATCTCGGGTACAGGAAGTCCACATGAATATGCATATTTTTGCTTATTTGCTTCATTTATGGATTCCATATCAGGCAAAAAACCGTTAAATACTTTCACTACTTTGTTGTCGGAATGATAAATTTTTGCAGTATTTCCTTTTGCTATTGGAAAACCTAAATCCATTGGCTTCTCCCCTTACATTTTTAATTAGTCTGCTCAATAGCAACATAACGGGTGCAATAGCTTACTAAACTATTGCATTGGTTTGTTAAAGAAGAAACAGTTATGATTTACTTAGTATATCATCAACAAACTTCTTCTTTTCATCGGTGTATAGACGTTCTTCATTAGGATATTTTAATGCTAACCTCTTTTTTAATGTTTCGTATTCTCTTGCTTTTTCAGGATTCTCATTAAGATAATCTCTAAAATAAATATGCTCTTTCCACCAAGTACCGTTATGTTCAACTATGTGCATTATATGTGTCTTAGTTAGGTTTTCTAAGTTAGAGAATTTAGCAAAAACTACTTTTCCTTCAAGACGTGCTTTCGACAAATGGTAATATCCATTTTCCTTTAATCTCACTTTATCGAATTTCTCAACTTCATCTAAAGATTCCACTCCAACGAGTATGTCGATGATAGGTTTTGCATTTATACCTTCAATAGCTGTACTTCCGAAATGCTGAATGTCATACAAATAAACACTGGACAGTATGCAACTAATCCAAAAACAATACCAATATTAGATAACCCTTTTATAGCGTTATTCTTCCTTATTGGAATTATCTCATTATTCAAAACTATTTTCGTATATATCAAGAAACTTTGATAATTCCACGCCTTGTTCTTGAACAATTTTATCCTTCACAGTTACTTGCCACCCATATTTTTTGTATTCTTTATAGTTACTATCACTAACGGGTTCTAAATCAAACTCCATAGCTACTGCTTCAAAGGCTTCCTTGTAGTCCAGCTTTGCCTGTTTTAATGCTTTTTTAGAATCTTTAAAAATAGGCATTCCTTCAACATTAGCTCCTATTTCGTATGCCTTTTTATTACCAAAATCAATACTTAATTTACTAACATCATATTCATCAACAACTGTTGCTAAGGATTGGTTATCACAAGAAACTAACAAGATGATTGAAAAGATAATAAATAAGCCCCTCATATATACCTCCATTTATCATTCTAATTTGTTATGACCTTATAGAATAGACGTATTTCCATAAAATAAGTTTCATAACTATTTTCACTAACCTGCTCGTAAGCTTAAGTACATTTCTTCACAAACTTAGTATTAATCTCTATATTAATTTAACATAAAATACCAATACCCTTATTAGTTTTTTAATAAGTTTGTTATTCAAATTAGAACTGTAAGGTATATTTGAGTTATAAGTACATGGATTTGTACCTTTATTTGCGTATGTATACTGTTGAATATACATACGCAAACTCATCTACAAATCAGATTACAAAAACCACTAATAATTAGGACTAATCCCTTTATACAAACAAAAAGTGCCTACCAAATTAACTAACATTTTGATAGGCAAATCACTCTACATTTTCTTTGTTTGCGATAGGTAACGGAAACTGTTACAAAAATAGTGGTCTTCTTTTTCTTGAAATTTTCAAGCAGCTTATAAACTACTCGTATCTTCTATTTTTAAGTTTTGAAGAGATGAAAACTCTTCTTTTAATATCGAGTACATTTTTAAATCTTGATGTTTACCCTTTACGAACATCCCTTTTCTAATTATCCCTTCAAAAGACATCCCTATTTTCTCCATTACTCGTTCCGAACCTCTATTTTCTACAAAACATCTTGCTTGAATACGAACCAAATCCATATTGTCAAAGCCAAATTTAATAATTTCATTTGCAGCTTCTGTTGTAATACCCATTCCCCAATAATCCGGAGAAATGACATATCCGATTTCAGCGACATGATGGTTTACTTGCCAAGACACAAAATCAATAGTTCCGATAAATTTCCCGGTTTCTTTATACTCGATCCCCCAAGGCGCAACTTTCCCGTTCTCGTATTGGTTTAGGACAAAATCAACAAACCCTTTTGAATCAGATAATGTCTTATGCGTTTCCCAAGTTACGTATTTAGTTACTTCACCATTAGAACCATAGTCATACATATCTTCAACATCATTTAAAGTTACTTTTCTTAATATAAGTCGTTCTGTTTCTAATGTAGGTAAATTGCCGTATATCTTTTCACTCTCCATAAAACCACCCCTATCATTGTTAGTTTTGTCAATTATCTATTAAATTTTCACTATTTAAAGAAACCCTTCTTGATTACACGTAGCACTTCACTAGAGGCTTATTATTGTTGATACTCCTCAATTTTCTCTCTTAGTAGAAGAAATATAATAATAAACTTGTAAAGGAAGCAAATAGAACTCCTAAAGTAAATGACGTAACGACAGAATAAATAATAAATTCTTTTAAGCTACTTTTGTTATGCCCTAATAAATATTTAATCAATGATACAAGAACAGTAGTTTGAATAACAATAAGAAACCATAGTTTCATAAATATCACCCCTTA
Organism: Anaerobacillus sp.; assembly: GCF_046314235.1. NCBI lineage: Bacteria > Bacillati > Bacillota > Bacilli > Caryophanales > Bacillaceae > Anaerobacillus > Anaerobacillus sp. The sequence continues at coordinate 354,490 of NZ_JBKBWN010000002.1, forward strand.
GAGTAAAATGTTTCAGTTATAAAGCGTTTTTGGTTTCTCCTGCTAAAACAATTACAAATCCTGTAACATAAAATGATCGTAAACTTACCTATTAGACTCTGGAACTACAAATTCTACAATCGCATCAATGACTTGTTTTTCCCAGCTATAAGCGTTAAATGTATGATCAGCTTCTTCAATTGGAACAAGTGTCGCTTCTGGATAACATTTCTCTATGTATAATGAAGAAACACCGTATGGGACAGCCAGGTCTTTTGTGCCGTGGATCAGTAATACCTCATTTTTATAGTTTGCTGCTTGTGGCCAAACCTCGAGTCTTGCCAATTCGTCGACAAAATCTTGTCCAACTAAATTTCCATCAAGATCATAAGCATTGAGGCTCTCAATATATGGGACATCCTTCACACGTTCCAAGATCAAATCCCTCATCGTTCCTGCCGGTGCCATTAGGATCAACTTCTCTATTTGATCTGTTAACTTACCGGCAAGTAAACTCGCAACAAGTCCTCCCATACTAAGTCCTAGAACAACAATCTTTTCTTTAGCTACACTTGAATTGCTAGAAACATAGTTAAAAATTGTCTCAGCCTCCGCAACTTCATTAATAACCGTCATGTCCTCAAAATTACCATCACTTTCACCACTGCCAAGAAAATCAAAGCGAAATGATGCAATTCCTTTTGCCTCTAATGCTCGCGATATTTTTAAGAAAATACGATGTGGCTCAAGCTTCGTTCCTGTAAAGCCATGATACAATATGACCGTCGGAAACTGCCCATCCCCTTCTGGAATATGTGCCATCCCACGTAAAACTTGATCATTATGTACAACTTCAACTGCCTTTTGCATTCACGTTTCACTCCTATGATCTGTTTCTTTCTAAGTTTAGTTACACTCCTTCACGAAAATGAGTGCAAACTATCCTTGCACCTTACGATAAGCTCTTCTCTCTGCGTATTCAATACATTTGTAACAAACGTTTGCCTTTTGTCCTTTAATTTCATACTTAGTAAAATATCCTTGCTTACCCTTACATAGAAAACAACCGTTGCTTTTTTTACCTAGCAACGATTTTAAAAAATTGAGTATTGTAATCCACTCCTTAAGACGATTTTCATAATTTATTTAGATACCTATAAAATTTATCCCTATTTTACATATTCTACAATTATACTACTCTATTATCCATAAATCTCCAACAAATCTTTTTTTAGAAGAGTATATATCCTATGTTCAAAAATTATACCGACAATCTCTGGCTCTATTCCTCTTCACTAACCTTGAATTGAATATTAGCGACTTAGCCTTTGTCTACACGTAGTTTGCATCTAGCTAATCGAGAAATGAAGATTTAAAAACACTTCCTCTATGAATTTTTAAGAATTTTGCCCGTTTTTTTGGTTTCGGAAGTTGGCGCCCACAGAATTTGCATAGGATGTATTTGGCATGCTCTAAACGCATGGAGGAGCTTGGGTTACGAAAGTCAGTTTGACTTTCACCTAAATTGGGAAGTGACCTTATATCGTCAGGGGTTGGGAGTGCATGAAAGAAGTAGGTTTTGTCGTCGGCGTCGATTTGAATTAATACGGTCAGTGCTGCATCATGTCGCTTTGTATAGGAGTAAAACTGCAAGCCGACTTTTCTAGCAGATCCTTCTTCCACTAATTTTTCAAGGACTTCTTTTTTTAGTGAATAAAAATGAGCAGCATGTTTATCGACTTTTGTTTTTAAATTAATGACATACAGCGCTTTAGCGATGCGAGAGATAGGAATTTTTGTTATAGGTTCAGACATTATAACTATTCACTCCTTTTCATTAATACTTTGACATTTCTCACCGTTATTTTAACGTTTTCCCCTTATTTTTCAAGGCTATCTCTGTTAAATTCAAAAATTTGCCTAATACGAGTTAAGAGGCGCTCACGGTTTATTTCACAACGAATAGAGGCTGGGACAAAAGTGTATACCCTGTAAATAGCACCTACAGGAAAGTTCACTTTCTTTGTTTGGATGTTTTGTGTCGATCATATTTACATCCATAGCTCTCTTAAGGTAATCATGTTCATTTATAGATTGAGCAAGGAACGAAAAATTCCTGATAACTTACCACAAAAAAAGCTTTCCAAAACAACTACATTTTCGACCTGTATGTCATACAAACGTTCCACGCTCTGTTTTATCATTTCTTCATTTAGTTTTTGCATGATCAAATACCTACCCTTATAATTCCATATTAAGCTATAAAATTTAAATCCATGATCACATAGGTTTAACGTTTCTTTTTAATTAAATCTATAATGTAGTACAATTGCGAAATTATGAATGAGAAAAGAACGATACACACCATTCCAAATAGGAAAACAGCATCCTCAGCAGTCACAAACGGGAATATAGAACCAATAATATGAAGAACAACTACACTTGCAAGTGCAGTTAAGAAAAAAATACTAATATACTTGTCCATAAATTCTCTCCTTTATGATTATCAAATCATTCACTTTAAATTTCTCTCTAATGTTTTTCTTCACTACATCGTATTTCTTAATGAACTAACGAATTCATTTCCCTTTAGAGGAACCTGTAAATGGGTTTATTTCATACGTTAAATCTTTCCCTGCCTCTTTTTCTTCTTTCGAAATTCTCTTTCCTAATGAGGAATAGTACCAAATCGAAGCACTTAATGATAATAAACCACCTATTGTTGTTATCCAAAAGACTGCATTTTCCAAATATAACACCTCCAATTAAAGTTTCATCGTAATTTGTAATTATCTTAAAAGAGCAAGAAACTTGTTAAATAAGCATCCTCATATGAGTAAGTTAACGCTTTTCCCACAATCTTTTTACAATTCTTAACTCTCTACCATCAAAAGTTAATTTATATATATCGGGCATATCAAGATTTCTCCAAAAAGTGAAGTCATACTGTTTATCAAAGTAATTCATAATTAAAACCATGATATTGCCATGTGTACCGATCACTACGTTTTTATCTCTGTACTTTTCTATTACAGAATTAGTAGCTTCTACCCCTCTTTTTTGAGCAACATTATTGGACTCTCCACCTTGCCATGAAAAGTTATAATCCTCCCACACTTTGGTTATTGCAAGAGTGAAATCTTCGGTAGGGACAGTGGTTAGTGTTCGTTCTTTAAAACCATCTACAATTTCAACGTCTTTATCTATGAATAGAGCTATACCGTCAACCGTTTGAACGGCACGCTTATAAGGACTTGAAACAACAATATCAATCCCCTCTGTTTTCAAGAAGTCAGTGACCTTCATTGCATCTGTCAATCCGCTTTCCGATAATGGCCTTCCTAATTCATCGGGAGTATAAGTAGAGTGTGCATGTCTAACAAAATATAAATTCGTCAATTACATATCAACTCCTGAGGTTAATTTATCACTCTTAGTAAAATATTAGAAAAGGAAGTACGTTTATTGGTAGTTAGCAGCTAACAGTAGCGCAAACTTATGGGCTCGTTAGCGTAACATTCTGTTTAAATGCTAATAACTATCCTGCAAAAATCAAATTTGCAACTGCTAATATGACAGATAGAATTGATAGATTGAATAGTACCCTATAAATCTTCTTTTTTTTCGGATTTTCATTAGCTAGAATTAAATTACTTATAGCCAGAAACATTGTTAAACAAAGTACGAACGGGAAGATAGACTGTCTATCACTAAACCCTGCCCATATGACTATGCTCGTTGACAATATTGTTAAGATTAATAATAATACCTTCAAATAAGATTTCATTTTTTTATAACTTAGATTAGTTTCCATGTATTACCTCTTCTTCAATCATTGTTAGCAATTGTACCAATCATTTGCTTGATTTAGTTTTCATTTTCGCACCATAATGCCATTCATAATATTCTTGGAACACCGGGTTATCAGAGTAACTGGCTTTTAATGTCTCCATTAGGTCTTGCCAATGTTTTTTGATCGTTTCATAGTCTCCTTCAACTAACCTTTCTTGATCGAGATTTTCATTAATAAAACTTAGTATTTCGTGAAGGGATTCTAAAGTTGAGACCATTTCTTCTTTGCTTATATCTATTTCCCAAAATTGATAAGCAATGTAATCATGATTAATATACGAATATATTCTATCGAACAAATCATACATTTCGGCCATACTATCACCTGTATTTCTTGGAAAAGAAAGACTTATATAGGTAAGAGAATCAACCAACCCATTCCTTGTTATCTGTAAACTTTCAGAAATTCTACTGACTGTTTGAATTAACCGATGCTCTCCATCAAAATCATTTCTTACCATACTCGCCAGAGCCCTAGTTTCAAGCGTTGATACTTTTATCCCCATCTCTACATTATTGATAACACCTTGATGTCCTCTTACAAGTAACTCATAATGCTTCGAATTTTTAGATATAAAATAAAGATTAGATATGATTAAACCAAGAATTAATAAAATAACGATAAACTTTTTGATAATAGATCCTCCTAATCAAATATATTAACTTGAACATCTTCCTCTAATTGTATAAGTAAATATTCCCTTTTGCATTAAGAAATGTAAAAATTTATAAAAAATAGTCAAAAATATGAAGTTTCCTTGATTTTTATAAAAGAAGAATGTAAAGTAAACTTAACGTAAAGGCAACTTTACAATAAGAGGGTGAAAATGTGAAAAATAATATTAAAGAATTGCGGTCAAAACATGCCTTAACTCAGGATGAATTAGCTGAGAGATTAGATGTATCTAGACAAACGATTATATCACTAGAAAAAGAACGTTATAATCCATCGATCACATTAGCATTTAAACTTTCCCGTGTGTTTAACTGTCAGATTGAGGATGTTTTTATTTATGAGGAGGAATAAAGCATGAAAGCTACTATAAAAGCAAAAGAAAACCAACTAATCTATTTACTTTTAGGTATCTTTTTAACTGGGATGGGCATTTATTTAAACTACGTGAAGATCTTAAATTGGGAATTTCCCGACTCGATTATGTTGCTAGCTTTGGGAGTAAATCAACTGATGCTCGCATATCTTTCACCGCATCTATTCCCGAAGGATAAACGTTCTAAAGCTATTATGGGAAAGGCGATGGTTATCAATTATTTCGTGCTATTTGCTACTATTCTCGTTCTTTTTTTACTTACAAGTTCGTTTGGACCATTAATACTCGACGCGAGCCAGGTACTTCAATTGTTATTTTGTGTCATGGTTATCGCAATTCCGGGAACGATGGTCGTTTATTCAAGGCTAATTTAGTTGCGGCGGCTTAAACACTTAGAGGATACTTCTTTTTTCCTATAGTATCCTCTGAAAAAACAGCGACGAACGACTGCTGAAGAAGTTTGCGCACTCTCTAGCTAGTCTGTTCCTTAATCTTTTGAATTACTTCTTGATAAAAAGATGTTTGATGTGGTACGAATTTATCTCTGTTAACACTTTCTTCAATTAAAACCGTATTTTCATCATTATCTATTTCAAAACCACGGATTTCAATTTCATCTCTTTCCCCAAACCATAGTTGAACAAAGTCAATAAAGTTAGCTCTAACTATTCCCGAAACTTCTTCTACTTGAAGTGTAAAGTCATCAAAGCTATTTTTGCTCTTATATAGAAAAACATTTGCTAATTCTTTATCTATGAAATTTTCTTTCATAACACAATAATCAATTACACCTAACTCGATTAAATCCTCAAAAGCTACATCTATGCCTATTTCCTCTTTTATTTCTCTTACCCCATCCTTAACTGTCTCATTAGCTAATATATGTCCAGCTGCAGTAATATCTAAAAGGTTAGGATAGTCTTTTTTATTTTTACTACGAAGCTGTAAATATATATAATCCATCCCTTGTTCATTTCTAATAAACCAACAGTGGAAGGCTTCATGCCAATGCCCGACCCTATGTACTTCACTTCGAGTAGCAACTCCTATTTGGTTTCTATTTTCATCAAAAATCTTTAATAATTCTTGTTCCCCCACATCCACAACCTCCGCTAAATCCAATCTATCCACACTAAAATCTAGTAACTTTAATTTGCTTAACTCTACTATTCAATTCTACAAACCCACCAATTGGGAATGTAATGATTGGTTGTGTATGTCCGAAATCAACATCGTACAGAACTGGTATAGATTTTAATATAGGATGTTTATCAAGAATAAATAAAAGATGTTCTTCGGTCATTTTTGATACACGCTGGAAACGTCCAATGACTAGTCCTTCTATTTTCCCTGCTACTTGTAATAAAGATGTGATGTCTCGAGCAAATGTTTCAGGGATCGTCATTTCATCATCTTCAATAAATAATACCTTTCCTTGGAGGTTTGGCATATATTCCGTACCTTGCAGCAGATTCATTGTACACAAATTCCCACCAAATAATTGCGCACAAGCTTCTCCCTCGTTATAAACCTTCCAACTGGTCACTTCAAACTTTCTATCATCCTGATTTATGTACCAAGCATCATCGCTCCATTGTGTAGAGGGGTTAATGATATAGCTCTCATCTTGCATTAAACATTTCTTAAAATACTCAGTCTGGTACTCTTGTGCTTTTTCCATTTGAAAACTCGAAAAATGTGGTCCAGAATATGTAATTAATCCCGTTTTCGTTGTAATAGCAGATGCAATAGCTGTTATGTCACTATAACCACAAAACACTTTAGGATTTTTTTGAATACAATCATAATCAATATATGGAAGTAGCTCATTACTATTAAAACCGCCTATTACCGTTAGAATTCCTTTTACATTGGTATCTTGAAAGGCGTCATGTAAATCTTCAAGTCGCTCAGCAATAGAAGAGGAATCCTGTATATCATTTTTAAAGATGTGTTTTCCAAACGTCACAATAAAACCCAAATCTTCTAGACGTTTTTTTGCTATTTGTATCCCTTCCTCTGATAAAATACTTGCACTACAACTTGGAGCAATAACTCGGATTTCATCTCCAGTTTTGAGTTTAGTAGGTGTTAGCATAATTGTTCTCCTCTCATATTAACTTTACTTTTATGTATGTTCCCTTAAGGAAGGTGGCATCAGCACGACGGGTACGTTGAACGCCTCAACGTTACCTTTAGCCGAATGTAATCAGCGCGACGGGCACATTGAACGCTTCTACGTTCCCTTTAGCCGAATGTAATCAGCGCGACGGGCACATTGAATGCTTCTACGTTCCCTTTAGCTTGAAGGGATCAGCGTGACGGGCATGTTGGCCAGCTCTAATCCCAGTGATTGAACACGATATCTCCAACTCGTTTCGGCTTCCAATATTTTATGTTTACTAGTTCAGCAGCATTTAGTTCATTTTCTTTGTCGATCACGATTTTACCTTTTTCTTGTCTAATCCTTAATGCTTCGTTTAACTCATTTGCACTTAATATTCTGTAATGATGCTTAAACCCAAATGACAATTGATGATGATCTATAAACGTAATATCACCAGGCAGTACAGACGAAGCAAAAGCGATAAAAGGGTATTTTCCATTTAGTAATATAAATATATTATCGCCTAAGATAGTTATATCTGTTTGATAGTAATTTTGTGCTCCCTCTGGCTCTTTAAAAGACAAGAGACTGCCACCTAAGCTCAATACTGTCGTAAAACATAGACTTTTAAATTGGTTACCATCAACAAGTTTATCATCAGGACTATTAAACCCACTCACGCCATTTAAAAGAATCATCAATACACCTCATAAAAGTAGTTTAAGAACCTCACTTAAAAGTAAATATTTTATAATTACCAGTATCCGAAGAGAATTTTAAAATATTTCCATCCGATGGTATCCCTTCAAAATAAGCTCCAATACAGCCTGTGGTACATCTGTGACCTGAAATAATAATATTTAATTCTTTTTTTCTACCATATTGATTTTCAAGATCTTTCATAAAATTAAACACTCTTTTAACAAATTTATTCGGTTTTTCAACACCTTTATAGACAGTAGAATCGGGTAATGGACCAGCCATCCTTACTTCGTTAATTTGTAATCTGTCAGCTTCCCCTAAGTCAAAAACGTCTAACCTTTCATCCGTAACGGCTTTTAACCCAGTAACAATTTCTACTGTTTGGACAGCCCTCTCTTGTGGGGACGAAAAGACTAAGTCAAACTTTAAATCTTGTAATTGATTTCTTAATGTTTCGGCTTGTTCTATCCCATACTCGTTTAATGGTAGACCCATTCTTCCTTGGAATTTTCGTTCCTTGTTTAAATCTGTTTGACCGTGTCTTATTACATAAATCACGTTTAATATCTCCCCTAACTATAATAAACTAAATAATACTCATCTCACCTTTATTTTACCCTGTTGACTTGACCAGATCCGCTCCAAAAGAGATACTAATCAAATCGATCCTCAAAGCCGCTTCTTTCCAATAATTCTTCAGGATTCAATGCTGTCCACTCTTCAACGGTTAAAATAGGGTTATTTTCGAGAAAATCTTGAACAATTTGAAACCCGAGAGCGTAACCGAAATAACTTGGAAAGCCTTCGCCACCAAACATCACTGAATTGGTAAACTGAGGATTATATGCATCGATTGTTAAAAAATCATTTAGTTTGTTCCAGTATTCTTCTTCATTGTTGGTTGAATATGAAGGAAGCCATGCATTTGGATATAGCATATGTTTAAATGCTTCTGCCCTCCCTTCAAAAATTAAGTATTTCAACAAGTAAAAAGGCTGACCTGTATAATGTCTACTTGTCCAAACACTATGATGATATTCATGAGCGACAATTCCACCTAACTCCTCATTGGAACTAATATAACGATCATCATATAAGAGTGTAATTTTACCAGAACCTACATTGACACCTGCAAATTCAACCGTTGACAACCTGGGTAAAACACAAACTGTCGTATCTGGACCAGGTAACAATTGAGCTGATTTGAGTAACGCCTCTTCAATTTGTTCTTCTAAATCGGCCGACTTCATCTTCCCAATCTGAATTTCTAAATGATCTAAGTTATCGTAGCCTTCGACCGTATTAAAATAAGGCATCATTAATTCAAGGTATTCCCCGTCTCTGAAACAAGCATCCCACACTGGTATAATGACGGTCTCCTTAAATACAGCCCTCAAATTTGAATTTTCGTCATTTCTCACTTGGGTAATGTACTCTTCAATACCTTCGTATGCAGATACAATCGTAAACTGTTGATCAACTTCACTCGTTGTATGGGAAAAACTTCGAATAGTTATCCCGTCCTCAGCAACTTTCGTTTCAACAACTGTGCGCTCGCATCCAAGAAACAGTAAGATTATTATAATTAGGAAGAAGATTTCATAGTTTTGTTTTCTCATGAGCCAACTCCTTTTTCTAATGAAAGTTCCTACTATCTACGAATAGAAAGAAAAAAGGTTCCAGGAAATGGTTAAGCAGTTGCTTATAAAAGGACTATAAAAATGAAATTGGTTATTGACCTTTTCTTAAGAAAAATGATTTACCTTTTTCACAGCACCAAAATATCTAATAAGCTATTCATTTGTTTTGTTCAATTTTATTTAGGTATTCAATGAAAATTATTATGGTATAATTAGTCGAATGGTATAGTTTGTGAATTAATGAACTAACGAGGGAGGTTTTTCAAATTCTTTTTGAAATTATGATTATTTCATTATTCGTTTTTTTGTTTTTTTATATTTTACGTAAGTTTTCGGATATTCATTATGAAAATTACGGTTCATACACTGGTACGAAGGAAAATACAAAAATGTGCTCTTCGTGCGGAAAAAGAATGAATGACTCATACCGTGGAGAACAAACGCCTAATATTTGTGGGAATTGCCGTTAATCTTATTGGAAAGTTTATATTGAACAAAATAAACTTTTCTATTAAATTCAGATCTATCGCTCGAAGTGCCTTAGTTGAAGATGAAAATTTTTTTTAAGAACTTACTACATTGTTGTTAAAAGATTAACTTGTAAATTGCAAAATCATAAATCGCAGAGTAACATTTGAAATCGCATAAATAATATAGTTTTAAACCACTGTATTATATACATTAAATAAAGGCATGGAAAAAATTCTCCATGCCTTCTAATTGTTGTAAAATAACGCTCCTTTAAAAACAATGACTCAGAATCATAAATTCATATTATTTTTTTAGGTCGATGACAATAGGCTCAAGCTCAAGTTTCGTATGACCTTTTCCGTAATTGGAACTAGCAATTTGAATAGGCTGAATGATGAGTTTGCTCGCTCCCTCTTTAACCCTACCAAAGTCGCTCGTTCCTTTAAATGTTTTGTAGTCATCAGCTGTCCATCCAGCGCCTGCAGATCCATTCATGTACACATGACCGAGGTCATCAGTTACATGAAAAACTGGTGTCACACTTGCCCATACTTTAAGCAGTTCTTCTAATACCACTTGTTCATAGTTAATCACTGTGGATACATCGGTGAACTCAACAGATTGAAGTGTAAAACTTACCGCCTCATGCTGCACGGTTTGATTAACTAGTCGCAAATCGCCTTCTAAGCGGTTCAATGAAAAGGAAAATGACCAATCCCCTTTTACTTCTAAATCATTTGTTGGACTGTAAAATGCTTCTGGCTCCCAAATGACCTCGATTGTTTCTTGTTGTTGGTTGTCTCTTAAGATTGGGGTGAAAGTTGACAATCCCACAAAGCGATTTTCATTAATTTTCGTAATCCTACCTGTGCCGCTACTACCACCTTTTTCGGGAACATAAAACGGTTCACGTACCTGTATAAATCCATCAAAATTATGATCAGTTTCAATTGCGTAAGACACTGTAACATTTGTGCCATCAAATACGGCATTGTCAATCATGACCGTAATACCATTACTTGATTGTACGAGACCGATTTCAGTCGAGAACTTCTCAAAATTCTCATAGTCTTGCTTTTTATCATCAAAAAAAGTAATGAAGTTGTCCATAAATGGAAGTTGTGATGCAATAGATGGCATCGCAAAAGCAACTGAAGTGATAGATAACCCTAAAATAACTGCTGCTACTAATGGAGATTTAATTCTTCTTTTTTGTTGCTCTGCTTTGGCTTTTTTCACACCCAATTTAGACCTCTCATGTAAATCTTTTGGAATTTTTATTTTTTGTAATTCTTGATTTATATTATTGTTCACAAATATCCCCCTCCTTAAAATGTTTACGAAGCTTATCTAATGCACGATAAAGAATTGATTTTGCCGTTCCAAGTGGTATGTCCAATATCTCAGATATTTCTTTAAATGTATGGTTGTGATAAAACTTTAACAGAACAATGCTTTTTTCATCCTCTTCCAATCCATCTATCAATTCTTGTAATGAGATAGAAAAGAGAATATCTTCATCCTCTGTTCCAATAATTTCCTCAAATTCTGGTTTAAGAAAAACCACTTTTTTATTTTTCCTAATTACATTCGTTGCACAGTTCATTGTAATTTTCATTAACCAGGTCTTAAAATACTCTGGTTTTCTCAATGTATCAATCTTTTTAAAAGATTGATAAGCTACTTCTTGAACAACATCTAAAGCATCGTCTTTATTTTTTACATAGACAAATGCCATTCGATAAATGTCTTCTTCATATTGCTGGAAAAGCTTTAAAAAGGCTTTGTCGTTACCTTTTTGAGCTTTTTTGACTAATCTAATAATTGGAATTCACCCTTTCTTTTTGCGTCTTACATCTATTAGACAAATCAAAGTCTAATTTGGCTTAAGTTTATTAAAACTGTTTTTACAAAAAAAACGTCCACGATTACTTTATATACCTAGCGTTATGTATCTAAATCTATCAAAAAATTAAGTAATACAGAAGAGTGTATTCTTAAAGCTTGTGACTATTAGGTAAATAAATAACCCACTCCCGCTTGTCCCCCTTTTCTCCTTTTCTTTGTATTTATATAGTGAAGGAGGTGATCACAATGGAAAACATTTTACACTCTCGTTTAACTCTTCACTTTTACGGAGGTGTTGATGAAGACGGCAAAGAGGTTTTTAAAACAAAGACGTTTTCAAACGTTGACAACACAGCGACGAACGAACAACTGAAGAAGACGGCAGAAGCTCTTGCTTCATTGCAAGAATTTACGTTAGAAACAGTCACACGAAGCAACATGTACGATGTCTTTAACTAATTTTTTTAAAATTAAACAAACGGAGGTGAACTTAGATGGCTAAGAAAATTGAACTTATTTTCAAAAACGAAGCAGGTAAAAACGTAACGATTTCGTTAGACAGTCCGATTGAGCCGCTTGATCCAGCATTAGTAGCCCATGTCATGGATCAAGTCATTGCTCAACAAGCATTTGTCTCCTCAGGCGGTGCTCTTGTTAGCAAATACGCAGCAAGAATTGTCGAGCGCAACGTTTCCGCAATTCAAATCTAGTCATAACAACACCGGGGAGAAGCAAATGTTTCTCCCCTTTTAATTTAGTAGAAAGGAGCGATATCTCATGGAAATGTGGCTTCCAGTCATTAGCGAATACGGGTTCCCAGTCATGGTGACGTTGTATTTACTTTATCGGATCGAAGCTAAGCTCGATCTTCTCAACGATTCCGTTAAGCATTTAGCAACAATCCTCCAAACCATACCTAGCACTGATGAGACGAAAAAACAATTGAAATTGAAGGTGTAAAGCCAGTATAAAGCTGCTTGATTATTTTAAAAAACTTTAGACAATAACTTTATTAATGAATAAGTTTTTACCAACAAGTTCTTCTTAAACAACTGGAATATAAAAATTGCTTAGTTCAAAATGAACTAAGCAATTTTATTTTTAATTATAGAATCCAAGTCAAAACCTATTTTGGTGTAATATTGGTTTTGACGATGCAGAACCTATTTTTCTTATGACACCGTTTCCTCTTGTTCATTTCATAATGCCCAGTGTTGCTAGCACGTCTCCCTGCTAGCTTATTTCTGCTGTTGCCGAAATAAGTCCATTGATTTAAATCCTTGGCGTAAAACATCAACCATCTCATGATGGCGTTTATCGCGTGTTTTCTGTTGTTTTGCAGAAAAAATATAGCGAGCCCAATCTCTTTGGTAGCCCGGGGTTAATTTTTGATAAAAGGCTAACTCATTTGGGTATTCTGCTAATAGTTTTTCGACGTCTAATACGTTATCTTGATAATCAGCTACACATTGACTTGCTTTTGTCGATTGTTTCTCTTTCTTTTTCTCCCGTTTCAAACCAACAACAGTGAAAATATCATCCATGCTTACCATACGGGAGAACTTCAAATCACTATGATCAACATAGCCATCTTCCCCAACCTTCATAGCTGGAAAAATCTCATCTCGGTGAACGTATGTATCATATCTCTTATTGCCTTTTTTCGGGTATGCAAAAAATAAGTACCCTTTCTGAGCCAAGAGTTGCTCTTTTAATACCTTCTCTGTATGCTCTACCATTTCATCAATTGTTTCTACAAAAATAAAAATTGCATCATGGTCCCCAGTTAATGTTGTCTTAGCACTTGTAAATAAATCATAATCAGATGGTTCATTAATTACCGCCATATTAGTGTACTTAGTCAGATTTAACTTGTTAATAATTGTCATCGTAAACTCCTTTGTCCTTTTTAAACCAAAATTAAACCGTAAAACTAATTTCCTCTCTTTTAGAAATGCAGCTCCCATGAAAATTATCACCAATATTTTCAGGCTACATGCACGGTTTATCCAATCGGTCTAATCTAAGTTTGTCGAACAATAACTACATCTAATTCTATTCTAACAAAAATAGACAAGCAATCAAAAACCTATTTGGATCTGAGTGGAAGCACGGGGGAAGCACGGGGACGGTTCTAGTGCTTCCAATCTAGTAGGTAGATGAAGCAAAAGAACCGTCCCTGTGCTTCCCCCTATTATTTAAATAAACATAAAAAGTACCAGTTACGACTTTTTAGACCGTTACTGGTACTTTTCTTGTATATGCTTAGGAATACTCATCAATTCTAATCGACTATACCTTTCTCCTCACCTCTTCACAGCTGTTTCCTTAATAGCTTGTGAACGTAAGGCGACACCGACAGTCGCTTCTACAATTTTTTCAATGAGCTTCGCTTTTGTGTCATTTTTATTTATATGTACCTTAAAGGTAGAAGCGATCTCAATTAAGTCTTTTTTGAGAATGGATTTTTGGGATAATAATTTCGTCGCTGCTTCGCGGTTGTTAAGCTCTCTTAATTGCTCGAATACTGGATGGGACGATACAACTTGCTTTTTCTCTACCTTTTGAACGAGCTCGCTCTCACTGTAGATTAGCTTCGCCTCGCCGTTTAGTAATTTCTTTAGTTCCTCGTCCGATAAATTAGCGATTGTTTTGGCAATTAATTGAATGGATTGCAGGATTTCAGCCTTCATAACCTTCCTCCTATCCTTGTTCGTTGTTGAAATTCTTCTGTAAGCTTCTTCAGTTCAGTTTGAATATCTCGGTAAGTGTCACCACTAACACGCTGCAGTACTACTGGTACCCCTAGAGCAGGTGCGTCTGAATAAATCGTTTTATTTTCTCGAACAACGGTTTCAAAGGCAGGAATTTCCTGATGGATAACCTGTTCAATATATTGTCTTAGCGCAGAAATTGGCTCACCCTTACGCTTTTCAACCATTGTAAAAATGACGCCTGCTAAGGCTGGTTCAATCGTTTCAAATTCAGTTCCTAATTCATCCTTTTCCAATTTATTGTTGTACTCCGACACTAGCTCTTTTGCATGCCTTTGCAGCTGTTCAATCCCGATGGTCGATAAATAATCAGGTCTTGCTGGGACTAATAATATCTCACTTGAAACAATGGCTGTTTTTGTGACTACATTAAAGTTTGGTGGACAATCGATGAAAATATAATCATAATTCTGAGCTTCTAGCTGCTTTAGTCCCTCTTTTAACCGTGAGTACACAACTAGGAAATTTCTACGGTTAGATCGCTCGCTCCCGCCCCAAAGCTTTGCACTAAGTTCTAAATCAACATTAATAAGACCTAAATGTGATGAAATTAAATCAATGCTCCCAGACGAATTCATGTCCCTTAACCGCTCATTAACTCGAAACGGTCGAATGACGAGATCCTCTAAATGTAACTCTTGGTCACTATCAATGAAAGAATCGTACCACTTTTTAATCGTACGATCTTGGTAATCTCGCATCCACTCATCAACTCTAACAAACGAAAACGTTAAATTCGTTTGCGGGTCAAGGTCAACCAACAATACCTTATTCCCTTCTGCAGCTAATTGAGCAGCTATATTAGCTGTGACAGTTGTTTTTCCCACCCCGCCTTTATAATTAATCACCGAACAAATCATCCAATCCCTCCCAAAAATTGGTGTCTACCTTACAGATTATTCCCTCTTTGAAACAATCATTCTGACTTACACAGATAAGGCTAGTCCTAATTTTCTTGGTGAAATAGTTGAGAAATGGCATTACCTGTCCTGGTTATTGGTAGTGGTGTCCCATGGGATTTCATTTTACCTATTACATTGTTTGTAATAAAATTGATCATACAAATGTCTCTTCTCTTTCATTTTTGTGAAAAATACAAAAAGGAAAGACTAAAAGTTCGGTTTTCGAGTAGAAAAATTTTAAAAAGCTAATAAAAAAGGGAAACCAATTAGCAGAGTAATTGATATCCCTTTTTTATTGATATATAGCTGTTTTATTAATATTTTTATGGTGAATAACACGCTAGTTACCATAGTAATTAGTAGAAGTCTCATAACTAGCAGATAATGTTCAGAACATGTAATAAAAAGGGGACGAGCAACCATACATAGCACCAGTTAACGAGTTCTTAAACTGAAAATTCATCTCTTCACCATTGTGATAAATCCAGTAGACCCATTCGTAAATTCAAGAGTCTTAACAAAGCCAAATTTCTCATACAGATGAATAGCTCTATGATTAAAGTTGGCAACGGTTAAACGAAGTGGTGTATAAGCGTTTTTTTGTATTTGGTTTAGAATAAAAGAAAAAAAGTCTTTTCCATTACCTCTACCTGTTAATTCAGGTTTCATGCCAATTCCAATATCAACAAACCCTTTTGGATAAGCACCAAATTGGGAACCAGTGGGTACTTGTGCAGAATCTCCAATACAAAAAAAACCAACCAAGCCTTCTTCATTAATCTTGTCAATAACACAATAATAATCATTCTCAATTAATTCTTTAATTGAATCAGGAGTAAGGTTATAAATATCATAAGGAAATTCATATTTCCAATTTAATATTTCCTTTGCAAAAAATTCATTCATATCCCTTACCAATAATTGTTGCATTAATCTCTCCTCCAAGGGCAACTAACCATTATATTTCCGTGCACCCCTCCGAAGTTAATGAAATTAAAGCATTCACCTTAAGTGCATTTTTCATAAATTATTATCTATTTGTTCTTTGATCATAAAAATTAGATAACGGTATCACTGTTATCTATATAGTTCTGTAAGTAGTTTGTTAAACTTGTTTGGACTCATCATTTCATGTGTGATGAATTTCCCATTATTAAACAGACTAAAAGTCGTCCATACTGCTGGTGAATTTTGAGCTTCTTCTTTTGTTGTTATCCTATGAGCATTAAAGGTAATTCCTTTATTTTCAGCTACTTTTCTGAGTTCATCTACTATTCCTACAGCAAATGGACACTGAGCGGTGTAATAAATAGACAAACCATCTTCTTTTAAAGAAATCTTCGTTCGTTTTTTAAATGAAGGAATAGCAGCTTGTTTATTCAACTTTAAGGCCACTAATTGAAAATAGGGTTCTGTTTGATCTACTATCTCAAATCCCAAATGTTCAAAGAAACGTTTATCACTTAAATAAGGGAACTTTTTCTTTCCTACTATATGTACAATCCCATCCATTCCACGAGCGATTGCATCTCTCTTGCAATAATCCAACAGTTTTTTTGCATATCCGTTATTTTTGTATTTTCCTGAAACCCATAGACAATTGATATACATATAATTAGGTGCTTCAATAGGAAACCACGCCATCTCCGCAGGCAAATACTCAATAAATACTTTAGCACGTTCATTTAAACGATAAAAAAATAATCCGTCATCCATTCTCTCCCTCAACCATTGCTTCTTATCAACTACTGCCTTCTCGTATTGCTTTGCACCTAAAGCACAGCAAATGTGCTCATTTTCAATATTGTTTTTTGTGATTTGAATATATTCCATACTCCCTATCAAACCTTTCCTAATAATTTCACAATTATCATTTAAGAATTTCATAGTTGTCTTTCACAAACCTTTTCATTATTTAAGTAACTTTGTTCACAATCTCTAAACTTATTTTAACATATATTGCTAGAATACCTTAAATAACCAATTTTCTTAATTAGTGTATTTTAATGTACGACTTGATGTATGTGAAATGTATATAAAAATGTCCTTATACACTGGTTGGTGTATAGGATATTTTGTTTAGCATTTTTGATACATCTTCTGTTTAAATAAAGGAAAATCTTTTACATCAACAAAAATTGACCATCAATCGGCAAATTTTGACGGTCAATTACTCATACATTTTTAATGTTTGCGATAGGAAACAGAACCCGTTACTATATCAGTCCACCGCTTTTTTGTTATGTTAGTTTATTGTCAACTTACTTGTTGTTTTCTCTACTTCATAACCGAACACGTTAAAGAAAGACTTGTTCCTTGTTTTCCTTCTAAATTATTCCCTAATTCCATCCTAAAAAATATCTTCGAGGCGTACCAGTGGCAGCCTTAATTCTTTAGTAATCTTTTGATTTCTTTTATTTCACTTTCGTGTTGTATAGAACGTGCTGATAAGGTTTCAATCATGATTTGGTGAGTTTTTGTTACTTCTTTTACTTCATCAATATGTGAAGTTATTTGCTCAAAATAAGGTCCAAGTCCATTGATAAGGTTGTCTTTTAGGTTTCCTACATCGATTTCGATCTTTTCTAATCTTAGATCTACACCATTAAACCTTTCATCAATACTAACGAATTGTTGATCTACCACATCAAACCTTTCATCAATCCTAACGAATTTTTGATCTACAGCATCAAACCTTTCATCAATCCGTTCGAAACGCTGCTCAAAACTTCCTAGTTGCTTATGGATTGGCTCTAATTCTTCCTTTAACACCGACCGTAACAATTCTTTTAGTTCCTCGTTCATTTTTCGACCTCCATTAGATTTTTTAATTATATCATCAAAAAGAGAACTACTAAATACGATAAAAGAATTTTTAATAGAAAGAAGACATAAGAACAAGCATCACCACTGAAGAGTTTATCTACTAACAATATTATACAAAACGTATGTTCGTAAATAAAGTCAAAATTTATCGAAATTAAACCTCTTTAATCCGATTGGCAGTCCACGAAAGCATGGAAAACTAAATACAATAACGGGAACTGCTCCAGTTTATAGACTGCAGAAAAACCAGTTCAATATGAACTGGCTTTCTAAGAAAAATTAATTTAACGGAAACTCATATCCAATGTAATTAAATACATTTTTAAAACCTAAGTTTTCTGCAACTGATATGGATGGCTTGTTCGATTCCATACAATCCCAATAAGGAACAATACGATGATCTAGACAATCTTTTACATAAGAACTAGCCACTATTTGTGCTAACTTTTTTCCTTGATGGGCTTCTAGTGTTTCAATATCTACGCAGTGTACATTACCAACAACAAACCCTGAGAAACAAACACTTACAATTTCGTTTTTGTACACCATGCAGTAACCTATACCATTACTAAAAAACTTCTCAGGCGTTGACCAAAATTCTACTATTTTTGATCGTAAAAACTCAATGTTACTAATTGAGTCATCAGTATTCTTAAAGAGTGTTTCACTAATTTTAACAATCATATATCCTTCTAGAACTGGATGGTTATCTTTCTCTTTAAAATCTCCTTTTTGTAAAATATACACCCTCTGATTCCAACTGCCTAATTTACGGTGTTCAAAAACTTTTTTTATCGTTGTATTCCACTTACTGTGATTGCCTATTCCTTCAAAATAATTCAATCCTACTATTTTTGCTTCTGGGATGATTATTCTATCAACAAAACTATTTAATTCGTTATTGAACCCCTCATTTTGCTCATCTCCAATAAAGAAAAAACCATCATTATTCCCTAACCAAATAAGTCCAGTAGTAGGCGAAATAATATCATCTACAAATACACGACCAGGATTTACTCCTTCTATCACTGCTTTTGCTTCTAATTGTCCTCGTTCATTTAACAAATGTAAGCACTTATAAAATTGAGACTTGTCTAACTCTGAAATCATAAATTACCACCCTAACGTAAGAATGATCTGATGACTACTCTCTCTTTCCATTCACTAAAATAGTAATAGCGACAGCTGCTAGTTAAGCAATCGCTTGCGACCTTTTAAGAAAACTTCGCATCAATGTCGTACAATAGTTATTAAGTCATTAGTTGGTGTAAGATACTCACTTTCTCCAATTGTAAAACTGCATTTTTGACGATTGATTTCTGCAAAATGAACAACTTTATTTTCGTTAAGAAAAACCAAAAGATATATGTCATCTCTCATTCCAATATTACTTGGGTCTTTGTAATCAACGCCTGTTTCTTTCGTTATAGTTTCCTGTATAGTATAAGGCTCAAATAAAAATGCTTTATCCCAATTAAAATTAGTTACAGAATTAAGTTCTATATCCGTATTATTTGTATCTTCAACAAGTGAATAAACTGCTTTTTCTAAGTCTGTATTCCGTTCAAAAAAGCTTTTGCCACATCCTACTAATACGAAAACTATTAAAATAAAGGTGAAAACAGCTACTTTCTTCAAAATGATCCCCCTTACCGAGTTTTTTATAGTTCTTCCAAGGTCTCCTACAAACTACTATTTGTGGACTGAGTTTTACAGATATTAGGAGTTCGTGTCCTACAAACTACTATTTGTGGACTGAGTTTTACAGATATTAGGATTTCGTGTCCAGCAAACTACTATTTGTAGACTGGATTTTACAGTTTCTAGGAGTCCGTGTCCTGCAAACTACTATTTGTGGACTGAGTTTTACAGATATTAGGAGTTCGTGTCCTGCAAACTACTTTTTGCGGACTGGATTTTACAAATATTAGGATTTCGTGTCCTGCAAACTGCTATTTGTAGACTGGATTTTACAGATATTAGGAATTAGTGTCCTACAAACTGCTATTTGTAGACTGAGTTTTACAGATATTAGGAATTAGTGTCCTACAAACTGCTATTTGTAGACTTAATTTTACAGATATTAGGAATTAGTGTCCTACAAACTACTATTTGCAGACTGGATTTTACAGTATCTAGGAGTTCATGTCCTGCAAACACCTTTATAGACATTTTCTGCAATTATTAATTAAACTATCACCAGCTCCTGTTTAACTGTATTCTTTATTTAACTTTTCTAATTTTTCTAATCTGCTTTCAAGTTCTGTAATTTTAAATTCATATTCCATAATTTTAAATTGCTTTATTGAACGATCAATTAAGCTTTGAACAATCAGAAAAATTATTCCTAACGAAACTGGGACCAGAATTAACATAAAAATAGACTCTTCAAACATCATCACTGCTCACCACTTTTCTATTTAATCCTGCATCCTTCAAACGCTGTGGTTCCCTGGCAACGTTGTTCCTTTGCGATGTTTAAAGCGAATCCAGAGTTCAATGGCAATTAGATTTACAACCCAACTTAACCAAATCGCTGCTACATAACCAACTGTGAAGTTATCTAATGAATAGCCTACAATCGCTGACCACACCCGAAACGTAAGCGCAGCAAATGTCACCGCGTAGCTACGGTACATCCACTCCTCGTGCAGTACTTGTTGTTTGTTTCGAATATACTTGAAAGCTTTAAATGTCGTATAGATCCAAGCAAGACTCAATAACAAAAATCCGAGCTTTGCTAAAAATCCTCCATGTGCGTAAAAAGACAAATAAATCCCTACAATCGAACTAATCAAAATCATAATCACATATATTTTCCCGAAATTTCGATGAAGCTCTAAATAACGATTACGCCATTTTTTTACAAATAAAAACGGACCAATCACTAGTGGCAAGGCAGCTGTCATGATATGAATGTACATTGCAATGTTCCATAGTTGATTCTCCATTTTAAACATTTCTAAGCCTTCTCTAATAAGAATTGCATTACCTTCAACAGGATCTAAAATAAAATAACGAACAATTGCCGAAATCGATAAAACAAATGTTAAAAATAAAATGGTAGCAAACCCTATTTTCTTCCCCATTTAGCTCGCGTTGCCCCTCTCACTACGTTCCCTTTTATTTGTAATCATACCAGAAAATACTAGTAATTTGGTATCTTTATTTTATCGTAAAAATAGGTGCCAGGCACCGGTATTTTCGCATAATTAACCTTGTTATGTGAAAACTACACTTGGAGGTGCTAAAAATTGCGGAAAGAATCAAAAAGTTCATCCTATTTTCTTATATTAACGACTATTACTGGATTGGTACTTTTACCCTTTGCAATAATTAAACGCCCACTAAAGGATTGGATCATAGTTTACATAGTAAGCGTACTAGAAAATTATTTTGCAGATTACTACCTAGTGGCTAGGGGCTACTTAAGATACAAGAAAAAATTGTTCCCGCGTCTAAAAGTACATTTACCGTTTGACTTTGTGCATTACCCTTTAATTTTACTTTATTATAATCAATGGACATTAAACAGTAAGCCAATGGGTCTAGTTTTTAAACTATTTCCTTTCGTCATTCCGCTGATTATAATTGAGACTTTTGCAGCGAAATACACAAAGTTAATTACTTGGAAAAAGGGCTGGAGTTGGCATCATTCAATGATAAGTGTCATGGTAAAGATACTACTATGTAGAAGTATCATTGCTATGATCCGAAAGTTGAACACTGGAAAATTATCATAGATCAAGCCTCGTATTAGAAAAAAACGGGCATGTAAAAAAGAAAACACCGCGATATTGGATGTTTTCTTTAAAGTGATTAATTTAATGACTACTCTCTCTTTTGATTCACTAATACCTTTACATTTTTAACAGGTTTTTCAACACTCCCTAACAAAACAAAAAAATCGCATCATTTTCACTAACGGGTTTATTTTTGGAAGAGAAAATTACAAATTGAATTACAAATAGCTTACAAATTAGCCATGATTTTGTACGCTTATTTTTTATTAATAAATCAACGTTTGGTTGGAATTTACTTTAAAATTAGCGTTTGTTTTAGCAAGCTTTTTAGCAAGTGCCCATAAACTTATGTCCGCCTTCTATCTTATATACTGAAAGTTGTACTAATTACTTTGTGAATTTAATTGAATATTTATTTTTGTAAGATTTATGGGAATTAATGTTAAAATTAATATAAGAAAATTCTTTATTCAACGAGCAGGATACTAAAATAAGCATAAAATACTCATTGCCATGTGGGTGAAATTTAAATGCATGAATAAAATACAATTTAGAGATGAGGGGATATATAGTGGGTATTGATTTTCATAGTAAGAAGAATAGCATTACTTATACAACTCGGAACGCTGACAAAACATGGATTGAAGCAATGATAAATTTAATTCCCATTGAGGACATTTCTAATGCTTTAGATATTGGTTGTGGCGGTGGAATTTACTCTAAAGCTCTATCTGACATGGGAGTAGATTATGTAACAGGAGTTGATTTTTCTGAGGCTATACTTGATGGAGCAAAAGAAAACTGTAAGGCATATAAGAATATTTCATTTAAGCATGGTAATGCATTTGAAACAGGATTAAATAGTAACAAATATGATTTACTACTTGAAAGAGCTCTGATCCATCATATAAAGGATTTAAACTCTTGTTTTAAAGAGGCTTTTAGACTGTTAAATGATGGTGGTTTTTATATTGTACAAGACAAAACTCCAGAGGATTGTTTATTAAAAGGAGATGATACTCACATCAGAGGGTATTTTTTTGAACTCTTTCCAAGGTTAATTGAAAAAGAGACCAGTCGGAGACATAATAGCCAACTTGTAATCGAAATGTTGAAGCAAGTTGGATTTAAGAACATTGAAGAAGTTAAGGTGTGGGAAACAAGAAATGTCTATGATAATAAAGAACAATTACTAAATGATTTAAGTGAAAGAACTGGAAGAAGTATATTACATGAATTAGATGACCAAGAGTTAAATTTACTAATTAATCATATAGATAAATCATTAGAAAACAATACAAATATAGTTGAGAAAGATAGATGGACAATTTGGAAGGCAGTAAAATAGGTATTAGTATGTGAGTAAATGTACTTTTAGTAATGGAGGCGTTAGTTCAAGGGATAAAAATATGAAAAAAACGCCGAGATATTTTA
Source organism: Anaerobacillus sp. (assembly GCF_046314235.1). NCBI lineage: Bacteria > Bacillati > Bacillota > Bacilli > Caryophanales > Bacillaceae > Anaerobacillus > Anaerobacillus sp. The sequence continues at coordinate 377,817 of NZ_JBKBWN010000002.1, forward strand.
TAATCAGGTTTACTTGTGAGGTGCAAAACGGCAAAACAAAACACACATCTTTCTGAACTGAAATCACATTATAAATCCCATATTAAAAAGGCATGAAGAATCAGCTCTTCGTGCCTTTGTTTTCATATTTGCTTATTTCACTAACGCTTCCCGTTTATCAAATAATTACCTAATAATGGGAAGTTGTTTTTTTGATAATAAATCATCAATAAGCATCTTATGTTCTGTAAATATATTATCTGGAAGTTCCTTAAGTGAATAGAATTTATTCTGGATGGACTCCACGTTACTTTCAACTAACTCCCCACTAAACTGTTTACAAATAAATGATATTAGAACCAGTGATACTTAATCACCATTAGAAAATGTCTTGTCGTATTGTGGACCAGAATAAATCCCAAATAACGAAAGTTCTCCTAATTTAAGTCCCGTCTCCTCGTATACTTCTCTTTTAGCAGTATCTTGAACGCTTTCTCCTAAATCCATAAATCCACCTGGAAATCCCCATTGACCATTATCAGAACGTTTTTGCATCAGCACTCGATTTTCTTTATCAAAAACAAATGCACCCGCAACAATCATAATAACCTTCTCGTTTCCGACCATTGACCTTAAATGATGTATGTAATCCATTAAAACAGACCTCTCTTTTTAGTAAACCACTAATTGAATAAAACTCCCCGTGTCTTTAAGTGTACCAACCCATAGAGTTATCGAAATAGCTTAAAATTACATGATAAAGCCAAGGACAAATCTCCCTTTTTTTATAACTTCGAAAATACCTCTTCCTGCTTTTGGACCAATTCTATTTCAAATCCTAAATCGCTTAGCATTTTATGATCCTGATTGGATTCCTGGCCTTGGGTAGTTAGATAGTTTCCTAGGAATATGCTGTTTGCGGCGTATAAACCTAATGGCTGTAAGCTACCAAGGTTAACCTCGCGACCTCCTGAGATACGAATTTCTTTTGTTGGATTTATATAACGAAATAATGCCAACACCTTTAAACAGTATCGCGGATTTAATTCGCTTGTTCCCTCTAATTTTGTTCCATCGATCGCGTGTAGAAAGTTAACAGGTATCGAGTCAGCATCTAGCTGGTGAAGGGCCCGGGCAATCTCTATGACATCTTCTTTTGTTTCTTTCATTCCAATGATCGCTCCTGAACAAGGTGATATACCATGTTTTTTTGCGATTTCAACAGTATTTACCCTGTCCTCATACGTATGTGAAGTTGTAATGTAGGAATGATGGCGCTTTGAAGTGTTAAGGTTATGATTATATCGATCAACACCTGCTTCCTTTAACTGAGCAGCTTGTTCTTCCTTTAGGAGACCTAAACAGGCACAAACCTTTAAGCCATAGATATTCTTAATTTCTTCTACAGCCTCACTTACTACATTCACATCTTTTCTAGTAGGTTCCCTACCACTTGCAACGATACAGTAAGTACCTACTTTGTTTTCAAAAGCAATCTTTGCACCTTCTAGTATCTCTTCTTTCGTTATAAATGGATATTTTTCTATCTCGGCAGTAGAGATAGAAGATTGAGAACAATATCCGCAGTCTTCAGGACAATATCCACTTTTCGCATTAATGATCATATTTAACTTTACTTTCTTCCCAAAATAATGCTTCCGAATTTGAAAAGCACCATTTAGCAACAGTAGCAACTCATCATCATCACAATCCAAAATACTCATCGCTTCATGATCTCTAATCACTTTCCCGTTAATTACCTCTTGCGCTAACTGTACCCAATCCATCATACCTCTCCTTTTTTTACAGGCTTGTACCTGGTAATCTTAAAAAAAATTGGTAAGAACCTTATTTCACATTAGTTCCTGCAAATTCTTTTCGAAATGTTAACCTACCTTATTTAAAGGTTAACATAATCTGGGTGATATTGGAAAGTGATTTATTTCATCGATATAAAATTTGTAGGATCCACATCTGATTTCGTTTTTTCGTTGAAAATAATAAAAGCGTCCTTCATATGTTGAAATGAAGATATGCCTTATTCAACCCAATGTTATACGCTAGCCTTTGTTATGCTTAAAGCGAACCCATCATTCAATATTTTAAAATATACCTTAATATCACTGTCACTAGAACAACTTCGTTTAGACAAATAGTTTGGATTGATTTGCGCATTTAAATTAAAATAAGTGCTTCTGTGTCCTCTTCAACGAATGGTCTACCTCTAATTGGGTTATTGTAGTAAAGTAACACCCTTTGTTTACATAATATAATTATCGTCACCTTAATAGTTTTCCAATCTCATTATTGCTCCCTGTTCACCATCCATACTTATTACCTTCCTATATTATGAAACATTATTATTGAAAATTTCTGTTAGTTCGATTAAACTTTAATAATTCTATAGGGGGTTGTATGAATGATTAGACGTTTTTTCAGCTATTATAAGCCGCATAAAAAGTTATTTATCATAGATTTTGTGTGCGCAGTTCTCGTAGGTCTATTAGAGCTTGGGTTTCCTATGGCGGTTGCTTGGTTCATTGACAGTTTACTTCCTGAAGGGAACTGGAGTACGATTACAGCAGTCAGTGCCGGCCTACTTACTCTTTACCTAATAAGCTCGAGTATGCAGTTTGTTGTAAACTATTGGGGCCATAAGCTAGGGATTAATATCGAAACAGATATGAGAAGAGAACTATTTTATCATGTTCAGCGCCAGTCGTTCCGATTTTTTGATAATACAAAGACTGGACATATTATGAGCAGGGTGACAAATGACCTGATGGATATTGGTGAACTCGCTCACCACGGACCTGAAGACTTATTTATTGCGATCATGACCTTTATCGGAGCCTTTTGGATTATGGTGACGATCAATGTAAAACTTGCACTCGTTGCGATTATCATTGTTCCGTTTCTCGTCTGGCTTATTTCTTACTCCAATATTAAAATGAACAGAGCTTGGACTGGGATGTATGGAAATATTGCCGATGTCAACGCCCGAGTTGAGGATAGTGTATCAGGGGCTCGCGTTGTTCAATCTTTTACAAATGAAGAATTTGAAAAAGAACGTTTTAACAACAATAATCTATTTTTTCGCGCTTCGAAACTAAAAGCCTATAAAGTTATGAGCTGGAATTTATCTGGGATTTACATCACTACAAGAATGATGACATTAGTTATTTTAGTGTACGGAGCATGGCTAAGCTTCTCAGGTGAATTGTCTTATGGAGAATTAGTTGCCTTTATTCTATATGTAAACGTGTTATTTAAACCAATTGATAAAATTAGTGCCTTACTTGAATTGTATCCAAAAGGAATGGCCGGATTTAAGAGATTTACAGAGCTAATGGATCAAGAGCCTGAGATTAAAAACCGTCCAGATGCGGTCGAAGTGGCAGAACTAAATGGAAATATCGCCTTTCACAATGTCTGTTTTGGCTATGAAGAAAATAGGGAAATCCTTCATGACTTAACCTTCTCGATTCGAGCCGGACAAACAGTCGCATTTGTTGGACCATCCGGTGCCGGGAAGACAACGATCTGTTCGCTTATCCCTCGTTTTTATGACGTTGTCGATGGATCTGTCACGATAGACGGAATTGACATCCGTGATATGACAAAGGAATCGCTTCGTTCTAATATCGGAATTGTCCAACAAGATGTTTTCCTTTTTACAGGTACATTAAGAGAAAACATCGCTTACGGAAAATTAGATGCTACAGATGAAGAAATTGAAGAGGCAACAAGACGCGCTCACCTTTCTGATCTTATCGCCTCCCTACCAGATGGGTACAATACACAAATTGGCGAACGTGGATTGAAGCTTTCTGGTGGACAAAAACAGCGCTTGTCGATTGCGCGGATGTTCCTAAAAAACCCACGCATCCTGATTTTAGATGAAGCAACATCGGCATTAGATACAGAAACAGAAGCCATCATTCAAGAAGCATTAACCGAACTTGCCAAAGACCGAACGACACTCATCATCGCTCATCGGTTAGCAACCATTCGTAATGCTGACAGAATTCTCGTTGTAACCGAAGAAGGAATCGCTGAAGATGGCACACATGCAGAACTTCTGTCCAACGAGAATGGAATCTTTTCGAAGTTGCATGCTCATCAACACGCTTCGATTTATTAGGAAGCGCCGGGACGGTTCTTGTGCTTCTTTCGTTTAGCGAAACGAAAGAAGCAACAGAACCGTGCCCCTGCTTCCTATTTATTTAACTCTTTCTTTACTAGAAGATGGATCACAGCTGTAAACAGCATAAGCCACAGGAGCATAAGACCAAGCTGAAGGGGTAAAAATTCGCGTTCAAATACTCCGTAAAAATTTTCAACGACGACGACGCTTGGGATTAATTGGAGTACGTTCTTCCATTCGGGCAGCTGCTGGTAAAATGAAGCTGTTACAAACAACAGTACCATGACAACTGATGAGATGGCTGCAGAAGTTTTGGATGAACTCATGATTAAGCCAATGATGAGACCGACTTCAATAAAAAGGATTGCACCAATGATCATAACAGGTAGAACGGCAAGTAAGTTTACATTAAAGCCATGATTAAGAACATACACGAACACTTGTGACAAAATCGAAAAGAGGAAGATGATGCTGCATTTAGCAAAAATGATTTCCCACAGCTTAAAAGGAGAAACTAACAACGCATCAAGGGTTTTTTGTTCTTTTTCCTCAATAAAACCTGGAGCAATAATCATCAGTCCGACCATGACTTGGGCAAATAAGATCCAACTCGGTAACAGGAGCATTTCTAATCCTGGTTCATTCATAAGGACAATCACCATTACGGACATCAAAATTGGTAACAATACGAGCATCCAAAGCGACGGCTGCTTTAAAAAATCGAGAAATTCATGTCTCGTCAATTTATAGATCATCTTTACTCTCAACTTAACTCACTCCCTGTTAATTTATCGAACACATCAGCTAAGGTAGCTTCTTGTGAATGAATACTGATGACGTGCCCAGCATTTAATTTTTCATAAATCAATGTAGAGGTATCTTGAGAATATAAAGGTAGACTAGCAGTCTTACATCGTTATTGTCTTTATAAACCAAGATAATATTATCTTCGCCAAACTGTTCTTTTAAGTTATGTGGCGTATCTAAAGCAACTAACTGGCCTTTGTGCATAATCCCCACCCGATCACTCAACTCATCTGCTTCATTCATATCGTGCGTCGTTAAAACAATCGTCGTCCCCTGGAGCTTTAAAGAATGAATATACTTCCGAATTAGCGCAGCAGTATTTGGATCTAGACCACTTGTTGGTTCATCTAAAAACAAGATTTTCGGTTTATGCAATAACGCACAAGCAATTAAAACCCGCTGCTTCCAGCCTTTTGATAATGATTCTACTTTTGTTTCTGCCTTTTCTAACAATTGTAAGTTTTCCAAAACCTCATTAATTCGCAGGTAGTTGTTGGCTCTGGTAACTCATTTTTTAGTGAATGGATTGCAAAGACAAGACCATGTAGACCTTGTGAAACAGAATCATGGAGATCACGGCCCAGCCGATTTCGTTCCTCGGTTAACACTAATTTTCGTGTTGCCTCTTGTAGTTTCTTATTTTTATCTGATAGCTCCTCTAAAAACGCCATTCGCTCGTTTATTTTTTCAATCCGATAACGATAGACTCCATAACCAGCTCCAACTGTTATACCAACAAGACCACCGATCATTACTTCCTGTTGAATAGAATCGGCGCCAAAATAGGCTAATAAAGAGAAAACAATCAGCACATTAACTGCGGTAGCAGCTAGAAACCCAATAATCGTACCAACTCTTTCACTTGCCTTTCCTTTTAATAGATACGAAGTACCCATAGCAACGAACACTCCTAAACCACAAAGGAAAGCAACTAAAAAGGGTAATAAGATTAGTAGGAAGTGATCAATGTATAACTCAGTCATATACGCAACTAAGGAAAAAACACTTCCAAAAACAAAGCCAAAAACGAGAATGTTTCGAATGTTTTGCATCCCCTCATCCCTTTGACAGGACCATTTATGCAATCGCACTCTTTACAGATGCAAACAAACAATTTAATCCGAACGAATTTAAATATAAGTTTTTTGAAACTGAACTAACCTATTCTTATAAAACATATAAAATTATCGATCAAGATGAAGAAGCACTAGAAAAATCTTTTAATCCTTTCGCGCTTGAAATATTAGCGGGCATTTACGTCGTCCGTTCAAAAAAGAAGCTTGATGAAAAGTTTTTATATAAATTAAAGCTAACTAGACTACTTCTCTCGAAAGAATGGACAAAAGAACGCATTGACAAACTATTTCGCTTCATTGATGGCATACTTAGATTAGACGAAGATTTAGGGTTGAGGTTCAAAAAAGAGGTTGACGTACTATTAGAAAAGAAAGGTGGAGCCGAAATGGGATTAACTTGGGACAAAACAAATTTAGCTGAGATTTACTGGAATAAGGGAAAAGCTGAAGGGAAAGCTGAAGGCAAGATAGATAAACAAATGTTGCTTAAAGGATACTCCATCAACGATATTCACGAGCTAACAGGACTACCTTTATCAGAAATTGAAAAGCTTAAAGAACAAGAATAAGAAAATTAACCTTTGAAAGCGCCGGGACGGTTCTTGTGCTTCTTTCGTTAGCGAAACGAAAGAAGCAACAGAATTGTCCCCTTACTTGGTTTGCCACGGGAGTTGGTTAAATAAAAATAAAGAGGCCACTATGCCTCTTCGAAATGTTATTTTATTATTATTTATGTTTGGGATACATACTTGAGAAACAAAATTTTACGGTAGCTTCAGGGAAGTCTATTAAATGGATCTACGTCTACTATGTTCCAAAACAAACACTTTACTACAATGCTTGTGAATTTGGACTCGGGACATTCTCCAATTCATTCCAACACATATCGGCTAGATCGTTGTCAATTTGTGAAGCTATATTCCCAGCAGAAATATTATAAATACCGTTAACTACCCCTATTGCTGGCATCCTTTTTTGATGAGAATCCCAATTTGTTTGACTATTTTGACCGATAAACACGCCAGCATTCGTGTTATTTACATTAACATTCACAGCTCCAAGTACAAAATTAATGGCCAAATTGATCACTCCTCATAAAACTAACGTATTCATTGTACGATGAAACGTGAGCAGGAACCTTTTAATATTTATATGAATAGATTACTTTGAGGTGAGAGCTATGAAGAAAAATACAAATATAATCTTACATAGTATTAATGTAAATATCATTGATACTAACTCTGGAGTGTTTGTTGGAGACAACATCCAATACAACTGGAGCTCTAAATTAACTACAACAACTGGAATTAGCATTAGTGGGCAAAAAAATTTAGCCCAAAGAAATATGATAAGTATTGTTAAAAAACAGCCTTAATAATTCTTCATCAGCTCAGCCCTCTGAAGCACCGGGACGGTTCTTGTGCTTCTTTCGTTTAGCGAAACGAAAGAAGCAACAGAACCGTCCCCTTGCTTCAAAACATCTTTCGCTCAAAATTTCGTTTTGAAATAAAATAGTAAACGATTTGGAAAACCATATAGCTGCCGCTTAGTAAGAAAATACTGCTAAAGATTTCGGCATATATGCCAGAATTTTTATAAAAGACCAACGTGTAGGTCAAGGCGATCATGATCCCTATTAGTGGTGCAACAAAAAACAATACCTTCAGTTCTCCAGCAATATTCTTTTTCATTTCCTTTTTCGTAATCCCGACTTTAAATAGCTTTTGATACTTCTTCTTTTCGTCTTCAAATTCAGAATACATTTTCAAATACAAGATGATACAAGTCGCAATAAAAAATAATAAGCCAATAAACATAAATAGGTATAAAATAATGCCTCCACCTTGACGGTGATAGTTATACAGTTCAATTTTTGATGAGGTTTTAAAAAGTTCCTGCTCATCTATTACTCTTCTAATTGACTCCGTTTTATATAGTTCGGTCGTTTCGTTGAATGCAGCTAGCTCTACGTTTAGCGCTTGAACGAACGGCTCAGACTTCTTCCAATCCTCTACGTTCATAAGCTGAATTTCTGCTAGTTCAATCGTTTTAGCACTTCCCCTTAACGCTTGATAGTCGCTATCATTCAAAATGAATAAGCGATGGTCTAGGAACGATAGGCTGTTTAGCATATACTCAAAAATTGAATCCTGGATAGATACGTTTATTTCACTAGGTACATCGAGCTTGGCATCTTCTATAAAGCTATGTTTTTCCTGTTCAGTTTGCAGCATTAATTGAACAAGAAGAACATACTTTCCTGGTTGAACCTGGATTGGTCGTTTGGCAACCTCTGATAGTTGATCATCTGAAATAAAGACTGTTCGAGAATTATAATTGTTCTCGTCAAAGTAGTTGAGGATTTCGAGAGTTTTATATTCCGTAATTAAGTTTTCGTTACCGGCTAGATGATGTATCTGCTCAGATGTCATTCGGTTTTTCGTTTCGGTTTGGACAAAGGCGATATCATAAGGATTTGATTGGACCGCAGCTTCTTCCGAAGACAAATATAAACGAAGGATATGACCACTATAAAACATTGTCACAAATACCATCATCGCAATGAGAAAATTAACGGTTTTCACTTGTTTAAATTTATAGTTTAAGTTCGTTAATAGCATTATGCGTCTATAAAAAAATGTAGGACTAAGCTTTTTAAACAAATTTAGGACAACACTGCCTAGCTGTGAAATCGTAATATAAAGTCCAACTAATACAAATAGCGTACTATACAATAGAACCTTGCCATCGTTTTCTGGGTTTTCATAAAAATTACTGTAAAAATAGATAAGCGCCGACAGTAAAATAACAATTCCTACCATTCCAAACCATGGGCTACTAATCTTATTTTTTTGTGATGTTCGCTCTGCTTTTAAAAGTGTAACAATTTTAAGCCGACTCGTAATGACTAACGTTCCAACGAGTAAAAAAATGAAGATAACAGTAAAATAACTAATCGAAAAAAGAAAACTATTACTATTTAACTCAAAAGAAACGGTTGTAATACTTGTTAATCTCATAATCAACAGAAAAAACAATCTTGAAAAGATCGCACCCGCTACCAACCCTGTAACCAATGACGCGATCGAAAGCATGCTAGTTTCGAAAAAAATCAGTTTTCGAATATCACGAGGAGCCATACCAAGCGTCATGAATAAACCAAACTCTTTTTGTCTACTTTTCATAAAGACAGAATGAGCATAGCCAATAAAAAAGACCGAAAAAATCGCTAAGACAACTGTTGGAATCAATATAAGTTCTCGTTCTACTTCGGTCGATGCATATAAGTTTTCATTAAAAAGTAGCGTTGAAAACATAAAAATGATCATCACCGCAAAGCTATTACTTAAATAATAAAAGAGATACCGATGAAGGTTTTGTCTAAAGTTTTTCAGGGCAACTTGATTAAAAGTCACTCTTGCCACCCCCTAAAACGGCTAGACAATCGATAATCTGGTCTAGAAACTCTTTTCTGCTTCCTTTTTTGACAATTTGCGAGTCAAGCATTCCATCTTTGATAAAGATGACTTTGCTGCAATAGCTTGCTGCGAAAACATCATGGGTGACGACTAAAATCGTCGTTTCTAGTTCCTGATTTATTTTTCCAAAGCTTTCCATAATGGCTTTTGATGACTTAGAATCCAAGTTTCCGGTAGGCTCATCGGCAAAGATGATGCTCGGGTCATTCACTAGCGCTCTGCTAACGGCGACTCGTTGCTGCTGGCCGCCTGAAATATTGTACGGGTATTTATTGGCAATGTCATAGATCCCAAATCTAGACATTACTTCTTCTGCTTTTTGTTCCATAAAATCAGCATCTTTCTTTTCTAAAACCAATGGAAGCATGACATTTTCCTTCAAATTCAAGCTATCTAGCAAATTAAAATCTTGGAACACAAAACCTAATTGCCGTCTTCGAAACAGAGCTAACTCATCACCATTCATCGAACTGATTTCTTTATTTGCGATTTTTATCGTCCCTGACGTTGGTGTGTCAATGCCGCTGATCACATTCAAAAGCGTTGTTTTCCCACTTCCTGACGGACCCATGATCCCGACAAATTCGCCCTTTTCAATTGAAAAACTAATTCGGTTTAATACTTTCGTTGAGAACTGATTTTCTTCCCCAGCATAGACCTTCACTACGTTACTTACGTCTAAAATATTCATTCGTATTCCTCCTTTCCTTTAGCTTATAAGCCTTTTGTAAATGTAACCATTGAATAAGCTTAAGTGAACCTTACAGTTTTGTAAGATATGTAATTGTTACCTCGGTTCCCTTTCCAACTTCTGAGCTTATTTCAATTTCATGACCTAACCGCTCTGCAATCTGTTTGCATGTATACAAGCCAATCCCCGTCGACTGACGATAGGTTCGACCATTTTCTCCAGTAAAAAACGGTTCAAAAACTCTCTTTAGATCATAAGGAGGGATACCAACACCTTCATCTTTAATCGAAAGTGTCGTTTGCTTCTCGTCTTGTACGATCGATAACACAATTTTTTTATCCTGTTTACCATCGGTTGAATACTTAATCGCATTTGAAATAAGTTGAAAAAGAATGAATTCATTCCACTTTTTATCGGATATGATAAAAGCTTTATCAGGAACATCAGCCAAAACTGGAAACACCTTATTGTAGATGAATTGGTTTTTATGATCATTAATCACGTTCCTTATAGAAGCTACAAGATCAACGGCCCCTGCTTCATAATCCATCGCAAAATGTTCAAACCTGATCATATTTAACACTTGCTCAATGCTTGCGTGAAGACGGTCGTTTTCGATTCTAATTAGCTGCAGCGCTTCCGACGGGATCTTGGTTTGACCCATGTATTTTTGTATCATTAGTTCAATCACAGAAATCGGTGTCTTTAAGTTATGCATCCATTGATAAAGAAACTGGTCCTTCTCTTCATGTACGCTTTTTTGGCTATTTAAGTCTTTTTGGTACTGTTTTTGAATGACATTTACGAAGTTACTCACTTGCTTTTGTTCATACGTCATTGGTTTTATAGTGACATTCGGGTCATGGGTAAAATGCTGGAGTTGACGGTTGAAACGAAAGTACCTAGCCCATTCAATGATAATAAGGATGACAAATAAAAAGAAAGAAAGAAGTAACGGATAAATGATTTCAATTTTTTCTGGGTGAATTAAATTAAAAAAAGTAATGATTAATAGTGTATTAACGATATAAAAGGCAATAAGTGGAGCGCGGTCAAAGATAAAGTTTTTAAAAATTGTATTGTTCAAATCATTCACCTTCGATCACTTCATAATGAAAGAGATATCCAACCCCTCTTTTTGTTTTAATTCCGTCTTTGATGCCAAGCTGCAAAAACTTATTTTTAATTCTTGAAATATTGACCGTTAACGTATTGTCATCGACAAACGAGGCGTCATCCCAAATTTCCTCAAAAAGCTCTTCTCTCGTAATGATGCGATCTTTGTTTTCAATAAATTTTTTGATCAGCTTATATTCATTTTTGCTTAACTCTACTATTTTTTCTTGATAAGACATGTTAAGGCTGTTCTCGTCTAGGACAAGGCCACCAACGGAAAGACGATGCTCCTTATTGGCATATTCTCCATATGTCCTTCTAAGTGCTGCCTTCACCTTCGCTAACAACACCTCAAACGCAAAAGGTTTAACAAGATAGTCATCAGCACCTAATTCGATCGCCATCACTTGATCAATATCTCCGCTTCTAGCAGACGTAATGATGATCGGGACACGTGATTTTTTTCGAAAAGCTCTACAGAGATAGAACCCATCATAGTAAGGCAAGTTAATATCTAATAGAACAAAATCAGGCTGAATGCTATCAAACTGTTCTTCTAAATTCCGAAAATCATTCTGCTCAAAAACAGTATAATTATATTTTTCTAGATACTCTTTCATAAGCGTACTAAGCTCGACATCATCCTCAATTAACATACACTTATACATCTTTCAACCTCCATTTATTGCTAAATCACGCTTTAACTTTATCATTTTAATCGTTCACTGTGATTACCCAAATGAAGAGGCTGGGACAAAAGTGTCTGACACAACAAGGATCCAACTAAATATAGACGTACAGATTTATCATATGTCTATATTCGGGTCCTGGCGTTGTCTACCCTGTAAATAGCATCTACAGGAAAGTTCACTTTCTTCAATTGGATGTTTTCTGTAGAACATATTTACATCCGTGTTGGTGAAAGTGAACTTTCATTGGTATCTGATACTTTGTTATGTCCCAGCCTCTTAAAAGTTTGTTTAATATATCTACTTCCATTCCCTCAGTTAGATACTATTATCTCTCGAATGCTCACTTATTCGTAAAATTTCAAACTGATTGTTAGAACCCTATCGGATGAATGCAATGAGTTTGGCTAGCACAATCAGTTACTTATCAATTAAGATTTCTTTTTATGTTTTAGTATGCTAGCCGTTGTTGATATAATCAGAAAAAACATTGCCAAAGGAAGGTATAAATTGGATCTAGCACCCTTTATATAATCATATACACCAATTAATAATAGAATGATAGCTCCAATTAACGCGATATGATACCTATATTTAAGTATTAACAATTTCCGGTCCCACTCCCTAATTTAATTGGATTTTAAAAATTTCACCGTAGAAAAATAACCCGAAATTCACCATTTAATTAGTTCCTGTTGCTTACGTACAGTACTTCACAACAGCTATATTCTAAAGTACCCATTTTTTTACTCTCGCTACATTTTGTTCTAGAAATATAGCATTTTCTTCAATACCTCGACGTTTACACCATCCAATACTGTTAAAGGCATCAGTAAATCGATAAAAAGGTAATACAGTATCTAGGTCAATTATTGGTCTGATACTGTTGTAGCCTTCTTGATAAGCATGATACAAGCTAGCATCAACACTTAGTAAATCGCGATACAGTTTGGTAAAATCGACTTCTGTTGAACCAAATCTTACACTTTCAAAATCTATTATTCCAGAAACTATGTCATGATCGACAATTATATTCGCAGGACGAAAATCCATATGTACAAAGCTTGGTCCATCTGGAGACGGGAGCTGCAGTTTCATCTTTTCAAATTTTTCAATGGATTTATTAAATAATCGTTCATCGAGAATGTCCTTAACATCTTCAGCAAAACTATAAAATTGGTGTTCAACAAATTTTGACCAGTTTGGAAATTCATTTTTTATACCTGTTAACACTTTATTTGCAGGGGGAGGAATAGAATGCATTTGGGCGTGAAGAACGCCTACTTGGTATGCAACTGTTGGCGTAGATTTAGAAGTTAACGGTTTTCCTTTTAATTCAGATAATAAAAAAGCACCAGCACACTCCTCATCGCCAGACCAATAATCTAGCATTTCAGGAATCGAAACATATCCTTTTAAAATCTCATAGGCCTCTACCTCTCGCTCATATTTCAATTTTGAAAAAGGTATTTTCAAAAAAACATTTTCACGATTAGACAAAGTACATTTATAAACTGTTGAACTAAATGAGTCTTCAACCTCATTCATTGAAATTACCTGCAACCCAAACTTTTGAATGACACGATTTAACATCAAGCTTTTCTCCTTCTTAATAAAATCTTCCCTCTTATCAAGTAATCTACATAGAAATGTTCTTCTTTTATAAATCACAACAATTCTTAAACAAAGAAAACTGCTGCATCAACAGTTCCTCAACTAATGTACAGTCAGTTCAGGAAGAATTTAGTAAGACCTATTAATTCCTTTCAAGCCGTTCCAGTAGTCCTCACCACGTCATAATAGAGCACTTACTATCCCGGTTAGTGCAGATTTTTCCAATGATTTTACTAAGCTGTTGCGTCTTGTAGATGTAGGAACGCAGCGGTAGCTTAACAAGGTATATAAATATCACTCAACACCCACTGCCATTGGTTGTTATTGTAAATTAAAAATTCTGTCCTCCCACTCTCTTCATTTTTTGCTGAATATACAAAAAAAGTCTCGCCAGTTAACTTGTTTTTCACTTTAAATAACAACTTATGTTCTTCTAAAATAAAACTCTGTCTACTATAAATAGAGATACTGATTAAAACTAATATAATAACACCAACCATAGTTATAAATTCCAAAATAATCAATCCTTCCTGTTGTAAAAAAAGTTAAGTATGATACCAGTTACTTTGAGTACATTACTTTCAAAATCGTTGCTACATAACCCAATTCAGCGCCCTTTTCCCCTCTCATTACATTCCCTTTTATTTGTAATCATACCAGAATATACTACGTAGCTGGTAGCATAATTTTCTGATCAATGCATATGCGGAAAGTAACATCATTTCCCTTGCTTGTAATTAATGTACAGGAACATTCTTATGCCTTAATGTTCCCGTTAGACAGGTGGTATCAGCCTGACGGGCACATTCGACTTCTCCACGTTCCCTTTAGAGTGATGATATCATTCTGACGGGCACATTGAACGCCTCATCGTTACCTTTAGACAGATGTTATCATTCGGACGGGCACATTGAACGGCTTAACGTTACCTTTAGACAGGTGCAATCTGTCTGACGGGCACATTGAATGCCTCATCGTTACCTTTAGACAGGAGTTATCATTCTGACGGGCACATTGAGATGAGATATACCTTTTCTTGATTTGGCAGCGATTGCGTTAGGAGATTTAGTGACAAGATTTAACCTTGTGTTGACAGTTTTATCCATCACATGATAACATATCATTAAACGATATATCATTTAATGATATGTTACTTTTTTACCTTGAAAGGAGGTAGTCTAGTGGCAAGAAACGATTCCCTTAAAATGGGCGAGTTAACTGACAGTGCTTATTACATTATACTTTCGCTCGTTGAGGCGAAACATGGGTACTTGATTATGAAAACCATTGAAGATATAACAAACGGACGGATCAGTATTGGTCCAGCATCCTTATACACGACACTCAAAAAACTTTTGGAAGCTGACTTAATCGAAGCTATAGACGATAGCGAAGGGCAACGAAAGACTTATATCACGACTGCAAAAGGAATTGAATTATTAAAAAAAGAAATAATGCGAAGGCGCGAAATGGTCTTACATGGAGAACAGGTCTTTAAAAACAGAGGAGGAATTTAATATGCAAAAAAAAAAATATTTTTTAAACGGCGGTTTAGCTTTCTCAGAAAAGAAGGATCTTAACAAGCTAGCCAAGTACGCAAAAAAAGGCTGGTTTTTAGATGGCTTCTCAGCTGGTGGTTTGTTCTTTCAACTAAAAAAAGATGAGCCCCAGGAAATTGAGTATAGTCTTGATTACCAGGATAATGTAGATCAAGAGTATTACTCATTATTTGAAACATCAGGATGGAGCCACGTTCTTACCTTTGAAAATATGCACTTTTTTAGTGCCCCTAAAGGTACAAAACCTATCTACTCTGATAAAGAAACTATTATTGACAAATATACAAGAATGAGAAATTTATTTAGAAAATATACAATATTTTCCTTGTTATTAACGATGATCCTTTTGATTCCTCTAATGATGGTCGAAGGTGCCGTATTGTTTTTATCTTTGCTCATCGTGTTTTTAATTGCGACAGTCATACTAGTTTTTACAGGTCTTCCATACCTGGGATATGCCTTTAGACTAAGAAAGCTTCGCTAAGATATCCACTTTCTTTATTTATCAAATTAGCGTTACCCTTCTATATATGCTAACTACCATACTCCTAAAGTGTAGGTAGTTAGCATAAATGGAACTTTATTTTAATAGGCCTAGCTTAGGGTGCAGATTTTAACTCACTTCTTACGACTTCTTTCATTCAAACCTAATAAAGTTAAGTGCCTGGCACTTAACTTTTTTCTATCAATTGCAGGCGATTTTATAAATGGTCGGCAATATTTCACGCCTACTTAGTTCCCTATTACTATGCAAAAATATCTTCTAAAGCTACCTCAAACCCACTAAATACTTTTGAGGAAACATTCCCTTTACTGGTTTTTATGTCAAATTGTTCGTACATGCTTTCGGAATTTAAAACATAAACTGTTATCGACTCTAGCATTGGATTTACAATTCAATACTCAGTAACTCCAAATTTCATATATAGATTAAGCTTAGTTATTAAGTCATGTGATTGATTCGTGGGACTTAGTATTTCTACAATAAGTTTTGGCACCCCTTGGTACTTCGTCTCCGTAAAGCCACTTTTATCACATATTATACTAATATCAGGAATGACAATTTTTTGTCCTTCGATATCGTCTTTTTTTAGTTCTATATCATAAGGGGCTACGAACACTTCACATTGTCGACCTTCTTGGTAGTTTCCGAACTTTAACTGTAACCGGCTCGACACTCGCTGGTGTTTTGTTGATAGGGATGGTGACAAATAGACAATGCCTTCTATATACTCCAAGATAGCATCTGTTTCATTTCTCAGATCATAAAATTTGTCAATCGACCTAAAAGTGTTTTTATTCATTGACATCACTCTGGCCTTCTTCCAAATTTCAGTTAACTAAAACACGTTTAAAAAATTGCCTGTAACATACCGCATTTTCTTGCTCCACATTATATCACTCATTAATCGATAACACATATAATTCTTCTTCATCAACAAATTCGCCAGTATTTACAAAACCTAATTTTTCGTATAAATGCTTTCCTCTTATATTCTCTGGATCTGTAGATAAATAAATCTTTTTACAATTCTCGATTTTTTTCATCTCCGTAATTACCAGTTCCATTGCTTCCGTTCCATATCCGTTCCCTTGATATTTATGGTCAATCATAATCCGACAAAGCTCATGATAGCCTTGTTTTTTAGCAAAACCGTACATCGTAAAACCAATAATTTTACCTTCATATTCAATTGCTTTTGTTGTCCATGTTTTTTCATACTGTGCTTGGACCAAGGACAGAGCGTTAGATGCTACAAACTCCTCACAAATTGTAGTCGTCCCCTTCATCGTCGATAAAAAGATTACCTCCAACCAATTTTCTTCACTAATATCTATTAATCTGATCATTACTGCACCACCCAATATTCATCCCATGTATTTTTAGTCATCAAGAACGGATTAAATACAATTAAAACATTCTCCAAATTCTCGTATGAAGACTCACTCAGTCTGTTTCGTTAAAAGAACAGCGATATCCTCTATGTAAGCAAGCGCATTTTTCAATTTAATTAATAGAGTCGCATTTTGCATCATGTTATGTGCTGCGTAAATCAAAGGATACTTTCAAGGTAATACGTCTCACAATAGATTACTTATTTTCTATTTCAAGTTTTTTTGCAATTTCAGCAAGAATATTATTCCGTTCTCTTTGAATATTAATAAAGCTAATACCAAACCAAACTATAAAACTTAATAAAAATAGAATAATCACATATGGGAAAATCGTAATTAAATAAAGCCCACTCCCCGTACCAAACAAGATCAATAAACCTACCATAAATGATAGACCAAATATTAAAAGATATTTCATTTTTATCCTCCTTGACAAAATTAATTTTTCTTATTAAATCGTAACTACTAACAATCATTTCAGATAATGGTATTTTTTTCAATGTTTTTTTCAGTGGCGAAGCAGGGGGACGGTTCTTGCGCTTCCTTCGTTTAGCAAAACAAAATACTACATCACCTAAGCTTCTCTATTCAGGTCGGGCAAACAGTCGAAGTAGATGAGGGACATTTTTTCTGTCCCGGTATCTTCCCCATCTACTATTACTTAAATGGTGGGACAAGGTATCTGTCCCCTTGTCCTTGCCTTAAATCCACAATTGACAATGATTATCATTCTCTATAAAATGAATATATAAAGAATTAAAGGGGAGTTCATCCATGCTACAGTTAAAAGATAACGATTATGAAAAGATGCCAGGGCATTGGGTATTAGCAAAAATGGGGAAAACCGTATTAAGACCCGGTGGTATAGAGATCACAAAGAAAATGATCCGAAATCTCCATATAACAGAAAACGATAAGGTTGTAGAATTTGCTCCTGGATTAGGTGTCACAGCACGTTTAACTTTAGAAAATAACCCTCTTTTCTATACGGGAATTGAACAAGACCCAGAAGCAGCTAGGAGAGTTTCCGTTTATTTAAATGGAGAAAATCAACAATGCATCGTTTCCAATGCTGAAGAAACTGGGCTAGAAACTCAATCGGCTACTGTCGTGTACTGTGAAGCTATGTTAACGATGCAACCTACGAAAATGAAAAACAAAATTATTCATGAAGCCCACCGTATTTTAGAAGCTGGTGGGAAATACGGGATACATGAAATGTGCCTTCTTCCAGATGATATCTCTGAAGCAATGAAAAATGAGATCCATAAGGAATTATCAACTGTCATTCGTGTTAATGCACGCCCTTTAACAATCAGTGAGTGGAAAGACATCTTAGAACAAAATGGCTTTACGATAGAAAAAACTGAAACTGCTCCAATGCATCTATTAAATGTTACTAGAATAATTGACGATGAGGGCTTAAAAGGAACCATGAGGCTAGGTGTAAATATCATGACTACACCAAAGGCGCGAACTAGAATACTAGAAATGAAAAAGGTATTTGACAAATATAGTGAATATCTAGGTGCGGTTAGTATTGTTGCACAGAAAAAAGCATAAAAAAAAATTCCCTACGACCGTAACTTGTTGTAGGGAATTTTTTATCGACTGGCAATTTCATAAGCGAAGCAACAGAACCGTCCCCCTGCTTCCTATAATATCCGCTTTTCCCCTTCGATTGCTTGGATAGGGTCGATATTTTGCGTGAATTCGAGGGTACCCATGTACTTATTTTGCTCATTTCGAACGGCAAAATAGCGAATATAGACGTATTTATCCTTAAACTTGATCCAAAAATCCTCTGTCTCTTTTTTTCCAGACTTAAAATCATCGAGGATTGCTTCTACGATATGAGCACTTTTTGGCGGATGGCAATTTTGTACTGTGCGCCCGATTATTGCTTTCGTTCGGGCAAAGATTCTTTCCTTGCCGTGTGAAAAATAGCGGACAATATCCTTGTCGTCGATAAACGTAATATCAACTGGTAAATGGTTTAGCATTAGCTCGAGCTGATTTAGTGAAAGAACACCGGTTTCTAGCTTAATATATCCGTCACTAATTGCTTTCGCATGTATATCAACCCTTTCAGGCTTCCAAACCGCAGCTGGCTCAGTAAGGCAATACCCTATTTCATCACTTTCTTGAGCTATTTTTATCCACTCATCCTCGGTTAAATGACTCATAGACATTGGAAAGAGAATATGTTCCTCTCTATAAATCATTAATGTTATTTGTTCAACAACGTAGCGTAAAGTACTAAGAACTTTCTCTTTATCTCCGTTATAATTTGTTAAAAGCTTTTTCGCTTCCTTTATGGCATCTCGTATATAATCATCAAGTCTCCACATATTCACAGATGGACCATTAATCCCGTATTTCTCAAGGTATGGGAACAATAATTGCTCTTTCCGTGTAAAATGCTTGTCAATATCATACAAGAGGTTGCAATTATCTACTAACTTATAAATATTGTCTGGCGAGTCCTCTTTCTCAAATTCCTCTATACTTGGATTCAATTTCGATTGCAGTAAGTTCTCTAGTTCTCTATTCTCTCTACAGAAGGTATGAATGGGATGGCCAGGTATTTCTTGAGGATATTCAACTTTTACTATATTTCCTTCCATAATAGTTAAATGAGCTGAAGAAATTCTTTGAAATTCAGTTTCAGACAATTCTTTTTCTTCTATTACTTCTTGTTGATACTTAGAAAGTTTGGTAATTTCCTCTACTGTCACTTTCCCCAGTTTTTCATCAACAAAGGCTTTAACTTCTTCTACATTTTTTCCATTATAGATATCCCAAAACACTTGTTTTAGCAACTCTAGGCGCTCCAATTTTTGATCGATGCCATGTTGCTCGCGATTGTTTATACATTCACTCATATGATCACTCTTTCTATTTGCGATTAATTACTCCAAGTGAGAATCTCTCTCAATATTTAAAGTATATCACCTCTTCTCCTTGAGCTTAGTGACCATAATCACAACATGACATGCTTTTTACAAATCTTTTTTCTAAGAAGCAGGGAAGAAGCAGGGGGACGGTTCTTGCGCTTCCTTCGTTTAGCGAAACGAAAGAAGCAACAGAACCGTCCCCCTGCTTCCTACAAGTATTTTTTTATTTAGTAAAATTACATTCGGTGGTATGATGAAATGGTTGCGAAAAAAATCAATAGATTTCACACCTAGTTTTTACGAGAGTAATCGCGATTATTTTTTTGTGAGATTATTTCAAATAGTTGGAGGTTTTATGTTGAATGTAGTAAAAACTTTTAAAAAAATAACAGGCAAATATTACATTCTATTTCTAGTGTTATCGTTATTTTTTGTAGGTTCCATCATCTTTGTTCATTACAATTATTCTTTATATGATCAACCCATAGCCCAGATAATAGAAACGGAATTGATAGAGACAACTGATTATATTGATATGTTCGGAAATGAAGATCGTATCTATTTTCAGGAGATAACTGCGATGGTTAAAAATGGTGAAGAAAAAGGAAAGCTCATTTATTTAGATAATGAGTATACAGCATCTAAAACTTATGATCACGAGTATAGAGTTGGACAAAAAGTCTTTGTATCAATTGATAAAATCAAAGAGGGAAATACCGTTTTAACTGGATATATAGAAGAAGTTAAACGTGATACATATATAGTTTTTGTTGCATGGATTTTCATCTTCACGTTGATTATCATTGGAAAAAGGCAGGGACTATTATCTATTATAAGTCTGGCAGTAAATGCGGTATTGTTATCGTTTGCCTTAGATATCTATATAAATAATTCGCAAATAAGTCTCGTCCTTATTTGCGGTGTAAGTATCATCTTTTTTACTGTTATTTCTTTGTTGCTAGTTAACGGGTTTAATGAAAAAACATTTTCAGCTATTATAGCTACCCTTTTAGCTACTTTCAGCTCGCTGTTAATCGCATATGTTGTTATTCAATTAACGTCAGAAAATGGACTACGATATGAGGGGATGCAGTTTATCACTCGACCTTATCAAATGGTGTTTATGGCAGGATTATTCCTCGGTTCTCTTGGGGCAGTTATGGACGTAGCTATAACCATGTCCTCTTCTATATTTGGATTGTATGAAAAGAATAATAACATTTCGGTGGAAGCACTAAAAGCTTCAGGGATGGAAATTGGAAAAGACATTATGGGAACAATGACAAATATTTTATTTTTTGTCTATATAAGTGGTTCGATCCCAATCCTTATTTTGTCTTTAAAAAATAATTCTCCACTAGGGTTTACGCTTTCCATGAACCTTTCCTTAGAATTGGCTCGGGCTCTAGCTGGTGGTATTGGAATCGTGTTAACCATCCCTATAGGTATCTATACGACTATCTTTTTTATTCATAGAAAGCGGGCAAGATTAAGAATACTTTAGTTTTACTATCACTCATCCTCTTCCTTTTGATGACCTTAATTGGTGGTAAAAAAGGGGTAAGGTCTTTTTTAGCGATATTCTTCAATTTCGGTGTGCTTATTGTCTTCATTTTTATGATGAAAAACCCAAACGTGGATCTAATGATCTTAACGTTAATTGCATGTACAGTGATAAGTTGTATAAATCTATTTTATATTAATGGATTAAACACTAAAACAAAAACAGCTTTCATTTCTAGTGTTTTTACTACCGTTATCTTATTGTTTTTCATTGTCATTTTAACAAAGAAAGCAATGATCCAAGGGTTTGGAGAAGAAGAAATTGAAGAACTAACGATGTTTTCCCTTTATATTGGTATCGATTTTGTTAAAGTTGGAGTTGCTGTAATCATTATGAGCACCATTGGCGCAATTACTGATGCAGCTATCGCTATTTCCTCACCTATGCGTGAGATCCATTTCCATAATCCAACGATTAGTAGAAAAGACTTATTCTCATCCGGATTAAGTATTGGAAGAGATATAATGGGAACAAGCACGAATACATTATTTTTCGCCTTCTTTGGAGGGTATTTAGCGTTGCTTATTTGGTTTAAAGATTTATCCTATTCTCTAGGAGAGATTGTAAATTCAAAGATCTTTAGTGCTGAGATCATCACAATTCTTTGTGCCGGGATTGGCGTAACATTGGTTATTCCAATTACCTCCTGGATTACTGCATTTTTTTTAGTGAAAACCAACGAGAATAATAAAACAAACATTTGAAATATCCTCTAATTTTCGTATTCAATAAACTTAATACAACACAAAATTTAAAATGACCGAACGCTGCGAACGTCCGGTCAAGCAATTACATCCGCATGTGGTGCTCCTGTGATTACTCGTCGCATGCTTTGCAAAGAAGTATATCAGGAAGCTAGCAGGTGACCAAGATCATATTATTACCGAAAAAAGTAACAATCCTTATCTCTTGGTTGGAGGGTGGACGGTTACTT